>JBEKLQ010000114.1:0-13443 GCA_050010115.1 Acidimicrobiales bacterium | reverse complement strand
TGACGCCCCGCTCAGCCCGCGGCCTCTCGACCGCTGACCGGGGCCTGCTACCGGGCTCTCCGGCGATTACCCGGACGGGACTCGCACCCGCTGGCCTTGTCCAGTTTCCAGGACGCAACATGGCGCAATGGTACGGGTGTCGGGCAAGCTGGAGGGCCCGCCGCGCTCTGCCGTGCGATCGCCACGACATCACGGACGCGCCGCTGGGCACGAAGGGGGATTGGAATGAGAAGGGCACCAGGCAGGATCATCCTCGTCGCCACGCTACTGACGGCATCCGCGGTGGTGGGCGTGCTGTCATCCGCGGCGGTGGGCACAGTCGCCGCACGAGCTGGGACGGCCTCGGCTCAGGTGCTACCGCCGGCGCCCATCTGGACGACGGCGCCGGAGGCGATGCCGACCCGCCCGGCCTCTTGCCCTCCGTTGAACACCTCCCGACAGTCCCAGGCCGGGACTGCGACCGCCACGAAGCCCACAGCTGCAGCCGCGACCGCATCCGCCACCAGGACGGCATCGGACAGCGGGACCGCCACCAAGCCCAGGGACACGGCTTCGCTGACCGGAGTGCCGCTTTGGCCCGCCCCGCCGGCCAACGCCAACCCGGAGGACTACTCCGCCAACGACCACACCCCCGTGCAGACCCCGCCGGAGTGGCCCACGAACTGGGCCAACAGCGGCAGTAACTGGATGCTCGCCAGCAAGCGCTCGAGCGACAAAGCGGTCTCGTCCAACCCGCAGGAGCTCTGCGGAGTCGAGGGCAACAGCGACGACCTCGCCTGGCAGACGACGACCGGCCGGCCGGCCACGGTCATCGCGGTCCTCGACTCGGGCATCGAGTGGTGCGACCCGGCGATCGTCGACAAGATCGCCCTCAACCGCGCAGCCCTGCCACTGCCGGAAAACGCCGCCGGGGAGACGAAGCCGCAGCTGGAGAAGACGGGGCAGAGGTTTCTCGACAACGACCCGTACGACCTCGACGATTCCGGCGTCTTCAACGTCGCCCAGTACGCCAACGACCCGAGAGTCGCTGCCGTCGATGCTGACTACGGGGGCACGTTCTGCTCGAGCTCCTACAACAACGGCGGCGGCAACGACGCCTACACGGGCATCTCGGCGGAGGATCTGATCCACACGTTCGGCAGGGCACGGCTGCCCGGTGGCTCGGCCAACCCGTACTTCCAGGTCTCGACCGCGCCGGCCGGCTTCCCCAACGCCATCGCCGGGTGGGACTTCCTCGACAACACGAACGATCCCGTCGATGACGTCCACTACGGCCACGGCACCGGTGAGGCCGAGGACATCGGCGGCTCGGCCGACTCCATCAACGGCGAGGTGGGAGCATGCCCGGACTGCATGATCCTCCCGGTCCGTGTGGGCGGGAGCTTCATCGCCACCTCGAACGCTTTCGCCCAGGGCGTCCTGTTCGCCGTCGACTCCGGCGCCACGATGGTGTCCGAGGCACTCGGAGCCGTGGACGAGACCGCCACCGCCAAGCAGGCGATCGCCTATGCGACGGCACATGGCGTGCCGATCGTCGGGAGCGCCGCCGACGAGGAGTCCGAGCACGACAACCTGCCGGCGGGGCTCGGCGGCATCATCGACGTCAACTCGACGACGGCCGAGACGGGCTGGAACCCGCCGAGCTACCTCTACCTGAACGGTTGCACGAACTACGGGCCCGAGATTTCCGTCACCGTCGAGAGCGCGAGCTGCTCCTCGGAGGCGACCGGGAAGGCATCGGGTACCGTCGGCCTCCTGGAGTCCGCCGCTGCCGATGCGGTCGCCGCCGGGACGATCAAGGACTACCCGGGCCTGAAGTCGACAACCGGTGCTCCCGTGCCGCTCTCGGCCAATGAGGTCCAGCAACTCGTGACGATGTCGGCGGACGACGTCGACTTCGCCACGCCTGCACCGAACGCAGACCCGCCGGCGCCGGCGGACAACTACTCGGTCAGCTCCACCTCGATCCCATTCGGGACGGCGACTATGTACCGCACGAAGGCGGGTTTCGACGAGTACACAGGATGGGGACGCCTTGACGCTGCCCGCATCGTCCAGTGGGTCAAAGAGGGTCGGATCCCGCCTGAGGCGTCCATCTCCAGCCCGGGCTACTTCCGGACGTTCACGACGTCCGGCGATCTCACGGTCACCGGACGTGTGGCCGCCGTCCGCTCGACGTCGTACAAGTACCAGGTCGACGTCGGGATCGGGACCGAGCCATCGGCCACCTCGTGGCGGCTCGCCGCCCAAGGCACCGGCACGAGCCCGAAGAGCGGCGTCCTGGCGACGATACCGCTCGCCTCGCTCGCCGCACTGTTCCCCGGTGGGGCGGCATCGCTCACGGGCGGGGCCACGCTCGCCAACGGAACGCCCGACCCCGACCGCTTCACCTTCACCATCCGCGTGCTCGTCGAAAACGCCAAGGGACTCGTCGGCGTCGCCCAAGCGGCCGACTTCCTCCACCGCGACCCCGGACTCGAGGCCGGCATGCCGATGCAGCTCAGCAGCTCCCTCGACGCTCCGATGAAGCTCGCCCCGATCGGCCCGAGCGGGGAGGACGTGCTTCTCGTGCCCGAAGCAGGTGGGCAGATCGACGCGCTGCTCCCAGGCGGCAAGGAGCTCCCGGGCTGGCCCGTGTACACGAACGCGGCGCCATTCCACGCCTCGGAGGGCGCCTTCAAGTCCAGGGCGATCACCGACATCCCCCGAGGCGAGATCATCGGAGGTGTCGCCGTCGGTGACCTTGCGTCGGCATCGGGCAAGAGCCTCGATGTCGTCGCCACGGACTCCCTCGGGCGTGTCTATGCCTGGAATTCGGGCGGGAAACTCCTGCCGGGTTGGCCCGTACATACCAACCCGGCGTTCTCGGAGACCTCGGCGAGGAACCCGGACAACCGCCTCCTTCCCGGTTTCTGGTCGGCACCGGCGCTCGCGAGCCTCCAGGGCAACGGTCAGCTCGACGTCGTCGCCTCGTCCCTCGACCGGCACGTCTATGCCTGGCTACCCAACGGCCAACCGGTGCCCGGTTGGCCCGTGCTCGTCGTCGACCCGGCCGAGGTGCAGTCCGTCGACGCGGTGACGAACCAGGTGACGTTCCTGCCGAGCGCCGACCCGGACATGGGCTCGGAGTTGCTCGACACCCCGGCTGTCGGTGTGCTGACCGGGCACGGCCCGCCTGACATCGTCGTCGGCGCGGACGAGGAGTACGCCGGACCGCCCAATGCCAACCTCGGTGAGGCCGCCCTCTTGGAGCCGGACCTCAACACGGCCAACTCCCGGGTCTACGCGATCTATCCCAACGGCTCCTTGCACCCGGCGGCCAGAGGGGCGCCGAAGCCGACCGGAATGCCGGATCCGGGAGCATTTCTTCCGGGCTGGCCGGCACACATCGCCGACCTGGAAGCGAACCTGCTGCCGACAATCGGTGACGGTGTCGTGGCCAGCCCGGCGCTGGCCCCTCTCGTCAGCGGCCAACTCGACGTCGTGACCGGCGCGGTGGCCGGTCCCCTCTACGAGCTCTCGCCAACGGGGACGTCGCTGCTCGGGACGGGAGGCGGGTTGCCGAACGTGCTGCGTTTCGTGCCACCGGGGCAGAGCTTCCTCGGTGACCTGCTCGACGCGTCCATGCCGGCGCTCGGCGGTCCGAGCGTCGCCCCCATCGGGACGACGTCAAGCTTGAGCATCGTCGACCCTGCGGCGAGCATCGGGCGACTGCTCGACGAAGAGGCGCCAGGTGAGCAGTCACCGCATCAGGACCAGGTCGTAGCCTGGGGGACGAATGGTGAGATGCGCCCGGGTTTCCCTGCGCTGATGAACGACCTGCAGTTCTTCGAGCAGCCGACCATCGCCGACGTCAACGGGACGAAAGCCGGCGGCTACGTGCTCGAGGCGAGCGGCATGTACGACCTCCGCGCCTACCAGCTGAACGGCGTGGAAGCACCCGGCTTCCCCAAGTTCACCGGCGGCTGGGTCACCGGTGGTGCGGTCGTCGGGCCGTGGGGGGCTGACGCCGACCAAATCGTCGCGACCGGCACGAGGAACGGCGGGCTGCTGGTGTGGTCGACGCCCACTCCTGCGTGCGCGTCACCCGGACCGTGGGCGCAGTCGCATCACGACCTGTGGAACTCGAATGACCTCGCCAAGACGGGTACGCCGCGGCCGACGTGTGTGACCGGCGCGAGCCGGACCCGAGCCGCTGCGCGAGCTTCTCGGTAAGGTCCATCGCCATGCGGACGCCTGATCTCCGGCCGGAGCCCGGGCGCGTGCTGCTCGTCGTCAGCGGTGCGGCCTCAGCTGGCCGTGGTGAGCCACGCTGTCCGGGCGCGCACGTCGATCGGAGACCGAGCGGGCCCGAATCTCTCGAATCGCTGCGCTCGATCGTTCCCGAGGGCTGCGACATCGTTGTCGTCGACCCCGCGGCCGGTCCGTTGCCGTCGCCAGCTGTGTACGGGGCAGTAGTTGTGACCGGTACGCCAGCCGGCGCGGGCACGAAGTGGATCGCCGACCTGCGTGGCGCGGTGGAACGAGGCGCCTGCCTTCTCGCGTTCGCCAACCCGGAACGAGACGTGCCGGGCGACCACGAGGAGCACGCCGCGTGGGCCGAGCTGCTCGGCGCCCGTGTGGCCTCGGTACATCCTGCCTCCGAGTGGTTCGCCAAGACAGTCACGCCTGGAGACCCCCTCACGCGCCGCCTACCTCCCGAATTCTCCTTCGTGGACCGGCTCGCCTGCCTCGACACGGCTGCCGATGCCGTACCGGTGCTCCAAGTCAGCATCGCCTTCTCCGACCGGTCGATCGTGCTCGATCGCCGGGTCGGTGCCGGGCGTGTCGTCACCGCCGGCACGAGTACCGACCCGTCCGTGCTGCAACACCCGGAGCTCTCCAAGCTGTTCCGCCGGGTGCTCATCCCGCCGGCCGCACTGGCGGCAAGCGAGCAAGCGGTCGGTGTCGGCATCCTCGGCTACGGCCCGTACGGCGGTATGGGGCACTACCACGGCCTCACCGTCCAGGCAACCGACGGGCTGGAGATCGTGGCCGCCTGTGACCCCGACGCGGGCCGGCGCAAAGCGGCCGAGGAGGAGCTCCCCGGACTTCGCACCTACGCCAGCGCGGACGACCTGATCGCCGACGACGGCGTCGACCTCGTGATCGTCGCGACGCCTCCCTCCAACCATTTCGCCCTCGCCCTCGACTTGCTCCGGGCTGGCAGGCACGTCGCTCTGGAGAAGCCGATGTGCATGACCCTCCGGGAGGCCGACACGCTGATCGAGGCCGCCTCACGAGCCGGCGTCGCGCTCACCGTGCACCAAAACCGGCGCTTCGATGCCGATTTCGTCGCCGTCCGGCGGTGCGTGACGGCCGGACTGCTCGGCCAGATCTTCAACGTCGAGACCTTCGTCGGAGGCTTCGAACACCCTTGCCGTGCTTGGCATTCGGAGGTTTCGGTGTCCGGGGGAGCCGTGTACGACTGGGGCTCCCACCATCTGGACTGGATCCTGCAGCTGATGGACGGTTTCCCGGCCACGCTGACCGCTCATGGCCACAAACGTGTCTGGCACGACATCACGAACCTCGACCAGGTACGGGTGCGCCTGGCTTGGAGCGACGGGCGGGAGGCGGAGTTCGTCCACAGCGACGTGGCCGCCTTCCGGCAGCCGAAGTTCCTCGTGCAGGGTACGGAGGGCACGTTGATGGGCACCTACCGGGCACTCCGGTTCGAGCGGATCGAGCCGCCGTTCGGCTACGTGATCGATCACGCCCATCACGCCGAGGCCCCAGCGGAGCTGACATTGGCCAGGTACGAAGCCGGGATCGGTCTGTTCGAGACGAGGTTGCCGGTGACCGACGTCGGCCGAGGGGCCTTCCACCGCAACCTGGCCGATCACCTCCAGTTCGGCGAGCCGCTCGCCGTCACCGCGACCTCGGCCGCCCGGGTGGTGGCCCTCCTCGAAGCGGCGCAGCAGTCGACCGACCGTGGCAACACCCCTGTCTCGTTGCCCTCGTTGTGACCGCCGCCGATGCCGAACCGGTCGCCATCGGGGTCCTTGCCCCGACCTCGGTGGTGGCGCGCCTGGCGGTGATCCCGGCAATCCTCGCGAGCCCGCAGTGCCGCCTCGCTGCCGTCGCCAGCCGGTCGCAGCCTGACTACCCGGCGCCCGGCGGCGCACGGCGCCACGCGACCTATGAGGATCTGATCGGCGACCCCGAGGTGGAGGCGGTCTACGTGCCCCTGCCGAACTCGATGCACCGCGAGTGGACCGAACGGGCGGCTCTGGCCGGCAAGCATGTCCTCTGCGAGAAACCCCTCTCCACTTCCGCCCAGGACACCTCCCTCATGAGCGCTGCGTGCGCGGCGGCGGGCGTCGTCTTGATGGAGGCGTACATGACGCCCTTCCACCCCCGCTCCAGGACCCTCGTGGACCTGGCCCGATCCGGGCGCTTGGGGGACGTGTTGTTCGTGTCGGCCGCGTTCACGGGAGTGCTCGACCGCCCGGACGACCACCGGTGGCAACCGGGCATGGGCGGCGGGTGCTTGCTGGACGTCGGCATCTACTGTCTCGGTCCAGTGCTCGCGATCCTGTGTCCCGACCCTTCAGGCGTCCACGCGCTTCGCGTCGGTGCGGCCTCGGCCCGCCGGACGAGCCTCGGAGTGGACGCGTCGTTCTCGGGATGGCTCGACCTCGGAGGTGGCCGCTCAGCCAGTATCCAGTGCTCGTTCGAGGCGCCCGAGCGCCAGCTGCTGGAGATCGTCGGTACCGAGGCGTCGGCGTTCGTGGAGCGGGCGTTCACCCCGTCGTTGGAGGACCGGTCGATCTCGCTGCGCCGTCGCGACGGCTCGGTGGAGATCATCACGACAGACGGAGCCGACCCGTATCGTTCGATGATGGACCATTTCTGCTCCGTAATCCGCGGCAACGCCGCGCCGGAACGCACGCCCGCCGACTCGATCGCGCTGGCTGGCCTGGTGGACCGGCTGTTCGCAGCGGCGGGGGCGGGGGGCCCAAGGGCAGCACGATGAGGATCACCTGCACGGGACATGCGGGCCTGTTCCTCGAGACGGCGGACGGCTCGATCCTCTGTGACCCGTGGCGAAGCCCGGCCTACTTCGCCTCCTGGTTCGTGTTCCCCGACAACAGCGGCGTCGACTTCGCTGGGTTCCAGCCCGACTACCTCTACGTGTCGCACCTCCATCGGGACCATTTCGATCCCGACGTGCTGGCCCGGTTCATCCCGAAGACCACGACCGTGCTGCTGCCGGACTTCCCCACCGACGACTTGCGGCGCGAGCTGACCGAGCTGGGGTTCAGCTCGTTCGTCCAGACGACCGACGGCGAGCCGATCGACCTAGGTGGCCTCCGGATCATGATCTCGGCGATGACGTCGCCGGCCGACGGGCCGCTCGGGGACTCAGCGCTCGCGGTCGACGACGGCGAGATCAGGTTCTTGAACCAGAACGACTCACGGCCGCGCGACTTCGACCCGATCAACGCCTTCGGCCCGTACGACGGCCACTCCCTCCAGTACTCCGGTGCAATCTGGTGGCCCGTCGTGTACGACCTGGCTCCCGCGACCAAGAGCGCTCTCGGCGCCCGGAAACGCGAGAACGGCATGGCACGGGCCACCCGGTTTGTCGAGACGGTCGGCGCGAAGTACGTGTTTCCGAATAGCGGGCCGCCGGCGCTGCTCGATGACGAGCTGTTCGCCTTCAACGACTTCTCGAACAGCGAGGACAACCCTTTCCCGGACCAGGCGGTGTACCTCGAGTACCTCGCCAGCCTCGGGCACGACAACGGGCGCCTGCTGATCCCCGGCAGCGCTGTCGATCTCCTAGCCGGCGACGGCGGCACCACGTGCACGATCACCCATCCGCTGTCGGAGGACGAAGTCAGGCGCATCTTCACCGACAAGCGGTCGTACCTCAAGGCCTACGCGGAGCGTGAACGGCCTCGCATCGAAGCCGAGCGGGCGTCCTGGCCCACCTACGAGGGCGACCTGGCGGTGGCGCTGGCGGAGTGGTGGGATCCGCTTCTCGCGCTCGCCGACCGGATCGGGCCTGGTGTCGGCGTACCGGTGCTGCTCGAGATCGGCGACGAGAGGATCGTCATCGACTTCGCCGAGCGAGAGGTCCGCCGGTGGCAGGGGGAGGACTGCCGCTACCGCTTCTCCATGGCTCACGAGCTCGTGGAGGCACTGATCGCGAAGCACGAGATCGACTGGGTGAACAGCTTGTTCCTCTCGCTGCGCTTCCGGGCAGCTCGGCGGGGCCAGTACAACGAGTTCATCTACACGTTCTTCAAGTGCCTTGCGCCCGAGCGCCTCTCTTACGCCGAAGGTTGGTATGCCGAACAGGAGGACCCGGGCGATCTGGTCCGCATCGGCGACTACCTGGTGCAGCGTCGCTGCCCGCATCTGAAGGCAGACCTGGCCCGGTTCGGCGAGGTGCATGACGGGGTGCTGCAGTGCGGTATGCACGGTTGGCGCTTCGACCTGGCGACCGGCCAGTGCCTCACGTCCGAGGCTCATCACCTTGTCGCAGTCCCCGTCTCCGCTGCGGACGCCGGGAACGACTCGCCGGCCCCCGGCTAGCGGCGGATGGTCTCGGTCTCGGTGGTGAGCGAGGCGAGGGACGACTGAATCGGGTCGATACCCAGCCCAGGGCCCGTCGGCACCGGGATCGTCCCGCCGGTGAGCACGAACGGTGCGGTGATGTCTTCCTTGTAGTACCGCGAAGTGGCCGAGATGTCCCCCGGCAACAAGAAACCCGGCAACGCCCCCAACGCCAGATTCGCTGCCCGCCCCAGCCCGGTCTCAAGCATGCCACCGCACCAGACCGGTACGCCGTGAGCCCGGCACACGTCGTGGACCATCCGGGCTTCGAGGTAGCCGCCAACCCGCCCGGCCTTGATGTTGACGATCGAGCAGGCCCCAAGCGAGATCGCATCCGCTGCCGCCCGGGCCGAGACGATCGATTCGTCGAGGCACACCGGTGTCGTGATTCGCCGTGCCAGCCGGGCATGGCCGAGCAGATCCTCTTCGTCGAGCGGCTGTTCGATGAGGAGGAGCGAGAACTCGTCCAACTTCGCCAGATGGTTGATGTCAGCCCGCCCGTAGGCGGTGTTCGCATCGACTTGGAGCATCAGATCGGCACCGAACCGTTCGCGGACCGCTCGCACCGGCTCGAGATCCCAGCCCGGCTCGATCTTGAGCTTGATCCTGCAGTACCCCTCGTCCAGGTAACCCGCGACGACGTCGAGCAGCTCGGCGACCGAGCCGGCGATCCCGACCGAGACGCCCGGTGCCACCGCCTCCTTCACGCCACCGAGGAATTCGCTGAACGACATGCCGGCGCTTCGCAGCTCGGCGTCGAGCACGGCCATCTCGAGCGCCGCCTTCGCCATCCGGTGGCCCTTCACACCGGCGAAGAGGTGCTGCACGCCGGCGGCGCTCACACTACCGGAGTCGAGCAGCCGCGGGACAAGGAACTTCCGCATCGTCAGCCAGGCGCCGTCCACGTGCTCCGAGGAGTAGCCGGGCTCCGACGCTGCCCCGCACTCTCCCCACCCTTCGCCGTCGCTCGTGACGACGCGGAGCACCAAGGCCTCGCGAACGGTCTCGGTGCCGAACGATGTGCGGAACGGCCTCACGAGTGGCAGGTGGACGCGGCGCAACTCGACAGCGCTGATCTTCACGGGTCCCATCATGCCGCCCCGCGGGTCTCGATCACGTAGTCACCGTTCTCGTCGAGTCCGAGCACCCGCCCGCCTGCCTCTAGCGTTCCACCCATCACCCGGCGGATAGCGCGGCGCCAGGCGTCGGCGACGTCCGGATCCCGCCGGCGCAGCGACTCGATGTCGGGGTGTACCCGGCAGATGAACACGGCAACCTGGTCATCCGGCGCACTGGCCTCGACCGGCTCACCTTCGGGCCCCGGCCACAGCCGTTCGGTGGCGCCGTCCCCTTGCGGCGCCCGCCGAAGCGTGCCCGAAGCGGCGGCGTCGACAGCGGGATCGGCCAGCTCCCATCGCACCCACAGCCGGTCGCTTTCTCCGAGGTTCATGGCGTCCGCCATAACGCCGTAGATGTTCTCGAGGTACCCCTGCGCGGAGGCCCCGAGGCGGGCGAGGTTGAAGACGGCGTTGCGCTTCACCAGCGGATCGAACGTCCAGGTGATCGTGCCGATCCCGTGCTGGAGCGCCCACGAGCGCTGGTGCAGCTTGAGCGCCACACCCACTCCCGAGCGTCGCTGGCCCTGCGCCACACCGCTGACGTGGGAATGGAGCTCCGGGTTCCGGGTGATCGCCGCCCACCCGACCGAGGCACCGATGAGGAACCCGTCAGGGGCGAAGGCTCCGGCCACGTAATTGCCCGAGATTTCCAGGGCCCTCAGCACGTGCTCGGAGAACGGCGTCTGCCACAGGTCCGTCAACAACTCCGCTGCCGCTTCGAGCTCCGCCCCGGACGTGAGCGTCCGGACTTCGACGCCTGCTCGAGCAGCGGCGTCATTGGCTTGCCTGCTCGCCGGATCCACAGGTGCCATTGTGACCGGTCTGCCGGGCAGCAGATGACCCGGTAGCGTCCTCCCATGCTCGACCACTTCCAGCCGCTACTCGAGGCAGACGCCGCGTCCGACCCGTTCGAGCAGTTCACAGCCTGGTATCACGACGCCGAACATGCGGTCCGGGTGCCCGAGGCAATGGCGCTCGCGAGCGTCGGGCCGGACGGCCAGCCATCGGTGCGGATGGTGCTGATGAAGCGGTGGGACCAACGGGGCTTCGTGTTCTTCACCCAATACCGCAGCCGCAAAGCCGCCGAACTGGAGGCCAGCGGGAAGGCGGCGCTGCTCTTCCACTGGGACGAGCTCGGCCGGCAGGTGCGGATCGAGGGCACAGTCGCGAGGGTGTCGGACCAGGAGTCAACGGAGTACTTCGCCACGCGCGCGTTCGGCGCCCAGATCGGTGCGCACGCCTCGTATCAGAGCCAGACGATCGCCGACCGCGCCACGCTGGACGAGGCCGTGCTGTCGAAGGCTGAGCGATACGCGGGAGGGCCGGTCCCAAGGCCGGTTACCTGGGGCGGGTATCGCGTGCAGCCCACCGTGTTCGAGTTCTGGCAGAACCGTGACGACCGGGTGCACGACCGCCTCCGGTACACGCGCGAAGGCGCGGCCTGGACGATCGACCGGCTTCAGCCCTAAGCGGATGCCGGCCCTCGGGACAGGCGTGCCGGTGGTCATCGGCGGCGTCTGGGCGCCGGCGCACCGGGGACCGGCGCCGCACAAGCCGACTTGACTACGCTCAGCGAACCGTGGTGACCGACGTCGAAGACGATCCGACACCGCTCCCGATCGAACTCGCTGAGCTGCGACGTCGCTGGCCGCGCTGGGCCAGCGTGGTGTGTGTGGCTTGTTATGTGGGGCTTGGGTTTCTTGCGAACCTGCCGGTGTGGATACACGGCCCGACCACCGTCTTGCAGTGCGGAGGGTGCGGCGACGTCGGCCAGGAAGTGTGGTTCCTCCGCTGGCCGGCGAGCGCCCTGGCACATGGGAGAAACCCGCTCTTCAGCAGCTTCTTGAACGTCCCGATCGGAGTCAACCTCACCGACAACACCTCGATGCCGCTCGTGGGCGTCGTCAGCACACCGTTGTCCTGGCTGATCGGCCCCATCGCCACGTTCAGCCTCATGCTGTCCCTGGGGTTCGCGTCATCGGCGACCGCCTTCTTCTTCGCCGCCCGCCGCTTCGTGTCCAGCGTGCCGGCGGCCTTCGTCGGCGGCCTGCTCTACAGCTTCTCGCCGTTCATGATCGGCCAGGGGCGTGGCCATCTCTTCTTGGTCATCGGCCTGGCTGCTCCTCTGGCTGTGATCTGCCTCGACGAGATCCTCAGCGGCGGGCGGCGCGGCCTGCTCGCCGGTGCAGGTCTCGGCGTCCTGGCAGGCGCTCAGCTGTTGATCTCGGTCGAGGTCCTGTTGATCTTCACGCTCGTCGGCGGCATCGGCGTGGCGGTGGTCGTGACCGCCCGCCACAAGACCTTCCGTTCCGAGCCTCGGCGTGTCGCCGCGGCCTTCGGGCTCGCGGCGGGTGTGTTCGCGCTCGTCAGCGCTTACCCCGCCTACATGGCGCTGGCCGGTCCAGGGCACCTCGCCGGGCCCATCCACCCGCTCGGTGACCTGTCACGGCTCTCGACAGCGGTGGCCGGCGTGGTGGTCCCGGGGCCGAACGAACGATTCAGTCTCGGGTTCGGATCGACGAGCATCCAGTGGGTGCGGATGGCCGCTCAAGGCGGGCCCGGTTCCGGCGATGCCGCCGAGAACGGCGGCTACATCGGCCTGCCGCTCCTGTTGCTCTTGATCGTGGGCGTGACCCGGTACCGATCCGATCGTGTGGTCCAGCTGTTCACCGGGCTGGGGCTTGTCTCGCTCGTGCTCTCGTTGGGCAGCCGGCTTCACCTCGCCGGGAGGTTCACGTCGATCCCGCTGCCGTTCGCGTTGCTGACCCGCATCCCGCTCGTGAAGAGCGAGGTAGCGGTTCGGTACTCGGTGGCGATGTGGCTCTGCATCGCGTTCTTGTCAGCGCGGCTGCTGGACCGCTGGCTCGGAGATCGGCGGCGCAGGCGCTCGGCCAGCGGTGAGGCGCAGCTCGTGTCGGGTGGTGCCGTATGCGTTGTGATGGTGCTCAGCGCCATCGCCCTCCTGCCGGCTTGGCCGTACCCGACGGAGAAGGTCCTCATCCCCTCGTGGTTCTCGTCTAAAGCGGCCGCACAGGTCCCCTACGGCACGACGGTGCTGACTTACCCGTTCCCTCGCAAGCCGCACTCCGAGGCCATGGTGTGGCAAGCGGTCGACGGCATCAGGTACCGGATACCCGCAGGTGAGGCTGTCGTGAGTCACACGCGTTTCTCCGCAACCGAGACCGTGTTCGACGCCTGCCTCTCCGCCGGTGTCGCCCCGGCGCTCAACGCTCGGCGGATCGGCCTGATGCGCGGGGACCTCACGGCGTTCGGGATCTCGACGGTGGTCATTCCGACCGACATCCCGCACTGGATCTGCGCCGCCCGGGCGATTGAGCTCGTGCTCGGACGACCACCGGTCCCTGAGTACGGAGCAGAAGTGTGGTCGTCAGACCACACGCTGCTCCCCATCGGGCCGGTCGCCCGCTCGGCGCCGTCCTCGTGAGCGGGGCACCACCAGCGAGCTCAGCTGCGGTCCAGGTACCTCGGAACGAGCGCGACCTCCCAACGCGTGACGTTGCCGTCCAGCGCTGCGACCGCTGGGGCCACGCTCCTCACGGTCCAGCCCTTCGGATCGTAGTGAGGCGCGATCGTGGCGACGCGTTGCTCGTCGCTCATGGTCTCCAGCGTGCCGCCCTTGAAGTGGACCACCTCGACGTGCGTCTCGTCCGTGCACGGAGGCGTGCAGCCGTGCCCAGCCAGGTCGTCGGGACCGAGC
>JBEKLQ010000113.1:0-13465 GCA_050010115.1 Acidimicrobiales bacterium | reverse complement strand
CCCGGGTCGCCGACGGGACCGTCAACGGGCTCGACTACATCGGCATCGCCATCGCCGGCCTGCTCGAGCAACCGACCATCGGGATCGAGCGGATCACGCGGGTCCGCCAGCAACTCGCTCAGCTGCAGCCGTCGCGGATCTCCGTCGCCGGCTACCACGTCGCGCTGGCCAACTTCCATTTCGGGCTGAACGAGCTCGGCCCACCATTCGAGCAGGCGATCAACGAATTCAAGGCGCAGCGGCTGCCGCCCTGGAACTGCCCCTACAACCTGTCGTCGTTCTGGCTCGTGCAGGCCTACGGCCGGCTCGCTCAGCTGTTGAACTGCGCCGAGGACGAACGCAGGGAGCGGACGAGGATGGCTCGTCGTGCCGTGCTCGATCTGCGAATGGCGGCTCGGACTCCCTTGATGCGGGCGCACTATTTCGCCGCCAGGACGGGGTTCTTGGTGGCGAAGGGCCGCTACAAGGCAGCACTTCGCGCCAGTGCCAAGGGTCAGCGGCTGCTCGTCGGCCTCGACGGCCCAGGCGTCGAGATGGCGATCCAGATGGCGCGCAGCCGCGCGCTCGCTGGCGCCGGCCACGAGGAGGAGGCCGAGCGCACGGCCGTCGCCACGGCCAGGCTGGCGGAGGACCTCGGCATCACGGCGTTCGTCCGCTGGATACAACCGCCACTCCCCGACCGCCGGGCGCGGCTCTCGACAGGACATGTCGGCCCCCGGCTTCACTCGGCAACAGGCGCACGGGCTGCGATCATCGCCGGAGCGCACAGCGGGCTGCCCGGGACGGCCAGTGTCCGCGTGGCCAGCCGTGCCGCCCGCCAGCTGGAGGCACTGCTCCAGGTCGGCGCGGCGGCCGCCCGCGTGCTCGACCCCGAGGAGCTCGCTCGGCTGGCGCTCGACGAGACAGTCCGCATCTTGAACGCCGAGCGTGCGCTGCTCTTCCTCACGAACGAGAACTCCGGCCTCGTCCGGCCTCACCTCGGCCGCGACGCCAACTGCAACGACCTCACAGAGCTCACCGGGTACTCCTCGACGATCGTCGACCGGGTCGTTGCCACGCGAGAGCCGATGGTCCTCACCGGTACCGAGCAGGGTGCCGCCCTCGGATCCGAGAGCGCCGTGACGCACGGCCTGCGCTCGATCCTCGTCGCACCACTGCAGATCGAGGACCGCCTGCTCGGCATCGTGTACCTCGACAGCCGCCTCGCTAAGGGCATCTTCACGCAGGACGATGTCGAGATCCTGAGCGCCATCACGTCGAACGTGGCCTTCGCCCTCGAGACGGCCCGCCTGGCCGAGATGGAGCTCTCGGTCGCGAGCGAGCGCCGGCAGCGTCAAGTGGCAGAGCTGCTCCGGGACTCGATGCGCACCGTCGGCCAGAGTCTCGAGCCCCGTGGCGTCCTCCGCTCGATCCTCCAGACGTCGGTGTCGGCTCTGAGCGCCGACGCAGGAGCGATCCTGCTCGCCGACGGTGAGCGGTTGGAGGTAGCGGCCGCGGTCGGCGGCGGAGTGTCGCTCCCGCCGGAGGGCTACGACATCGCCAAGGCGGACCAGCCCGAGATCGCCGAGGCGCTGCGCTCGCGCAAGCCCCTCGCCGTGTCGAGCGTCATCAGCGAGCGCAATTCGCCGCTGTTCGGGCTCCTCGGGCGAGCGGGCTCGTTCATCGTGGCTCCGCTCGTAGTTCGCGAGCAGGCAGTCGGAGCACTCGTGATCGTCGCCCGCCGGCCGAACGCCTTCGGGCAGACCCAGACCGAAGTGGCCGCAGCCCTTGCAGGCCAGGGCGTGGTCGCCTACGAGAACGCCCAACTGTTCGCCCGGGTCCAGACCCTCGCCCAGCGGGACGAGCTGTCGGGTGTCGCCAACCGGCGACATTTCTTCGAGCTCGCCATGAGGAGCTTCCGCGACTCCCGCCAGATGGGCAACGCGCTGTCGGCGATGATGCTCGACATCGACCATTTCAAGAACGTGAACGACCGGTATGGGCACGCCTCAGGCGACGACGTCATCCGCGTCGTCGCCCAGCGCATCTCGAAAGTGATCGGTTCCGGTGACATCGTCGGGCGCTACGGAGGCGAGGAGTTCGCCCTCGTCGTGCAAGCCCCGCTCCTGAACGCCGCCGAGCTCGCCGAGCGGTTGCGCGAGGTCATCTCCGAAGCGCCCGTCGCAACGGCTTCCGGGCCGATCGAGGTGACGGCTTCGGTCGGCGTGGCGGAGATGGCCGCCCGCGACACCGATCTCGGGCGCCTGCTGCAGCGCACGGACGCAGCCCTCTACGAGGCGAAGCGAGCCGGCCGGGACCGAGTGGCCAAGGCTTCGTAAGCGGGCCTTGGCGGGCCTTGGCGGGCCTTGGCGGGCCTTGGCGGCCGGCTCACCTGGCTCGGGCCCGCCGCCCGAGGGCGCGCCGAGAAGCGGGCGGGGCAGGTTTCCTGCTTACCTTCCGCCAGAACCTGCCGATATCAGACGTTGTGCATCCGTCGGCCGAGACGACGTCGATCTGGGAGATCTGGGGGCTCTCGGGTCTGGACCTGCTTGAAGCGAGCGCCGAAGCGGCACTCGTCATCGATCGGGACGGCACTGTCGTGTACTGCAACCATGCCGGCGAACGGCTGCAGCGGCGGCCCCGGGGCGAGATCGTGGGGAGGTCACTCGGGGAGCTCTCCACGGCGACGATGCCGGTCGACCCTGCGAGCGAGATCTGGCGCCGCCTCATCAGCGGCGAGCACTGGTCCGGCGATGTCTGGGTGAGCCGGGGCGACGGCTCGCAAGTCCCCGTCTACGCCACCCGCTCACCCCTGTTCGGTCCCTCGGGCGAGGTCGTCGGGGTGCTCAGCCTCGCGACCGACCGGACTCGTGAGCTCGAGGCCAAACAGGCACTGCAAGCTTCTGAGCAGCGGTTCCGTGCCCTGGTCCAGCGCTCCTCCGACATCGCCATGCTGTTCGATCCGGACGGCACGATCCTGTACGTCAGCCCCTCGATCGAGAGCATCTCCGGGCTGCGCGTCGACCAGCTGCTCGGCTCGAACGGTTGGGACTACCTGCACCCTTCCGATCGCGAGGACGTGACCGTCACCGTGACGCAGCGCCTCGGCCCGGACAAGCCGGTGACCGGCGAGTGGCGGATGATGACCGCCGCCGGCTGGAGATGGTTCGAGATGACCTTCACCGACCATGTCGCCGACGCCGGCATCGGCGGGATCGTCGGCAACCTGCGTGACGTCACCGAGCGCCGGGAGGCGCTCGAGGCCTTGCGAACGATGGCGGAGCGTTTCCGTCGCATCTTCGACGAGAGCCCCGTCGGCAAGATGATCGTCGACACGGACCTCCGGGTCGTCGAGGTGAATCACGCCCTGTGCGGGAGCCTCCGCTACACCACTCAGCACCTGCAGGGCGCGTCGATCGACTGTCTCGTTCACCGATCGGAGGCAGAGGAGCAACGAGCGCGGTGGCAGGCGCTGTTCGCCGGTGAGATCGATCAGTTCCAAGTCCGCCTCCGTTACCTGTGCGGGGACGGGTCCGAAGTTGTCGCCCGGGTGACCGCGTCGGCGCTGCACGATCAACGGGGCGCCGCCCTGACCGGGATCTGCGAGGTCGAGGACGTGACCGAGCAGGTGCGTGCCGACGAGGAGCTGACGCGGCGCGCCCTGACCGACCCGCTGACCAGGCTCCCCAATCGGGCACTGCTCCACGACCGGTTGTCGCGAGCGCTCGCTCGGCTGTCGCGCGAACCCGCCCTCGTCGCGGTGCTGTTTCTGGACGTCGACCGCTTCAAGCCCGTGAACGACACCCTCGGTCATGAGGCAGGAGACGATCTGCTGGTCCAGCTCGCCTCCCGGCTGACGGAAGCGGTCAGGGCGACCGACACCGTATCTCGCGTCGGCGGGGACGAGTTCGTCGTCGTGGCCGAAGACATGGAGGACGTCGCGCAGGTGCTGGCGTTGGGCCAGCGGCTGGTCACGGCCGTATCTCAACCGTTTGCTCTCGATGGGCGGGCGGTGTCGCCGAGCGTCAGCATCGGCATCGCCATGACGCGTGATGACTCCATGAGCCCGAGCTCGCTCGTGCGGGACGCCGACCTGGCCATGTACCGGGCGAAGGAGCTCGGCGGTAACCGCTGCGTCGTGCACGCGGACGCGATAGCCAGCTAGCTCCACGGGGCGCGGTGGCAGGAGTCGCCCGGTGCCGGGCCGCGCGCCGGGCCGCGCGCCGGGCCGCGCGCCGGGCCGCGCGCCGGCGTGAAGGCTGGGTTAGGGCCAGAATGCGGTCGTGACCTACGAGCTCGCTCAGGTGAACGTCGCCCGCCTCACAGCGCCGCTCGACGACCCGGCCTTGGCTGACTTCGTGGCCGCCCTCGATCCCGTCAACGCCGTCGCCGACCGGGCGCCCGGCTTCCTCTGGCGGTTGCAGACCGACGACGGCAACGCCACGGCGATCCGCGCCTTCGACTGGGACGCCGCCGACAGCGCGGGTGTCATCGTGAACCTGTCCGTCTGGGTCGACGTCGAGTCGTTGAGGGCGTTCGTGTTCGGCGACGCCCACCGCCAGGTCCTGCGCCGCCGGCGCCAATGGTTCTGGCAGATGCAAGAGGCATGGATGGCCTGCTGGTGGGTCCCGGCCGGGCACCGTCCCACGACCGATGAAGCCGAGGACCGCATCCGCCACCTGCGAGCGCACGGCCCGACGCCGCAGGCGTTCACACTCCGCGAGCACTACCCGGCACCGGGCAGCATCAAGAGCGACGAGTCATGCCGGCGGTTTGAGTGACCCGATCGTATGCTCGAATGCCTGAGCGATGACTTCGGCACCACCGGGGTTCGGGTCGTCCCCGAAACCCTCCACGTTCCGGCCGACTCCCGGTGTCAGACCGGGATCAGGTAGTAGTCCTCGATGCCGAGGACGTCGAACCCACAGCTCTCGTAGAGGTGTAGCGCCCCGGGGTTGTCGACAAGGACCTCGAGGTGGACCGATGTGGTCTCCTCGTCCCGCAGCGCCCGCGTCACCTTCGACAGCGCCGCCCGACCATAGCCGCGTCCCTGGTGCTCGGGCAGGACGGCGAACCCGTAGATGCCGGCGTCCCCGGCAACGGCGTCACGCTCGGCTCGCATCACGCCGACCCGCTCGGTTGCGTGCTCGATGACGAGAGTCTGCTCGGCTCGCTCGGCGAAGTCCTCGTCGGCCGTCGCCTCCTCGGGCAACCCGAACGCCCGGCTGAGGCAGTCGCGGATGAAACCGGCCTCATCTCGCCGGCCGGGACGTACGGTGACGTGCTCGTCGTCGTCCTGGGTCACCGGAGGATCGGCCTGGCGCATGCGGTACTCGGACCAGGCGACCTCTCCCCCGCGGGCCTCGGCGAAACCTACGCCCGCTTCACACGCCCGATCCACGATCAGCAGCACGCGGTGAGCGTCCCGCCGGCGCAACTCAGTGAGCGCTTCGTCCAACAGGCAGCTGAAGATCCCCATACGGCGGCGCTCTGGGTGGACCATCCCGCAGATCTCCACCTCGTCGGCCCGGTTCTGGTAGACGCCGAGGAAGCCAACGATGCTGGCAGTACCCGATGGGAGCGGGGCGGGATCCAGCCAAAGGAAGTCGTTCACGACCTCTGCA
Organism: Acidimicrobiales bacterium; assembly: GCA_050010115.1. Lineage (GTDB taxonomy): Bacteria > Actinomycetota > Acidimicrobiia > Acidimicrobiales > Bog-793 > JAKACA01. Next base: position 7,862 of record JBEKLQ010000113.1, on the reverse strand, counting down.
GGGCGGCTGCGCAGCGTGGGGTATTCCAGCTTCAACCGCCCACCATCGGCGGCTCCGCACGCTGCTTCGAGTGCTGCGATCCCCCGGAGTTGTCCTTCGTCGAGGCCTCGGGCGATCTCGAGCTCGCCACCAGGACCGGGGAAGCTGCTACTCGCCGGACCGCTCCGCGACGTAGTCCGCGAAGTGGCGCACGAGGCGGGACTTGCGGCGGGCCGCCTGGTTCGGGTGAATGATCCCCTTGGCGGCAGCCTTGTCGATGCGCTTGACGGCGAGACGCAGGCGCTCGCCCATGTCGTCGTCGCCGAACTCGGCGGCCCTCAGAGCGCTCTTGGTCCGCGTCTTCAGCTCCGAGCGGACAGCCTTGTTGCGCTCGTGACGGAGCCTGTTCTGGCGGTCCCTCTTGATCTGACTCTTGATGTTTGCCATGTCTTCCTCAAAGACGCGATTCGCTGCACAAGGCGTTGCCGTTGTGGGAGGCATCGTAGCAGCGCCGGTGCGGCTCCGGTTCAGGGCGACACCCGGTCCTCACCCTTGGCGGATAGGCCCCGCTGCCATATGGTCTTGACATCAGAGACGAGCCCACGGGCTGGTAGTCCGGCACTGAAGGGGAGGTTCGGAATGCGAATCGAGTCGTCGGTCACTTCGATCTCGTGGATCCCGTCGGAGGCGATCACGGGGCTCACGGCCAAGATGCCGTTCGAGAAGGGTATCGCCCACTACGACCAGCCTCCCCCCGACACGCTCTCGTATCTCGACGAGCTGAGGAGAGCGGATCGTTTCCGCTTCGCCAACGAGTTGCGGGCATTCGTCGAGGTCTCCGACGGTCACATCGTCGACGCGGGTTACGCCGGTCGCGGGCTCATCGGCTCGACCACCGTCAAGCTCGGCGGTCGCTCGATCGTGTTCCAGGCCATCCCCCTCCCTGATCTGCAGCTCGAGCCGAAGGCGAGCGACACCGAGGTCACCTTCGTGCAGACCGCCGGCGGCCGCACCGGGTTGCCCGCTCCGCGCACCGTCAGACGCGCCCCGTTTGTTCAGTACACGGCTCCGCTCGCCTGGACGACGCTCGCGCTCACGATCAGGGCCGACGGATCCTCCCATCGCGAGCTGGTCGGCGCTAGCCCGTTCCCCCGCCACTGGATCTACGACCACTCCGGGGCGCTGTGCGCGAAGACCGGACTCGTCGACTTCGGCACCTGGTGGCGACGCGCCTTCGGCCGCCACACGCCGTGGGGCGACACGGACTCTGCAGCGCTGACGACCGAGGTGGAGACGGCGCTCGAGCGTGAGCTGTCGGCCAAATTGATGAGCGGCGGCCCCAGGCCGGCCATCCGCACCGTCGGCGCCGGCACGGCGATCACCGAGCAGGGAAAGCCGGGCGAGGACGTGTTCCTCCTCCTCGACGGCGTGGTCCGCATCGAAGTCGACGGCGAACGGATCGCCGAGTACGGACCCGGCTCGCTCCATGGCGAGCGGGCGATCCTCGAGGGTGGCCTGCGAACCTCGACGGTCCGAGCTGTGACGGCCTGCAAACTGGCCGTCGCGCCGGGATCGAGGTTCGACAAGTCGGCGCTGGCCAAGCTGAGCCATGGACACCGCCGCGAGGAGAGCGACTGAGACGGTGCCGGGATGGTCAGAGGTAGTTGTCCTCGGCGAGCACGATCCTGACGGTCGCATGCGAAGACTACGCGGGAGCGGACCTCGGAACGTCGATGACCACGCCTTCCCTGGCGACATCGGCCGCTACTGCGACCCGAGACCGACCCGGTCCTCCGCCGGGGCGCGCCCTCGTCGCGGCCCTGCCTCGACGACGACCTTCACCAGCGCGCCGGCGGTGAACGGCCGCCTGCCCTCATACCGGGGGCTGATCGCCGAGCCACGCTGGTACCCCACCGTGAAACCCTGCATACCCAAGGTGACGAGCGCCGTCCGCGGGACGTGGCCGGCGCCAACGGGCACGTCGCCGTAGTAGAGCTCGACATCGCCGGCGAACGCCCCCGTCGGCGTGAAGGCGACGCGGGCCTCGACGGGACCCGGCGGCAGTGCCACCTCCGCCGCGATCGTCGTGAGCGTCGAACCGAGATGGTTGTAGTGGAAATGCAACCGGCCACCGTCCACGTAGGCGATGTAACCGCCGGCGTGGCTGCCGTGAGCGACGATCGTGCCGCTCGCGCCAGCCTCCGCGCCGTCGCTCTCCGCCGGCACGAGGAGCTCGGCTCGGATCACCCACTCACGGTCGGACAGGTTCGGCGCCACGATCTGGGGAATGGCTCCGATCCCGGGCAGGAACTCGTAGCGGTTCCTGCGGTACCTCCGGTCCGCCCCGACAGTCACCTTGTTGGTCACCGGTAGCGCCTGGTAACGCTCGGCCTCGCTCCACCAGAGCTCCACGAGCTCGGCGAGTTTCTCGGGTCGTTCGGCAGCGAGGTCACGGATCTCCGAGAAGTCCTCGGCGACGTGGTACAGCTCCCAGTCGTCGTCCTCGAAGGACCGGTCGGGGTCGTCTTCCGGCGTGTAGCGCACGAGCGCGAGCGGCCGGAAGACGACGGCCTTCCATCCGTCGTGGTACAGCGCTCTCGAGCCGAGCATCTCGTAGTACTGGGTGATGTGGCGACTCCGGACCGCCCCGTCCGTGAGCGTCTCAGCGAAGCTGACTCCCTCGATCGGGCTCTGGCGGGCACCGGCGATCTCCTGCGGTGGCTGGATGCCGATCACGTCGAGCAGCGTCGGCAGGAGGTCGACGGCGTGGACGTACTGGTGGCGCGTCTCGCCCGGACGGCCGAGGCGCGCCGGCCAGTGCACGATGAGCGGGTCGCAGACACCGCCCTCGTGGGTCTCCCGCTTCCACCGTTTGAGGGGGGTGTTGCCCGCCCACGCCCAGCCCCATGGGTAGTGGTTGTACGCTCGTGGCCCGCCGAGGTCGTCGATCCGAGCAAGGTTCTCGGCGAGATCCTCCGGCTCGAAGTTGAAGAAGTACAACTCGTTGAACGAACCCTTCGGGCCCCCTTCGGCACTAGCGCCGTTGTCGCTCATGACGACGACGATCGTGTTCTCGAGCTCGCCCAGTTGCTCGATGAAGTTCACCACACGACAGGCCTGTTCGTCGGTGTGGGTGAGGAAGCCTGCGTAGACCTCCATCATCCTGGAGTAGAGGCGTCGTTCGTCTTCCCCGAGGGTCTCCCAGCCCGGTACCCAAGAGGGCCGCTCGCTCAGCTCCGTGCCGGCGGGCAGCAACCCGGATCGCACCTGGCGCTCGAACACCTCCTCCCTCCAGCGGTCCCAGCCTTGATCGAACATGCCTGCGTACCGATCGGCGTACGCCCGCGGCACGTGGTGCGGCGCGTGGCAGGCGCCCGGGGCGAACCAGAGGAGGAACGGCTTGGCCGGCGAGACGGCACGGAGATCGGTCATGAACGAGATCGCCTTGCCGGCGAGATCCTCCGTCAGGTGGTAGCCCTCCGGAGGCGTGCTCGGGGGGTCGATCTGGTGGTTGTCGTAGACGAGGTCAGGGTGGTACTGGTCGGTCTCGCCCCCGAGGAAGCCGTAGAACCGCTCGAAGCCCCGCCCGAGCGGCCACCTATCCTTCGGCCCACCCATCGCCATCTCGCCGGCGGGAGCGAGGTGCCACTTGCCGACGGCGAACGTCGAGTAGCCCTCGCCGAGCAGGATCTCCGACAGCATCCCGTTGGTCTTCGGCACGGTGGCGTCGTAGCCAGGAAAGCCGGTGGCGAGCTCGACGATCCTTCCCATGCCGTTGGTGTGGTGGTTGCGGCCCGTGAGCAGTGCCGCTCGGGTCGGCGAGCAGAGTGCCGTCGTGTGGAAATTGGAGTACCTCAGGCCTGCGCCCGCAAGGCGGTCGAAGGTGGGCGTCGCGATGTCGGAGCCGTAACAGCCGAACTGGGCGTAGCCGACGTCGTCGAGCAGCACGATCACGACGTTCGGGGCGCCGGCCGGAGCACTGGGCAGCGGCGGCCACCACGGGCTCGACGACTCGATCGTCCTGCCCACCACCCCTTCGAACGGTTCAGGCGTCGGCACGGCATCACGTCCCTTCGTTTATTCAGCCTGAGTGACAGTACCTGAGGTGCACAGCCGGCGGGCGGGTGGAGTGCCGGCCGCCGCTAGACAGGACCCATGAGGAAGCGGACTCTCGGCAGCGATCTGGTCGTCTCGTCGGAGGGCCTCGGTTGCATGGGGATGAGCGAGTTCTACGGGCTCGGCGACGACACCGAGTCGATCGCCACGATCCACCGTGCCATCGAGCTCGGCGTGACGTTCTTCGACACCGCCGACATGTACGGCCCGTTCACCAACGAACAGCTGGTGGGGCGGGCACTTCATGGCCGGCGCGACGAGGTCGTGCTGGCGACGAAGTTCGGCAACGAACGGCGCGCCGACGGCAGCCGGGTCGGCGTCAACGGCCGCCCCGCGTACGTGCGCAGCGCTTGCGACGCTTCGCTGCAACGCCTCGGGACCGACGTCATCGACCTCTACTACCAGCACCGGGTGGACCCGGACACGCCCATCGAGGAGACGGTGGGGGCGATGCGGGAGCTGGTCGAGGCCGGGAAGGTTCGCTATCTCGGGCTGTCGGAGGCGGCGCCGGAAACGATCAGGCGGGCGCATGCCGTCCACCCGATCACTGCGCTCCAGACCGAGTGGTCGCTCTGGTCACGTGATCCGGAGGTGAACGGTGTGCTCGACACCGTGCGCGACCTCGGCATCGGGTTCGTGGCGTACGCGCCGCTCGGTCGGGGCTTTCTGTCCGGGCGCTTCACGACGCCCGAGGACTTCGAGGCCGGCGATTTCCGCCGCAACCATCCCCGGTTCCAGGGCGAGAACTTCGCCAAGAACCTCGAGCTCGTCGTCCGCGTGAGCGAGATCGCCGCGCGAAAAGGCGTGACGCCGGGGCAGCTCGCACTCGCGTGGGTGCTCGCACAAGGCGACGACGTGGTGCCGATCCCGGGCACGAAGCGGCGCTCGTACCTCGTGGAGAACGCTGCCGCCGACGACGTCGAGCTCAGCCAGGAGGAGCTGCGTGAGCTCGACGCAGTGCTGCCGCCGGGCGCCGCCAGTGGAGAGCGCTACGGCGACATGAGCAGCGTCAACCGCTGAGCTGGCCGGGCAGCACCGGCCGAGGTGGCACGATGGTTGGCTCGCCATGACCTCCATCGACCGCATCCGCAACTTCTCGATCATCAGCCACGTCGACCATGGCAAGTCGACGCTGTCGGATCGCATCCTCGAGCTGACGGGAGCCGTCGACGCCCGCGACATGCGCGAGCAGTACCTCGACTCGATGGACATCGAGCGCGAGCGAGGGATCACCATCAAGGCCCAGAACGTCCGGGTCCACTGGCGGGACTCGATCCTGCATCTCATCGACACGCCCGGCCACGTCGACTTCGGCTACGAGGTGAGCCGGTCTTTGGCAGCCTGCGAGGGCGTGATCCTGCTCGTCGACGCCTCCCAGGGCATCGAGGCCCAGACGCTCGCCAACTGCTATCTCGCCCTCGAGCACGACCTCGAGATCGTCGCCGCCCTCAACAAGATCGACCTGCCGGCCGCTGATCCGGATCGCTATGCCGGCGAGATCGAGACCGTGCTCGGGCTGCCGGCGGACTCGATCCTGCGCATTTCCGCCAAGACCGGCGAGGGAGTGCCGGAGCTCCTCGACGCCGTCATCGCGCGCATCCCGGCCCCGGAGGGAAGTGCGGAGGCACCGCTGCGCGCCCTCGTGTTCGACTCGCTCTACGACCAGTACCGCGGGGTCGTGAGCGCCGTGCGCGTGTTCGACGGCGTCCTCCGCTCGGGCTCGAAGATCAAGCTGTTCCAGGCGGGCACGACCCACGAGGTCGAGGAGGTCGGCTTCCGCACGCCCGGCAACGAGCCCGTCGGAGAGCTCGGGCCGGGCGAGGTCGGCTACCTCATCGCCGGCGTCAAGGCGGTCGCCGAGGCCCGTGTCGGCGAGACCGTGACCGACGCCGCCCGGCCCGCCACCGCTCCGCTCGAGGGCTACCGCGACCCCAAGCCCATGGTGTTCTGCGGCCTGTACCCCGTCGACGGTGACGAGCTGCCCGAGCTGCGTGACGCCCTCGACAAGCTCAAGCTCTCCGATGGCTCCATCACGTTCCAGCCCGAGACGTCGGCGGCGCTCGGGTTCGGGTTCCGGTGCGGTTTCCTCGGCCTGTTGCACATGGAGATCGCCAGGGAGCGCCTGGAGCGGGAGTTCGATCTCTCCCTTATCGCCACGACGCCCTCGGTCGAGTACCTCGCAAACCTGACGAACGGGACGACGATGGAGGTGGACAACCCGTCGGTGATGCCTCCGGCGCAGAACCTCGAGTCGATCGCCGAACCGATGCTGCGCCTCACGATCATCACACCGGCTGAGTACACCGGCACCGTCATGGATCTCTGTCAGACGCGCCGTGGCGCCCTTGACAAGATGCAGTACCTCTCGCCCGAGCGGCTCGAGCTCATCTACACCGTCCCGCTCGCCGAGGTCGTCGTTGACTTCTTCGACCAGCTGAAGAGCAGGACCAAGGGCTACGCCAGCCTCGACTACGAGCCGGCCGGTTACCAGGTCGACGATCTCGTGAAGGTCGACATCCTGCTGAACGGCTCGCCCGTCGATGCGTTCAGCGCCATCCTGCACAAGTCCCGAGCCCAGGAGTACGGACGGAAGATGGTCGCGAAACTGCGCGAGCTCATCCCCCGCCAGCTGTTCGACGTCCCCATCCAGGCGGCCATCGGCGGCCGTATCATCGCTCGGGAGACCGTGAGGGCCAAGCGCAAGGACGTGCTCGCCAAGTGCTACGGGGGCGACATCACGCGCAAGCGCAAGCTCCTCGAAAAACAACGCGAAGGCAAGAAACGTATGAAGGTCATCGGCAGGGTGGAAGTCCCCCAGGAAGCCTTCATCTCGGCGCTCCGGCTCGAGGAGTGAGTCGCCGGTGCCCATGCGCGTTCCGCCGGTAAAATCGGGGTCATCGTGAGCGGTCCAGATCAAACAACCGAACTCGACGAGCGGAAGGCTGCCATCTTGAAGACGGTCGTCACGGACTACGTGGAGACTGCCCAGCCGGTGGGGTCGTCACAAGTCGCACGTGACCCCGGCTTCGAGGTGTCGTCGGCGACGATCCGCTCCGACATGGCGTCGTTGGAGCGCGACGGGTATCTGACCCACCCGCACACGAGCGCCGGTCGGATCCCGACGGACAAGGGATACCGCTTCTACGTCGACCATCTCGCCGGTCCCTCGCCACTCGGTGACGCCAAGCAGGAGCAGGTCTCGGAGTTCTTCTCCCGCGCTCACGGCGAGCTCGAGCGGATGCTGGCCGACACGAGCCGGCTGCTCGCTCAGCTCACCGACAGCGCCGCCATCGTGATCGGGCCGGCAGTGGAGCGGTTGGTCGTCCGCTCCGCCTTGTTCGTGCGCATCTCGTCGCACGCGGGCTTGCTGGTCATCGTCCTCTCCAACGGAGTCGTCGACAAGCACACGATCGCGCTCGTTCCCGACGCGCTCGACTCCGACATCGAGGCTGCCAGCGCAGTGATCCAGCAGCACTTCACCGATCGCTCGCTCGCCCAGCTCGCCCCTGACGGGATCGCCTTCCCGAGCGCCGGCCGGGCGGACGTGGATCACCTCATCGGTGCGTGCCGTCAGGCCCTCGCCGATGCTGCCGACGAGCCCACGGGCAGCGACCAGGTCTACGTGGGGGGCGCGGCGCGGATGGTGGAGCGCTTCGAGGCTGTTTACCAGGTCCGCGCCGTGCTGACGATCCTCGAGCAGTCCTTCGTCGTCGTGTCGCTCCTCCGGGACGTGCTCGCCCAGGGCCACTCGGTGGCCATCGGGTCCG
>JBEKLQ010000112.1:0-13623 GCA_050010115.1 Acidimicrobiales bacterium | reverse complement strand
CGTGAAGCGGAAGATGAGCAAGTACGGGGTGAAACGCCCCGTTCACCGTTCCTGGCCCCGCCCATTACGGCAGATTGCCGAAGCTGTGCGGGTCATTGCTCCTCCGTAACTTATGAGTATTGCCTTTAGATCCGTGGAGCCAGGAAAGCGAGCCGTCCGCGACCAGATGGTGTCGAGACCCGGAGCCGGCCGGCCTCGAAACCGCGGGCGGGAAAGGTCCCCTTACGCGAGGCTCACCGAGTCCTGCGTGCGGGCCTTCGGCACCGCCGGTCGCATGTCGTCACGTCGTGTCTCGTGTCTCGTGTCTCGCGCTAGACGAGTTGCTCACGCCACCGGGATCGTCGAGGCCTGGTTCGAGGCGGCGCCGATGCCGACTGCGTTGATGGCCTTCACGGTGAAGTAGTACCGGGTGCCGTTCTTGAGCCCTGTGCGGGTGTAGCTCCTCGTTGTCGACGAGAGCGGCGAGGTGTTGACCGGTTTGCTGCCCTCGCCGGCGGACTTGGTCCCCTCGTAGACGTCGTAGCCCGTGATGGCGCTCCCGCCGTTGGAGGTCGGAGTGGTCCAGCTGATCGTGATCTTGGCGTTGCCGGGCGCGGCCTTCAGGCTGCCCGGGGCGCCGGGGACCGTCGCCGGGATCGCCGAGGCCTGGCTCGAGGCAGCACCGACACCGGCGGCATTGATCGCCTTCACGGTGAAGTAGTACCGGGTGCCGTTCTTGAGCGCTGTCCGGGTGTAGCTCCTCGCAGTTGACGAAAGTGGCGAGGCGTTGACCGGTTTGCTGCCCTCGCCGCCGGATGTGGTCCCTTGGTAGACGTCGTAGCCAGTGATTGCGCTCCCGCCATCGGCGGTCGGAGCAGTCCAGGTGAGCGTGACTTTGGCGTTGCCGGAGGTGGCCTTGAGGCTGCCCGGGGCACCGGGGGCCGTCACTACGACATAACGGGCTGACTCGAGTGCTCCGCCCGGCGTCAGCTGACCCACCGCCACGCCATTGCCTGCCGGGTCGAGTGCCACCCCGATAATCGACGCCACCGGTGGGCTCTGCGGGCAGGGGCAACCGTCCCCGCCGTTTCCGTCGTAGGTGCCCGAGGAGCTTCCGAGCTGGTGGCTGATCGTCGTCGACCCGGGTCCGATAATGGTGGCAAACACTTGTTGCTTGTCGGTGTAGCTCGAGGGGTAGGAAGGGTTCCCCGCTCCGATGTTGGAGACGACCGAGCCAACAATGACCTCGCTGTGGTCCGCACCCAGCGACTCGGGCAGAACCGCTTGCGGGACAGAGACAGAGCCGCCCAGCACGGTTGCTGTCGGTGCCACCGTATGCACGCTGGTGGTCGTATTGAACACATAATCGCTCGTGTAGACCTTCTCAGTAAGGGTCACGGCGAGGGTGCCGTCGGCGCCGGCGGCGGCGATCGCTTGGATGAAAGCGCCGAATGTGGAGGACACCGATCCCGTCGCCACGGCTGCACCGAAACCATGACCGGACAGACGTAGCGCCGTATAGGAAGCTGCCGCCAGGGCGGTGTTGCCGGTCACCCAGTTGAGGATCGACCGGCCCCCCGGTGCCGTGGCAAAGACGGCCGACTGCACGGACAGGCCGGATGCGGAGAGTTGTGTTTGGGCCGACCACACCCCGGTCGCGCTCCGCGTGGCCGCCGACACGGCCTCGGTGTTGCCGTCGTCGGTGCTGCCGAGGACGACCAGCTCCGCCGTGCCACCGGGGTCGAGGGCGAGCCACGACGTATTGAACAGCTGATCGCCCGTGTAGACGTTGGTGGGCCCGGATTTGACGGTCAGCGCACCGCTCCCCGACAACGACCAGCTCTCCGTGCTGATCCCCGTGCTGCTTGCTTCCGACGTCAGCACCTCGGTGGACCGCACCGCCAGGTTGCTGAAGCCCGACGGGAGCTCGACCGGCTTGCCCCATGTGCCCGTGGGTGAGCGATAAGCCATGTATTCCGACCCGTAGGCCGTCAGCGTCCAAGTGACGATGGCGGCGCCCGTGCTCAGGAACGCGATCCGGCCGGGCGTCCCGACGTTGTCGAGATTCGCCACCGCCGGCACCGACGCCGAAGATCCGACCGTGCCCCTGCTGGCGACCGCGGCGATGGTCGGCGTGCTGTTCAGCACGTAGAACAGCAGTGAGCCGCCCGCAGGGTCCCCCACCGCCTGGGCGCCAGTGGTGGAACTGCCGCTGGGCAGCGCCGAGACCGGGGTCCACGTCGCCGCGCCCGAAGCGCTCGGAGCCAGCGCCCCCAACCCGCCGGCGGCGAGGGACACGGTCATCGCCACGCAGGCGCCGATCGTCGTCGTGATGGTGCGAAGTAACGGGCGCCGTGACATCCGGCGGAGGCTACTCGACGCCCCTCGATCCCAGCGAAGCGGTCACTAGAACGGCCTCTACGGGACCCGAAGACCGTGTAGCCGTTAGCCCGTGCGCCTCGGGGTCCTCCAGTGTCGCCACAAAAAGTGGTTACTCAAATACAGACAGTGACATATGAGGATAATCGGCGGCATACCGCCCTCCAAATTGGGACTTTCGCCTCTATTGGCGGACGGGCCACAACCGGAACATCAGAGAAGCGACGTCTGGCAAGCGTGCTTTGACATTTGTGCTTGTTCCATGTCGTGATTCTTGCTCGAGGGAAGCAAAAGGTGAACGCGCATGGAGAGGTTTCTCCAGTTTCACCAGGCAGCCCATGTGGAGTGGTGGTCGGCTGTCCGCAACAAGTTTTCTGAGGTTGGCAGCGGCGCGTCCGCCGATTGCACCGCTCTTCGCCGTCTGAACGCGGCGAGTTGACGTGTCACCCGCAGGGACGCCTGCTGCGCTCAAGCGACTCCTCATGGACTCTGACGCGTCCTCGCGTCCCGGTGCCGATGGGCAAGGTGTTGCGGTTGTGACAGGTGAGGCGTCTGTTCCCACCCGTCAGGACCGCACCAGCAGGGCACTCCTCCACGGGAGTGCCCGGGGGGGAGCGATCTGTGAGTCCGACGCCCTAGTCAAGCCGTCCACCCGGACGACAGGAGCAGGGTGACATGAAGCTCCGCTCAGTAGCACTTGTGGGAGTTGTCTGCGTCGCAGCCCTGGGCCTGATCGGGACTGGTGCTCACGCCGTGTTCACCACCTCGACCACTAGCGGCCAGACGATCACGGCTGGCACCTGGGGCGCCCCCCTGACGGTCACCATCACCTACCCGGCGAACAACACCACCTACGGGGCCAACTGGGGCGGGGCGATCACCGGCACTGCCTCGTCGAACTCGGGGGCGGGAACGACCATCTCGAACGTGAAGGTCTCCATTCGGCAGGTCGGTGGCTCGTGCTGGACCGGCACGGGCGACAACTACACGGCGACCTGCCCGAACTACGTGCCGGTCACAAGTGGCACCACAAGCTGGTCACGGACGGTCCCGAAATCTGACCTCACCTCGGGCGACAGCTACAAGGTCACGGCCGAGGCCACCGACAGCCTCGGCAACGTCGGGACCAGCTCGACGGTGACCTTCACCTACAACAGGACTCCCCCGACGGTCGCCATCACCTACCCGGTCAAGTGCACAAAGTACGGCACGAACTGGACAGGGACGATCACCGGCACTGCCGCATCGAACTCCGGGGCCGGGACGACCATCACGAGTGTGGCGGTGGCAATCGAGGACACCACCACCAAGCTGTGGTGGAATGGCTTGTCGTTCGACTACGACACCCAGATCTTCGTCGCGGCCAGCGGCACCACGCGCTGGTCGCTCGCCCTGGCGAAGGTGAACCTCACCTCGGGCAACAGCTACAGCGTCGTCGCCGAGGCCACAGACAGCGCCGGGACCGTCGGGACCAGCTCGACGGTGAGCTTCACCTACTGCATCCACACGGCTCCCCCGACTCCGCCGACGGTGTCGATCACCTACCCGGTGAACAAGACCACCTACGGCACTAACTGGACAGGGAAGATCACCGGCACGGCGTCGTCGAACTCCGGGGCTGGGACGACTATTGCTGCAACGGCGGTGGCAATCGAGAACACCAAGACGTCCAAGTGGTGGAACGGCACCGGCTTCAGCGCCACCGCCCAGACCTTCGTGGACGCCAGCGGCACGACGAGCTGGTCGCTCGGCTTGATGAGGGTGAACCTCACCTCGGGTGACAGCTACAGCGTGGTCGCCCAGGCCACAGACAGCCTCGGCAACGTCGGCACAAGCTCGACGGTGACCTTCACCTACAACGCGACTCCCCCGACGGTCACCATCAGCTATCCCGTGAAGTGCACAAAGCACGGCACGAACTGGACCGGGAAGGTCACCGGCACTGCCTCGTCCAACTCCGGGGCCGGGACGACCATCACGAGTGTGGCGGTGGCAATCGAGGACACCTCCACCAAGCTGTGGTGGAACGGCTTGTCGTTCGACTACGACACCCAGACCTTCGTGACAGCAAACGGCACGACGGGCTGGTCGCTCGCCCTGGCGAAGGTGAACCTCACCTCGGGTGACACCTACAGCGTCATCGCCGAGGTAACCGACAGCCTCGGGAACGTCGGCACCAGCTCGACGACGACCTTCAGCTACAGCAAACAGAGCACGGCTCATGCGCTCGGTGGTTCACATGACTAGAGCACGAAGACTCAACACTCAGCTCTCGATCGACAAGTCGTTGCGGTTCTGGCAGGCGGAGCATTGCTACCCGCCCCGTCTGGACCGCACAAACAGGGCACTCCTCCATGGGAGTTCCCTAGCAGCAAACAGGGACCCCCTTGGGTTCCTGGCAGCAAACAGGGACCCCCATGGGTTCCTGGACAAAGGCGACGTGATGATCCACAGGCCGTATTTGGTCGCCTGGCCTGCGGGGAGCGACCAGCGAACCCGACGCCTCAGTCAGTAGTCCAACTATTGAACAGGAGCAGAATGTAATGAAACTCAAGACAGTTGCACTAGCAGGAATGATGAGCCTCGCAGGCTTGGGCCTGATCGGGGCTGGTGCTCACGGCATCTTCACCACTTCTACTACCAGCACCCAGAACATCACGGCTGGCACGCTCAGCGTCGTTCTGTCGTCACCCGCTGCAACCGCCGGAGACGGCACAAGCACTCTGACACTTGGAGCCTACGGGCCGACAGCGTCGTCGTTCACGACTGGCGATGACACGGTCACCATGACCAACAACGGTACGATCCCGGCGAGTGAAATCACGGAAACGATGGGGACTGACTACCCTGCGTCCGCTCTGGCGGCCGAACTCTATGTCTGCCAGGTCAGCTACGGCAGCCCTGGGCTTACGCCGGACTACGTGATCTACAACGGTCCCCTGTCCTTGGCTCTCTATACCCAGCCCATCAGTGGAACTATTGCGGTCAACGGGATCGACGAGTACACGACCAATATCTACGCTGGCAGTGAGCCGACCCTGTGCGGCGGCGACTTCACGGCAGGACCCTTGGCGAATGTAAGCCCGGGCGCGGTCGTCACAGCAGATGCCACTAGCCCAGCTCCTGAGCTGGACAACTCCGTTATGGGTGAGAGTCTCAACGTAACTCTCACTGTCGGTTACTCAGGCTAACTAGGCGGCCCGATAAGTAACAGTAGCGCCATGTAGTGGGGGGATCATCACGATCCCCCCACTACCTCTATCTGGTGACTATGCTGATACAGGCATCGGTGCGCTACAACAGGACCGATGCGTCGGGTTCGGCGTTGGCTCTCTGTGGCGATGCGGCCGTGCGATGATGAGGCGAACGTGCGGATGAGGTTACCGATGCTCGCGACGGCCTTCGCGAGTGCAAGGTTTACATTCGCGATTACCTGTGCGAAGGCACACCGCCATCGCAGGAGGGATCATGACGACGGACGACACTCCTCCTGTGGCCGAGGACGGCACGCCTGCTATCGCTGAAGGCACCCCTCCGGTTGTCGAAGACGACACCCCTCCTGTCTCTGACATGGGCACGCTTCCGGTCCCTGAGGTCGTCACCCCTTCGGTCGCTCACGACGGTACGCCTGCAGCCGCTGAGAACACGCTTCCGGTGGCTGAGGACGAGACCCTCCCTGCTTCTGAGGGCAGCACCCCGCTGGTCGCCGAGGACGGCGCTCCCGTCCCTGAGGGCGACATGCCTCTGGTCGTTGACGCCGACACTCCTGCGGTGGCCGAGGACGGCACACCGCCGGTCGCCGGGGGCAACATCTTCTTGGCCGCCAAGGAGAACAGCCCGAGGACCTCGGCGCGCCCACGCTCCAAGTACGCTACTTGGGCCAGGCGGCTTCGCATGCTTGTCGCCTTCGTGGTGTTGCTGGCTGTGCTTGGTACAGCGGGAATCTGCGCCATCGCACTGGTCCAGGGCACCTGGATGGTGACACCGATCCTGTCGGGCAGCATGCGACCGGGACTCGCCGTCGGCGGCATCGCTGTCAGCCAACGTGTCCGCGTGGACAGCCTCGCCGTGCGGGACGTGATCGTGTTCGCCGACCCGTACAAGCCCTCCGGGCAGATCGTGCACCGCATAGTCCGCATCACCAAAGGCAGCTCTGGGCAACTCCTGTTCAACACCCAGGGCGATGCGAACACGGTCCGTGACCCGTGGACGATGACGATACGTGGCAACTACGTGTACCGGGTTCGCTGGACGGTCCCCCTTATCGGGTATATCGCCATCGCCTATCAGAACCACCGTGGTTTCTTCCTGCTCGGGGCTGGCATCGTCCTGCTACTGATCGCTATCACCACTGTCCTAGAAACACGCCCACGCCGACGCCGCCGACATGCGCGGCGAGCCAGTCCGACTACGTGATGAGCCTGCGGTGATGAACCTTGATGGACACAGGTGAACGACTTCCTCGTCCGTCCACTTGGACTCCATCGACAAGCGTCTCCTGCGGTATCTCGACCAGGACGACGAGGTGCACGGCCCCCTGCTTCTCTCGCAAGGCGACCGGGGTCATGCACCACTGTCAAGAGAGCTGTCGAGCCTGGGGATGCCACGGTGCGGATCAGGCGAGGGGGGTTCCGGTTTCACCTTCTCCCGGGTCCGTACCACCGCAGGCCTCGTGGCGATACCTGCCGCTGACTACCGCTTGAAGCGTTACCCGGCGGCGGGGGGTTCGGCGGTTGCTGTGACTGCCTCGTGCTCGGGTACCGGGACGATCACCTGCGAGGAATTCACGGTTCCCGACGGCACTTGGCAGTACACCGACACGCCCACGTACGGAATGAACTGGGTGGGCATCGAGAGCAGCAAGAGCGCGACGGTCCTCGTTGACAGCACCGCCCCGACCGTGAAGAGCACCGTGATCGGCCAGTCGTCGGGCGCCGTGGTGAACGGGTTCATCCGGAAGAACACCGGCTACTACGTCTACGCCAACGTCACTGATGCCGGTTCGGGCGTGAAGAGCGTGACAGCCAACGTAGCCAATGTCACCTCGCGCGAGACCGCCGTAGCCCTGACATCGTCGGGCGGGCCGTTCACCGCCCCGGGCGGCGGCAGCTACTCCTACCGCAGCGCCCTGCTCACGTCCAACGCCTGCCACGCCGACGGGACGGTCCCGTACACGGTGAACGCCACGGACAACTTCGATAACACCTCGACCAACTCCAACAACGGCTGGGTCACCTTCGACACCACAGCTCCGACTGGTTCGGTCAGTTACACCAACGGTTACGTGATCACGACCTCGGTGTCGGTGTCATTCAGTGCCACCGACGGCAGCGGCTCGGGGGTCAACTCCGCCAGCGGTCAACTCAAGCGGGCCTCGTCCGCCTTGTCGGGCGGCACTTGCACAACCTTCGGTGCCTACTCCCAGGTTGGAAGCACGGGTCTCTCCTCTCCGTATGCCGACACGGTGGTCTCCGGTAACTGCTACAAGTACGAGTACGTCGTCTCCGACAACGTCGGCAACCAGCGAACCGCTACGTCGTCGAGCATCATCAAGGTCGACACCATGGCGCCCAGCGCGTCGATCACCTTCCCCGTCAGTGGAAGCGCCTACGACGCCAACTCCGGCTCGTGGACAGGGGTTATCACCGGCTCTGCCAGTGACGTCGTGAGCGGGGTTGGCAGCGTCAAGGTCTCGGTCCAGCAATCCAGTGGCAGCAGCAGTTGCTGGACGGGCAGGGGCAGCACGTTCACGGCCGCCTGCCCGAACTACGTGCCTGTCACCACCGGGACAACGAACTGGTCGCTCACCTTCGCGGCGTCCAACTTGAACAACGGCGACAGCTACACAGTCGTCGCCCAGGCCACCGACGGTGCCGGGAACACCGGGCTGTCGTCTGCTTCGACCTTCACCTACGACACGAGGAACCCGACGGTCACGGCCGTCAACCCGAGCCACATGGGTGACTGCGGGGGACAGTGTTCGGCCGGGATCTACTGGACCATCACCGGCACCAACTTCGTGTCCGGGGCCACCGTGTCGTTCGCTCGCACGGGGGCCAGCGCTGACTTCAGCGTCGTGTGCGGCACGACCACGGTGGTCAACAGCACGACCATCGTCTTGCAGGTCAAGGACACCGGCGCCACTACTGGTTCGGCGACCGTCATAGTCACGGACCCCGGAGAGACCGCAGCATCGGGCACCGTGACCGCCACCGGCTTCGCGCATCTCACCTCGCTCTCGATCACCGGCCCGACGGCTGTCGGCCAGGGGGCACAGACCACCTTGACGCTGAGCGTGGGCGGTGCGGGCTGCACCTCGTGGGGTACCCCGGCCGTGTACTTCTCCAACCCGGGGATCACCGGAGGCCCTGTGACGTGTTCGGGTACCGGCTCTCGCTACACGGTCTCGGTGCCGATCACCGTCTCGGGAAGCGCCCTGACGGGGGACGGCAGCGTGACAGTGACGGTCAACGGCAACGACTACGCCATCTCGACCGACGGTCTCACCGTTGACGTCGCTCCGCTGCTCTCCATCAACCCGTCCAGTATCCCGGCGGGAATCGTCCATGACGCCTACAGCAGCCAGACCTTCACGCCGTCGGGCGGTACCTCTCCCTATACATTGGCCGAGGTCGGAGCCCTGCCGGCGGGCATGTCGTTCTCGGGCGGCGTGCTGTCGGGAACCCCGACCCAATCGGGCTCGTTCACCTTCCGGGTCTTTGCCACCGACTCTGCCACCCAGCAGCACGCCGGGTCGCAGGCCTACACACTGACGATCAATGCCGGTTGATTACACCGAGCCCGGTCCCATGAATCTCGGCCGCGGCCGGACGAGCTAGAGGTGCCGCCTGCCGCGCCGGACGAGTTGGATGGCGGCCACGATGAGGGCGATCACGATGGCGATCTCGATCACCTTGACGAGGATCCCGACTACGACCGAGAACACGAGATAGACGACGACGATCGCGACGACCACGGCACCGGCAACCGCAGCCTTGTGGGCGAGCCGCAAGCCACCGGGCTTGCTGCGGGGTTCGAGCATGTCGATTCCTCCTACCTGCACCGTAGCCGCTGGCGCGGTGGCTGCTGGAGCGGCTAGCGGATCCGGTCGGGGTGAAGCGCTCGAGGCGCCGATGGCCATAACCTACGGCGGGTGGTGACCCCAGTCCCGTTCCTCCGTCAGATCCGAGACGCACTCGGCGCAGATGTCCTCGCCGGCGCGTTGGCCCCCGCCGACCTCCCGTCGATCTACGCCACCCGGGCCGACGAGTGGCTGGCTGGGGTGTTCGCGGGGGCTGTGGGGGGAAAGGCGGAGGGTTTCTCGCTGGTAGCGGTGGGGGGCTACGGGCGGCGCGAGCTCTGTCCGGGGAGTGACCTCGACGTCACGCTGCTGCACCAGCGGCGGCGCAACGTGAAGGAGGTAGCGGACCAGCTCTGGTACTCGATCTGGGATGGTGGGATCCGGCTCGATCACAGCGTCCGTACCCCGAAAGAGGCGATCTCGGTCGCTCGTGAGGACCAGCGGGCCTTGCTCGGGCTGCTGGACGGGCGGGTGGTCGCTGGTGACGAGGAGCTTGCCGGCGGGCTGCTGAACGAGCTGGCCGAGTGGTGGCGAACCCACGCCCGGGAGCTGCTGCCGAAGCTCGCAGCGGCCGGGAGGGCCCGGCATGAGCAATTCGGCGAGGTGGCCTTCCTCCTCGAGCCTGACCTGAAGGAGTCCGCCGGCGGGCTCCGCGATATCGAAGCGCTCCACCTGGCCGCCCGCGGCCTCCCGGCACTGGCTCCCGTCCTCCTGCCCGAGAGCCTGGCCGCTCACCATCGGTTGCTGCTCGGAGCCCGTGTGGCGCTGCACGCCCGCACAGCTAGCCACGCCGACCGCATGCTGTTGCAGGAGCAGGATGAGATCGCCCCCTTGCTCGGCTACGCCGACGCCGACTCGCTGATGGCCGGCATCGCCGCTGCCGGGCGAGAGGTGATGTGGGTGGCCGCTGACGGATGGCGCAGGGTCGAGTCGTATCTCGCCGGCCCGCTTGGCCGGGCGGGTGGGCGGGACGTGGCGGTCGGCACCGGAGTCGTGCTCCGCGACGGCGAGGTGGCCATCGGCGCTGACGCCGGCGACCTCGACGACGGCCAGCTGCTCGTCAGCGTGGCTGCTGCGGCCGCCGAGTACCGCTCCCCGATCACGGCCGCCACGCTCGATCGGCTGGCGAGCGCCGGGATCCGCCCCCCTGAACCGTGGCCGGCGGAGTTGCGACAGGCGTTCGTCTCGCTGCTGGAATACGGTGCCGCCGCGACCCCGGTGCTCGAGGTGCTCGACCAGTGGCACCTGTTGGAGCGGCTGCTGCCGGAGTGGCTCGAAGTGCGGCACCGGCCGCAGCGCAACGCCTATCACCGTTACACCGTGGACCGGCACCTGCTCGAAGCCGTAGCGCAAGCGGCGCTCCTCATCCGGTCGGTCCGGCGCCCCGACTTGCTCTTGATCAGCGCGCTGCTGCACGACATCGGCAAGGGACAGGGTGGAGACCACAGCGAGGTCGGTCGGGCGATCGCCGCACAGGTCACGACGCGCATGGGCTACGCGGAGACCGACGTGGAGATAGTGGCCCGCGTCGTCGAGCGCCATCTGTTGCTCGCCGATGTGGCGACTCGGCGCGATCTCGACGATCCGGCAACGGTCGAGACCGTGGCTCGCGCCGTGGATGACCGCGACAGCCTGGAGATCCTGGCGGCTCTGACAGAGGCGGACTCGATCGCCACGGGCCCGAGCGCCTGGAGCCCGTGGAAGGCAGCGCTCGTCACCGAGCTCGCTGGCCGAACCGACGCTCATCTCGCCGGAGTCGGTGCGACCAGGGCGGCTTCGTCCAACTTGCCTACCGACACCCAGCTCGCCCTTGCAGCTCCCGGCAACCTGGCGGTGGCGATCGACGGCGACACCGTCACCGTCGTGGCGCCGGACCGTCCGGGACTGCTGTCGCTCGTCACGGGCACACTCGGGCTCCACCGCCTCGATATCCGCAGCGCGGCGGCGCTCTCCGACGGCGTTCGCATGGCGATCGAGGTGTTCGAGGTGGCCTCGCGGCGGGGCGACCCGCTCGACGGCGGCCGCCTGCGCGCTGACCTCGAACGAGCGCTCGACGGCAGCCTGCTCCTCGAGGCACGGCTTGCCGATCTCGACGCCACCTACACAAGGGGCCGCCGGGCAACCGCCGCGCGGCCCTCCGAGGTGCGTGTCGTGGTCGACCACACCGCTTCGTCGACGGCCACCGTCATCGAAGTCAGAGCACCCGATTCGCGCGGCCTCCTGCACCGGCTCACCCGCGCCTTGGCCGAATCCGGACTCGATGTGATCTCGGCCAAGGTCGCGACCATGGGCCACGAGGTCGTCGACGCGTTCTACGTACGATCGTCAGGCGATGGCGGCCGACCGTCCGGCGAGCGGCTTCAGCAGATCGAAGCGTCGCTGATCGCCGCCGCCGCGGGCCACGGGCCACAGCTCTGACTACCTGCTCAGGCCGCCGATGAGGGCTCGCGGCTCGCGGACGCCGCCCGATCTCGGATAAGTAAGATGCACCGTGGGACCCACTTGAATCGTCATGAGGATCGATGGCTACGACTGTGATCGCGAACGTAGGCGGTAGGGCGTGCCGTCCATTCGGCGTGCTGACAGCCGGCGCGGTCCTGGTGGGGGTCGCCCTTGTTACGAGCGGCTGCCTCGGGGTGTCGCATCTCACCGGTAAGACGAAGCCACCGGGGTCCGCTGCTCTGTCGGGCTCGCAGGCTCCCACGACCGAGGCGACGCACGCCGATGCCGGCGCCACGCCACTGTCGGTCGTGTCGATCTCACCGGCGCCGGGGGCTCATCGGGTGCGTTATGAGTCGGAGGTGACGGTGCGTTTCTCGGCGCCGCTGGCGCGGGCCAGCGCGATGCCGAAGCTCTCGCCCGCCCCGCCCGGAACCTGGACGGCCACGGAGATCAACGAGCTCGTCTTCCATCCCACGGGCAACTTCGTGCCTTACTCGACGGTCACCCTCACGCTGCCTGGCGGCCCGCACGGAATGCTGAGCAGGAGCGGCGGCACGTTGGCGCGCTCGGTCACGGCTCGGTTCCAGATCGCCGGCGCCTCCGAGCTACGTCTCCAGCAGCTGCTGGCCGAGCTCGGGTACATGCCGCTCCGATTCGTACCGGGTGGCTCGTCCTCGGGCGGCGCCGCACGCCTCGCCGGTGACACCACATTCTCGGCACCTCGCTCGGCCACGACCACCACCACGACCAGGCCGCGCGCCACGACGACGACAACCCGGCCGGCGACCACCACGACGACGACGAGGCCGGCGACCACGACGACGACCACTCTCCCGCCGCCGACGACCAGCCCGCCGGCGACCAGCCCGCCGGCGACCGAGCCACCGTCCTTCGGTGCGCCGGGGTATGGCACCAACTTGATCGGTGCGCCGGGCGCGAGCACGACGAGGGTCGAGGAGCCGACCAACCCGTACGACATCCCCTTGACGCCATTGGCCGGGAAGTTCTCGTGGCGCTACCGCTACATCCCTGGCTCGCTGTCGGCGCTCTGGGTACAAGGCGGGCCGGACGTGATCACCACGGGTGCCGTCATGCAGTTCGAAGCGGCCCACGGCCTCGCCGCCGATGGGGACGCAGGGCCGCAGGTGTGGGCCGACCTACTGCGGGCAGTGGCCGCTCGACAGCTCGACACGGCACCGTACGACTACGTGTACGTCGTGACAGGTTCTCCCGAGTACCTCTCGCTGTGGCGTGACGGCAGGGTGATCTTCCAGACCCTCGTCAACACCGGCATCCCTTTCGCTCCGACCCAACTGGGAACGTGGCCGGTCTACGCGCGGTACACGGTGACGACGATGAGCGGCACCAACCCGGATGGCTCGAAATACAGCGACCCCGGCATCCCGTGGGTGAGCTACTTCCATGGCGGCGATGCGCTGCACGGGTACCTGCGGTCGCAGTATGGGTACCCGCAGAGCCTCGGTTGCGTCGAGATGCCCTACAGCTCCGCCGCCACGCTCTTCCCGTACACGCCGCTCGGCACCCTCGTCTCGATCCTGCCGTAGTCACCGTGCCGTCAGGGCACCTACTGCCGGCGCACACTGTTCGAAGCCCCGGTGACCGCAGGTCTGTCAGGCAAGGCCGCAGGTCTGTCAGGCAAGGCCGCAGGTCTGTCAGGCAAGGCCGCAGGTCTGTCAGGCAAGGCCGCAGGTCTGTCAGGCAAGGCCGCAGGTCTGTCAGGC
>JBEKLQ010000111.1:0-13731 GCA_050010115.1 Acidimicrobiales bacterium | reverse complement strand
GGTGGTGGACTTGCCGGTTCCGGCAGTGACACCAATCGACTACGTCAACTTCGTGATCGGCTCCCATGTGAAGTGACGGTGTCATCGGCGCTTCACCCCTTGTACCAAAGACAACTGGTCGCCGTGAGCTTTGCTCATCGCGACGGTGAGCTGATGTTGTCAGTAGAACTGCCAGACGGGTCGCCGGCGCTCGTTCCGGCCGCTCTGACTGATGTCTTCGGGACCGAGGATGAGGCACCGGCCGCGGCGACGATCCTCTCCGTGGAAGGCGTCCGACGTCTGCGGGGACTCGTGGCGATCGGCCTCTCCAAGGCGGACGGGGCGCCGGGGCGGCCCCGCCCCTGGAAAGTCGTGCGACGTGCTCACGGGGGTGACGCGTTCGCGTCGTCTGCCTTGCTCTTCTCAGCGCATGCCGGCAAGGACTCTGCGGTCAGGTCACGTGATCGCGAGCGGGCCAAGGTCGTGCGAGCCGAAGGGCATGCTGCAGCCGGGGGGTGGGTGTGGGAAGTCGTCTACGACCCGGCAGGACTGGTGAATGCTGACAGTAGAGGTGTCATCAAAGGCATTGCGCCATGAACGGAAAAGCCATGCCGGAGCCCAAGGACGCAAATAGGCTCGCCTTTCGGAATCCGAGCCAAGGAACCGAGGAGGTGAGCCTTTTGCGAAGGCTCAGAGTAGTCGCGTCCGCCCAGCTGTCGTTGGCAATAGGCGAGGCGCTTGTGACAGGGTCCTTTTGGGACCTGCCCGAAGCGGCGAGGGCCGAGGCGCTCACGCTGTTGGCGGCCATGATCGCCAAAGGCGTGCTGAGCGAGGAGGAAGAGGCCGATGTCTGAGGCCGGAAAGCTCCGTGCCGTTCATCTCGGGCGTGAAGCCTGGATCTACGTGCGTCAGTCGACGATGACCCAGGTGCGGGAGAACGCCGAGAGCCTGGCTCGTCAATACGAGCTGGCCGAACGGGCGGCCAGTCTCGGCTGGAGCGCCGGGCAGATACGCGTCGTCGACGAGGATCTCGGCCGCTCCGGCGCCGATGCCACGGCGCGCTCGGGCTTCCAGTCGCTCGTGGCCGCCGTCGGCCTCGGCAAGGTTGGGCTCGTGCTCGGCCTCGAGGTCTCCCGCCTGGCACGGCGGAACAGCGACTGGTACCACCTGCTCGACTTGTGTGCCCTTACCGACACGCTCATCGGCGACGGCGACGGCCTGTACCACCCCGGCGATTACAACGACCGTCTCGTCCTCGGCTTGAAGGGCACGATGTCCGAAGCCGAGCTGCACCTGCTGCGGTCCCGCCTCAACGCTGGCCTTTTCCACAAGGCAAGGCGCGGCGAGCTGCGCAAGGGGCTGCCGGTCGGCTTCGAGTACGACGAAGACGATCGCGTCGTGCAGAATCCGGACGAGGCGGTCCGCAGCGCCATAGCGGAGGTCTTCGCCCGGTTCGCGACCCTGGGCTCCGCCCGCCAGGTCGTCGTGTCGATGCGAGCTGATGGCATCCGACTGCCAAGACGGACGGGAGGATCGAGGCAGATCCGTTGGGAGATGGCCACCTATCCGGCCGTCCACGATCTGCTCACCAACCCGGCGTACTCCGGAGCCTTCGTCTTCGGGCGAACAAAGACGAGGCGCTCGGTGTCCGAGGATGGCCAAGTGCTGACACGCACCGTCGACATCCCAGTCGACGACTGGGAGATCTGCATACCTGATCACCATCGGGGCTACATCACCTGGGACACCTACCTCGCCAACCGGAAGAAGCTGCGGGACAACTGGCGACCCCCGGCCGGCCAAGGCGGCGGGGCCGCCCGCGAGGGAACGGCCCTCCTACAGGGTCTCGTGCGTTGCGGCCGGTGCGGGCGCACGATGCAGGTGTCGTATACGAACCGCCACCACGTCCGTTACCTGTGCGGGCGGGCGATGTACATGTACGGCGGGACCTCGGGCTGCCAGAGCATCGCCGGGCGGCGCTTCGAGGCCGCCGTCCTCGACGAAGTCTTCGCCGTGCTCGAGCCGGTGGCCCTGTCGGCAACGATGACGGCGCTCTCCCAAGCCGAGGCCGCCCACCAGCAGCGCATCCGGGTCTTCGAGTTGGCTGTGGAGCGGGCGTGTTTCGAGAAAGACCGAGCCCGGCGGCAGTTCGACGCCTGCGAGCCCGAGAACCGTCTCGTTGCTCGCACCTTGGAAGCGCGTTTCGAGCAGTGCCTCGTCGCCCTCCGCCAGGCTGAGGCGGACTTGGCGGTGCAGAGATCCCGTCGGCCGCTTCGCTTGAGCGAAGAGGAGATGGCGTGGCTCAACCGTGCCGGCATTGACGTGCGGGCGGTGTTCGAGGCAACGACGACGAACACTCGTGAACGCAAACAACTGCTGCGGGCGCTCATAGCCAACGTGACCATCACAGTCCATCGGCCCAGGGGCATTGCCACTGGCCACATCGCCTGGGAAGGTGGCGCCGTCACCCCGATCGAGGTGAGCCTCCCGAGACGAGGCACCAACGGGTGGTCGCTCGACGAGGCAGCCGTCGAGATGATCCGTCGTCTGGCTCCGGACCACGAGGACGCCGTCGTGGCCGAGAAGCTCAACCGCGCAGGTCACGCCACGGCGACCGGACTGGCCTTCCGCCACCACCATGTCAGGCACATCCGCCTCACGCGAGGCATTGCTCACCACCAAGCCCGTGCCGTGGACGAAGACACCGAATTGGTGAGCATGACGGAGGCCCAGCAGCTGCTCGGCGTGTCGAGAGCCACTCTCAACCGCTGGTTAGCTGAAGGCTTCATCACAGGCCGCCAGGACGAGGCGGGCAGATGGAGGCTGCGCGTCGACGAGGACGTCCGCGTGCGCATTGTCTGCGAGCTGCCAGAAGGTTGGCAGAAGCTGGCCACAGCGGCCGAGACGCTCGGGGTCGCCCGCCAGACCGTCCTCGATCGAGTGCGTCGAGGTGAGCTCGAAGCGGTACAAGTCCAACAAGGAAAGCGTCGAGGCCTCGCCATCCGGGTGCCGGACGCCGACATCGGGCTCTTCTCGCTGGCTACTAATGGATAGCCTTCTCATTCTGTCCAGACGATCCACGGCCAGAGCCCAGATCAAGCGGCTAAGCGACATCTGCCCTGCTCGCGCCAGACGGGACAACCAAACTGGACCTACTGATTACCCATTGAGAGAGGAAGAGGCATTGCTTGCCAGGCTCGGCCGGCCCGACGAGCACGTCGATCAACCGTCGCGAGGTGGCGGTCCTTTCGACAGCGACCGCCTGGTCGACCGACCGGCGATGGTTCCTGCCGGGCAAGTTCTGCTGGGTGATCCCCGCGACGGTCGCGGTCGCGACCGTCGGTGCGCCGCTGCATTGTGCGCTCTCGAGGAGGCGGGCCTCGGCGTCGACAAGGTCTCGGTTGTGTAGATGTGATGGCTGCGGGGCCGCAGCCGCAACGATCCGTCGGGGCGGGGTGCAGGTGACCGGAGAGGTGGAGGCCTCCTCGCCTGCCACTAGCGCCTCACCGGAGCACGGCGCGATCCTGCCAGCCTTCCTTCGGATCAACAGCTCATCGAGTCCAGCCACACCGACGTCCAGAACACCTTCCTCATGCGCAGTGACAGCCCGATCCTCGACCCCGCCTGGACCGTCGAGCCACTTGATAAAACGGTTGCGCTGGTCGACGACGCGTGACATAACTGACCTCGTGAAGGGCTACCAGCCGATGGACAGCTTCGGCGAGGACACCGCGGACATCTATGACATCGAGCCACGGGGCGATGAGCTGTCGACGGTTGCGCTCCTTGATGAGCTCGCGCGCGGAGGTCCCGCGCTGGAGCTCGCGATCGGCACCGGGCGCATCGCCCTGCCCCTCGCTGCTCGGGGCGTCCGCGTCGACGGTGTCGACCTTTCGCCGGCGATGGTCTCCAGGCTTCGCGCCAAGCCTGGCGGCGAGCACCTGTCGATCACGATGGGCGACTTCGCTGATGTGCCGGTCGAGGGTACCTACAGGTTGATCTTCATCGTGTTCAACACGCTCTTCAACCTCTTGACCCAGGAGGACCAGGTCCGCTGCTTCGAGAACGTGGCCACTCACCTCACCGACGACGGGCTCTTCGTCCTAGAAGCGTTCGTTCCGACCTTCCTCACCAGGCTTCGCGACGACCAGTACGTGGACGCCGAGCAGGTCGGTGTCGACCACGTGTTATTCGACGTTGGACGCCACGACCCGGTCACGCAGCGGCTCGACGAGAGCCACGTGGTGCTGTCCCCGGAGGGCTTGCGCCTCTTTCCGATCGTCACACGTTACGCATGGCCAAGCGAGCTCGACCTAATGGCTCGGATCGCTGGGCTACGGCTGAAGGACCGCTGGGCCGGTTGGGAACGAGAGCCCTTCACTTCGACGAGCCGCAATCATGTCTCCGTCTACGGACACTGATCGGTCGGCCCAGTGTTACCGCCCGGTCGGCGAGATGCAGAGCGCCGGTGATGGCGTCGCATGCGCTCCGGTAGTCCGTTTCTTGTTGTCCGTTTCGCATTGTCCTCTTGGTCTCGGCAAGGTCCAGGTGCCGAGCGGGTGTCCTACTATCACCGTCACCTGGGGGCTAACCCGGGCTAACCCCCTCGGAGCGAGGTCCACGTCACCGAAATCGATAACGAGCGACTGCAACACCTCAGGCTCTTTGGTAGAGCCGCTTTTCCCAAGTCAAGATCGTGTCGTCCACCTCAATCGGCCCGGTGCGGATCAGGATCGTTCCCTGCACGCGCTTCGGAGGTACGCCGACATCGACGTACCCAGAGCGGCGGTACAAAGCCTGCGCCCCCTCGTTGTCGGTGCTAACGGTGAGGCGCAGGCGATCGAGACCCCGTGTCCGCGCTTCCTGTTCGGCCGCCGCCGTGAGGACCGTCGCGACGCCACGTCGTCGGTGCTCCGGTCGCACGGAAACGTCCTGCAGCTCCGGGGGGTCCGTCAGAGCCAGGTGTGCATGCCCGAGCGGCTCGTCATGCTCCCATGCCACGAGGTAAAAGCCGTTCCCCTGGTGAAGGCGGGCGAGGCCGAGAACCGCTGCCACGCGCTCTAGCTCTAGCTCCTGCCCGGCGAGCGGGCGGACGACGAACGGCTCGGTCCCAGACGCAATAGGCAACCTGACCCTCGCCTCCTCAGAGTGTGAATGATCGATGGCGCTCGGGTGCCTCGACTGATGGACTCTGTCCCGGCCTTGTTCACAGTAGTCCGAAAGTTTGCTGTTGCTCCCGTCCGGTGTTGTACTGCTCCACCCAGGCGTCGACGGCGGCCTGAGCGTCTGCGATCGTGGCGGGCGCAGCGGCCGGTCTGACGGCCATGCGACCCGACGGACGGATTGGAGCAGCTGGGTCAGGTCGCTCGCGGACCACTCCAGGCAGTCGACCCCGCAACGTCCAGGAGATCGGCGCGGCCCCGCGGTCCGGGCGCTCTAGCCTGCCGGCAGACTCCTCAGCTAAGTCGACCCGGGGCCCGAGCCTCGGGACCGTCTGCGAGTTGGTAGTGCTCCGTCGACGCCGCCAGCCGACGCGTCGCCCACTCCGGTCCCGCTCACGCAGGAGGCCCGAGCTGGGCTGCCTTCCGGCACGCCTAACAAGCCGGTGCGCGGCAGAGAACAATGCATTGGCGGCGCGTTCTGTAGCCGCGCGCGCAGGCGATCTGACTCATCACCGCGTTTGAGACCCCGATGCGACGGCTGCACTCTTGCTCGAGGTGATCGGATAGACGCCTCAAAGGTGGGGGCCGAGGTCCCCTGACTAGCCCACGGTGAACCGCTGGAAAGTGACGGCGTACTCGCACCCCGCCGTTATGCCGGCGAACCCGGCCATGTTGCGCAGGAAGTCGTCAGCATCGAACTCCCGCCCGAGACCATCAAGATACGCGCGATGTTCGCGGAGCGAGTCCACCCCGGCGTCGAGCGTCGCCGACACGTCCACGAAGTGCGTCGGTTCGGTGGCGCCAGCCACGTACACGTAGCGGACTCCGCTCCACGGTTCGCCTTCCTCGGCGAACACCCACCGGTTTGCGGCGTCGCGGCACGCGTCCAGCACCGTTAGCCCCGTGGCGCGGTGGTCGGTATGGTTCACAGTTCCTTCTTCGCCCCAACTCAGGTCGAAGTTCATCGTGATCACGATGTCGGGACGTAGACGCCGCAGCGCTCCGGCGATGTCGCGGCGCAGCGACACCCCCATCTCGACCATCCCGTCGGGATGGCCGAGGAACTCGACCCGGTTCACCCCTACGACGGCGGCGCTACGGCGCTCTTCTTCCTGGCGGATGGGCCCCGCCTGCTCCGGCGCCATCTCGTCGATGCCGGCCTCTCCGTTGGTGACGAGGACATAGGTGACTTCCTTACCCTGTCCCGTCCACCGAGCCACCGCGCTTGCCGTCCCGTACTCGAGGTCGTCGGGGTGGGCTACGACGGCCACTGCTCGCTTCCAATCCTCGGGCATCGGCTCCACCGTCGCCATCGTATTGGCGACCGTCCGTTCTACGAAGCATCTGGCGTGCCTGGGTTCCTTCGAAGTTACGCGCGTGCCGACTCGGCGGGGTGCCCCGCCCCAACGACGTGGCACTGTTGCCGCAAGATTCTGGGGGCCGTTCGGTGAACGAGCGCTTCAGTACGTGTCCGCCACGGGCACGTTGTCCATCCCCTGGTTCATCCACTCCTGACCAACGATGGCGCCGCACCCGACGGACAGCTCACCTAACTTGAGTGCCTGGGACACAACGCCGGCCACCCAGATGGACCCGCGTCTCCAGACTCCCAGGGTGGAGACGGTCGTCGACCGGCGCGGTATCTGGTCGCACCTGCCGACTACGTGCGCGGTCGCGACAACCTGGCACCGCCGGTTCGCGTGTCGTTCTGTCGCGGTCACAACGATCTACAGTTGAGAGACCCTGAAGGCCACTGGCGTCCCGAACGCGCGGCACGCCCCGCGAGGTTGGATGCCGACGGAGCTCGATATGGGAACCCCACCAAAGAGGCGCGAGCTCGGTCTCAAATGAGGCAAGGTGTTCCCCGCCGAGCGAGCTGGGTCGCTCCGTGAACCCGCTGCGGCGGCTCGTCCAATCACCTAGCCGGGCCGTTGCAGCGATGGGACTTGCCGAGAACGCAACGGTGCTCGAAGTCGCAGCGGCCCGGGTTGCTTCAGCCCGTTGATTGCCGGCGTCGTGCACGCGCTCAGGTGATGCTCGTCGACGTGCAGACCGAGATGCTCGTCGCCGCTCGCCAGCGCCTCGCAAGGGCGGCGAACGTCTGGTACGAGGCGGCTGACGCATGTGCGCTCCCGATTGCGGACGGGACAGTCCGACGCCGTCTTCCTCGCGACGATGCTCGGCGAGGTCCCGGGCAAGGACTTGTGCATCGAAGAAGTGCGGCGCATCCGTCCAAGGCCGGGCCGTCCCCGACCCCCCAACGCCGGCTTCAGATAACGGTTCGCGCAGCTTATGGCCAGCCACGCGCGGCGCCTGGCGAGCTTTGGCAACCGAGTTTGGACGACTGCCGCGAGCGGACCGCTGCTTGTGCTCTGTGCGATGGCTGGCCTGATGCTGGGCGGGGCGTCGAGGGCGTTGTCGCGACTTTGTCGCCGCGTGTGACCTGCGCCATGCTGGCCTGCGTGGCTCGGAGCACACGTCCCTCGTGGTGGCTGTCCCGGGGGGCCCTCCGGGTCCCGGAGATCACGGCGTACTTTTGGATCATCAAGGGTCTCTCGACCGCGATGGGGGAGGCGACGTCGGACTATCTCGTTCATACGATGAACCCCGTTGCTGCCGTGGGCCTCGGGTTCGTCGGCTTCGTGGCTGCGCTCGTGCTGCAGTTCTCCATGCGCCGCTACCTCGCGTGGACCTACTGGCTCGCGGTCGTGATGGTCGGCGTCTTCGGCACGATGGCCGCTGACGTGCTCCACGTCGGCTTCGGCATCTCCTACATCGTGTCCAGCGTGCTGTATGCCGTCGTGCTCGTCGCGGTGTTCGTGAGCTGGCAGAAGACCGAGAAGACGCTCTCGTTCCACAGCATCGACGCCCCGCGCCGGGAGGCGTTCTACTGGGCTGCGGTTGCCGCCACCTTCGCGTGCGGCACCGCAGTTGGAGACTTGACCGCGACGACGTTTCATCTGGGCTACGGGTTTTCGATCGTGCTGTTCGCCGTGGTGATCGCCGTTCCCGTCGTCGGCTTCTGGCGATTCAACTGGAACCCAGTCCTCTCTTTCTGGTTCGCCTACGTCATCACCCGTCCGATCGGCGCATCGTTCGCCGACTGGGTGGGCAAGCCCCAAAGTGCGAGCGGTCTCGGCTGGGGTGACGGACGGATCAGCCTGGTGCTCACAGTCGTCATCGCCTGTCTCGTCGCCTACCTTGCTCTCACGCGCAAGGACGTTCAGCGCGAAAGAGCGCACACAGCCGATGCGTCATGACTGCCGGGACGACCTACAGCGCCACGGCGAACACCGACGGCAGCAGTCCGGTGCTGTACTCGTTGACGAGCACACCGGCTCCACATGCGGGCGTGTCGATCGACCCGACGACGGGGACGACCACTTATGCCGTCCCGGCGTACAGCGCAAACTTCAGTCGTATTCAGTGGATGTGCCCGGAGACAGAAGACATCTTGAGGAGGATGTCGAGACGCTGCGGGCGGTACGTTGCATGGGGTGGAGCACGCCCCAGGGGCAACGGTGACGTTCCTCATGACCGACGTCGAAGGCTCGACTCCCCTGTGGGAGACCCATGAGGCCTCAATGCTCGAGCTCATGGCGTGGCACCACCGGACCTTTGCGGAGGTGGCGACGGCGCATCAGGGCGTGATCCCCGCCGATCAAGGCGAAGGCGACGCCCGCTTCGGGGCCTTCCCCGATGCGATCGAGGCGGTGGGGTGTGCCCTCCAGCTACAGCGCCGGTTCCTTCAGCGTCTCGACTCTTCCGACACCGACGGCGGCCCCGAGGGTCTCTCGGTTCGTATGGGCCTGCATACCGGGGCGGCGGTCTTCCGCAACGGCAACTATTTCGGGGAGCCCGTCAACCGATGCGCCCGTGTCCGCGGCCTCGCTTACGGCGGCCAGATCCTCATCTCGGAGACGACCCGCGACCTCGTTGCGCGATCGCTTCCCGACGGCGCCAGCCTGCGGGAGGTGGGCACGTTCCGACTGAAAGGACTGAGCCGACCCGAGCGCGTCTTTCACCTCTGTCACCCCGACCTGCCCGACGACTTCCCGCCGCCGCCCATGCCGGCCCAGCAGGGACCGAAGCAAGCCGGCGGCGCGACCCTGCCCGCCGGCGAGGTCACGCTCCTGTTCGCCCGCATTGAAGGTGCCGCCCGTCTCTGGGATGTGCACCCGGCCGAGATGAACGACGCCGTCGCCCGCCACGACGAGATCGTCCAGGCGGCGATCCGGACAGCCGGGGGGTACGTGTTCCACGCAGGTGGGGAGGGTTTCTCGGCGAGCTTTCCGCGAGCCTCCTCGGCGTTACAGGCGGCACTTACGTCCCAAAGCGCCCTGGCCGCCGAAGCATGGCCGGATGCCACGCCGATCACGGTGGGCATGGCACTTCATACCGGACTCTGCGAGGAGCGCGACGGCGACTACTTCGGGCCCGTCGTCAACCGAGCCGCCCGCCTGCAAGAGACCGCTCACGGCGGTCAGACGGTCATCTCGCTCGTGACGGCCGAGCTGCTCGGTGACCGCCTGCCCGACGGCACATGGCTCCTCGACCTCGGCGAGCACCGCCTGAAGGACCTCGACCGGCCCATGCGCGTGTTTCAGGCCTGCGTGGCCGGCGCCGAGAACGACTTTCCGCCGCTTCGCTCCCTCAGCAGCGCTTTGCACCTGAACAACCTGCCTGCGCAGGTGTCCAGCTTCGTCGGGCGGGAAGACGAGTTGCGCGAGCTGGCGGAGCTCGTGGGCAGCTGCCGTCTCGTCACGCTCACCGGCCCTGGCGGTGCCGGCAAGACCCGGCTCGGCTTGCAGGTGGCAGCAGAGACGCTCGAATCCTCGCCTGACGGGGCCTGGTTCGTTGAGCTCGCCCCCCTCGTCGGGGACGACCTCGTGGCGAGCACCGTGGCAAGCGTGTTTCGCGTGCGCGACGAACCTCATCGCCCCGTGATCGACACGCTGATCGAGTCACTCGGCGATCGCTCCATGGTGGTTCTTCTCGACAACTGCGAGCACGTGATCGGTGGCGCCGCCAAGGTGGCGAACGCTGTGCTGCGCTCGTGCCCGAACGTCAGGCTGCTCGCCACGAGCCGGGAGCCGCTCGCCATCGATGGCGAAACCGTCTACCGCATCCCATCACTCTCGCTCCCCGCCGACGGCGAGGCGAGTGCTGCCGCCGTGATGGCAGCCGAGTCGGTGCGGCTGTTCGCCGACCGGGCTGCCCAGCACCGGCAGGGCTTTACCGTCGACGATGCCAACGCTGCCGTCGTGGCCCGCATCTGCCAGCGCCTCGACGGGCTTCCGCTTGCGATCGAGCTGGCCACGGCGCGGCTGCGGGCGCTCTCCCTCGACGATCTTGATGCACGGCTCGACGAGCGTTTCCGCCTGCTGACCGGCGGATCTCGTGCCGCCCTCCCCCGCCAGCAGACGCTGCGGGGCCTCATCGACTGGTCCTGGGACCTCCTCAACCGGGGCGAGCGCGACGTGCTGGCGAGGCTGTCGGTGTTCGCCGGCGGTTTCGATCTCGAGGCGGCCGTGGCGGTGGTGGCCGGAGGAGCTGTGGAGGACTACGAGGTCGTCGACCACCTCGGCACGCTCGTGGACAAGAGCCTCGTCGAGGCGGACGACACCGGCGGGATCATCCGTTACCGGCTGCTGGAGTCCGTACTCGCCTACGCAGCGGACCGCCTGGCCGATGCCGGCGCTGCCGAGGAGTCCCGGGTTCGGGCAGCACACCGCGACCAATTCCTACGGCTCGCAGAACTGGCCATACCGAAACTGAGCGGCGGCGAGCAAGAGCAGTGGCTCGATCGCCTCGAGGACGAGCACGACAACCTGCGGGCGGCGGTGGCCTACAGCCTTCGCGACGACGACCCTCGCCCGGGGCTCCGGCTCGGGGCCGCCCTTGCGAGGTTCTGGGCACGTCGTGGGCATTTCGCCGAGGGGCTCATGCACCTCGGGGTCGCCCTCGACCGACCCGAGGCGGCCGCACCTACCCTCGAACGTGGCCGAGCTCTTGCCTTCATGGCAGCACTGCTCGACGACGTCGGCGACTACCCGGCGGCGCGCGCCCGAGCCGAAGCGGCCCTCTCGATCGCCCGGGCGGAGCGCGACGACCTGCTCACGGCCCGGGCGCTCGCCAACCTCGGCGGCATTACGACAAGGCTGGGCGAAGCCCGAGCCGCTCTCTCCTTGCTCGACGAAGGACTGACCTGCGCCCGGCGCTGCGGCGATCAGGCTCTCCTCGCGTCCATCCTCGGCGCATACGCGGCCGCCGAGACCCACCTCGAGGACTACGTTGCGGCCATCGGCCACCTCGAAGAGGCCGTCCACATCTACCGTCAGGCCAACAACCGTGCCAGCACGGCCGCGGACTTGGGCAACCTCGGCTACCTGGAGCTCATCGTCGGGCGCCGCGACGCGGCACGCTCGCATCTGACCGACGCGGTGACCGTCTCGCGAGAGCTGAACGACTGGTTCAATCTCGCCTACGGCGCCTTCAATCTCGCGCTGGTCGAGTACGTTGCCGGCAAGACGGCAGCAGCGGGCCAGCTGTTCACCGAAGCGGTCACCGTGGCCCGGCGGCGGGGCATCAAGCCTGTGGCCATCGAAGGGATCATGGCGCTGGCCGCCACCGTGCACGCCGACAACCCGACGAAAGCGGCACGACTGTACGGCGCCTGCGAGGCCGCCCGCGAGCGGAGTGGCGAACCCATCGCTGCGCTCGAAGCCTCCCTGCAGGACGCCGCTGCCGAGCATCTTCGAGCAACCCTCGGGGACGAGACGTTCGACCTCCTTGTGGTGGAAGGACAGGCGCTTTCCCTGGACGACGGCGTCGACCTCGCTCTCGGTTTCTGAGGAGAGGCGGGGCTGCCGGCGGCCCCTGTGCTTGACATACCAAGCGTTTGGTGTGTATGGTGTGCGTGTGCCGGAAATCCGAGCATGTTTCAAGACCTCAAGACCTCAAGGAGTCACGATGGCAACCACCACCACCACCACCAAGACCACGCCCACGACCGAGATGCCCGACCTTGCGCAGAAGATCCGCGAGCAGTTCGTCTCTGCCGTCCAGCAGGGTCAGAAGATGTCCGTCGACGCCGCCCAGACCTGGGTCAAGGCCGTGTCGGTTCTCCCCATCCCGGACTTGCCTGCCATGCCTGGCGTCCCCGCCATTCCTGGTATGGAAGCCGCGACCAGGTACACCTTCGATGTCGCCGCTGACCTGCTCAACGCGCAACGCGATTTTGCCTTGCAGCTGACGAAGGTACTCGTCCCCGAGAAGTCTGCCTGATCCGCGTCCCAGCTTAGGCTACGCAGGAAACGGAAGAGCCGATGGCAGCAGGACAGGATGACCCCCGTCGCATGCTGGGGGAATTCATCCGGGTGCAGCGACAGATGGCCAATCTGTCGCTGCGCCAGCTGTCCGCGCTGACCGAGGTCTCCAACCCCTACCTGAGCCAGGTCGAGCGTGGACTGCACGAGCCGTCCGTACGCGTGCTCAAGTCGATCGCAGACGCGTTGAACGTGTCCGCGGAGACGCTTCTCGAGCACGCGGGACTGATCAATGGCACCGAAAAGCTGGACGATGACGCTACCGAGTGCGCCATCCGGGCCGACCGGCGCCTCACGGAAGCGCAACGTCGTGCGCTGCTCGCTGTCTACCGGAGCTATGTCGAAGCCAACACCGAAGCACCCTGAACCCACCCGCCGGTGGAGCACTGACCTTTCTCGATCACATACCCCTTAGGAGTCGGACACCATGGATCCAGCAGACAGTCCCGAGTCACCAGGGCGGTCACTCCTCGACCGCTTGGGCGTCGCCGAGGATCCGATGACCGGTGCCGATCCGGTCTCCTTCTTGCGCTCACTCGCCTCGGCCGGTGCCGCGCTCGTCAAGAACCCGGCTGGGGCCGCTGCCGCCAACGCCCGGCTGGCGATCGGCCTGGCCGCAGCGGTACGAGCGACAGCGGTACGCACCGTGGGTGGTGACACGCCCGGTCCCATGTCTCCGGCGCCTGGCGACAAACGGTTCGCCGACCCGGCCTACGCGGAGAATCCGGTGTACTTCCTACTCGCACAGCAGTACCTGCTGAGTAGCCAACTGGTCACCGAACTGCTGGATGTGGCGGGGCTGGGGGCCCAACAGGACACGAAAGCGCGGTTCGCCGCGAAGTTCATCCTCGACGCACTCGCGCCCACCAACACGCTGCCCGGCAACCCGGCGGCGATCCGGCAGGCCTTCGACACCGGTGGCAAGAGCGTGATCAGGGGTGCGGAGAATATGCTGAGCGACCTCCGTCACAACGGAGGCTGGCCCTCGCAGGTCGACACCTCCGGGTTCGAGGTCGGCGTCAACATGGCCGCCACCCCTGGTGCGGTCGTCTACCGGAGCGACCTGATCGAGCTGATCCAGTACGATCCACAGGTCAAGCGAGTGCACTCAGTGCCGCTGCTGTTCTGCCCGCCGTGGATCAACAAGTACTACATCATGGACCTGGCGCCCGGAAAGAGCCTGATCGAGTGGGCACTCCAACACGGTCACACCTGTTTCGCGATCAGCTACCGCAACCCCGATGCGACCATGCGTGACCTGG
>JBEKLQ010000110.1:0-13767 GCA_050010115.1 Acidimicrobiales bacterium | reverse complement strand
GAGGAGGTCGCCGAGCGGCTCTGGAGGGCCATGGGCTTCACGCCCGTGGAGGAGGACGAGGCCGCCTACGTCGAGGACGACCTGCGTGCCCTTCGGCTGGCCGCTGAGGCGCTCACCGACGAGCCGCCCACCCAGATCGTCTACCAGACACGGGTCATGGCCGCCGCCTTGGCACGCGTGGCCGAAGTCACGAGCGACAACATCGTGGCGAAGGTCGACGAGCTGTGGCAATCCGGTGCGACCGACGACGAGATCTCCGCGGCCTTGAACGTTCCCAGCCCTG
The DNA here is from genome assembly GCA_050010115.1 of Acidimicrobiales bacterium. Classification (GTDB taxonomy): domain Bacteria; phylum Actinomycetota; class Acidimicrobiia; order Acidimicrobiales; family Bog-793; genus JAKACA01. The sequence goes on along the minus strand of JBEKLQ010000110.1, from coordinate 13,484 downwards.
AAGACGTCGACCATCTCGTGGGCTACATCTACCGGCGTCAGCTCCGAGCTGCCTTGTGGCGGAAGCTCGCCGATCCCGAGCGTTTGGGGAGCCATTCGGTGCTGGCCGTGGGCTTTGTGGATCTCGTGCGTTTCACTGCCCTGACGGAGGACATCGCCGAGGATCAGCTGGCCGAGCTGATCGATCGTTTCGAGACGATCGTGCACGACCGGGTGACCGACAGCGGCGGCCGCATCGTGAAGATGATCGGGGACGAGGTCATGTTCGTGGCCGAAGGAGCGGACCAAGCTGCTCACATCGCGATCGATCTCGTGGCGGCGTTCCACCTCGACGACTCGGTCCCGTCAGCTCGTGCCGGGCTCGCCTACGGGCCGGTGCTGTCACATGGCGGCGACTACTTCGGGCCGGTCGTCAACCTCGCATCTCGCATCGTGGATGTGGCGAGGCCGTCGAGCGTGGTCGTGTCCCAGGAGCTCCACGATCAGCTGGCGGATTCGGAGGACTTCAGCTGGCGCCGGCTCCCACCGAAGCGCCTGAAGGGCATCGGCCGCACGGCGCTGTACTCGGTCTCCGGACCACAGCCTCGCTGATGCTCAGGCCTCGGGCTCGGCTCGCATGAGATCGCGCAGCTCCCGGTAACCGATCAGGGCCACGCCCTCACGATTGGCGATGCTGCGCAGCCCGTTCGGGTCGAGGAGCCAGGCGTGATCGTCAACGCGGCCTTCCCAGTCGGGTGACATCGCACGAAGCTCGGGCGTGTCGATCGCCGGATGCAGGTAAGCCTCCGTCACGCCGGGCCGGAGGTTGCCGAGCGCTTCGGTGATCGCCGACCGGCTGCCGACGCCGTTGCCGGTGACGACGAGTAAGTGGTCGGGGAACACGACGCCCCGCTCCGCCGCCAGCGTCCGGAACGGGAACCCGATCATTCTCTCCGTGGCCGCCCCCGAGAGCCGCAGCGGCAGCCCGAAGTCGTCGGCGAGGTCGAGGTAGGCGTCGAAGAATTCCGGCCTCAGTTGAAGCGTCCCCATGTGGGAGTCCACGTGACTCACGTCGAAACCCCAGTAGATGGCCCGCTCGACCTGCGCCCTGCACTCTCGCCGTACCTCGTCGAGGTCGGCGTGCTCGAACACGTCGGTCACCGTCCTCGGAAACCCCCCGTCACCGTCCAACAACGACGGCGCCTGGGTGATCGGCCCCCAGCGGTAGTGGTCCCATTCGGCATTGAGTGTCAGGTGTACGCCGACGTCCTCGCCCCGATACTCGGCGGCAGCGCCTCGGGCCCAAGGGCACGGCACCATCAACGTTGCCGACATGGCGGCACCGTGTCGCAGCGCGTCGTAGACGGCGGTGTTGGCCGCCTGCGAGCTACCGAGGTCGTCGCAGTTGACGATCAGCAGGCGGTCGTCGGCACTGAACCCAAGGCGCTCGGCGAGTCTCGTCACGTGACGGAACGTAGCGGGAGTTCGGGCCGGCTCGCTCGTCCGGGCTTGGCCGGGGCACGTCGGTAGGATGCGGCATGAGTCGATACGGCATCACCGTGCCTTATGACCGGACCCCGCTTGCCGAGCAGCGGGAGCTGTTCGCCGAGATTGCCGCCCTGGGTTACACCGATGTGTGGTCAGCGGAGGCAAGTGCGACCGACGGCTTCGTCCCGCTCGCCATGGCGGCGGCGTGGGAGCCGGAGCTGCGCCTCGGCACGGCGATCGTGCCGTCGTTCACCCGCGGGCCGGCCACGTTGGCGATGTGTGTCGCCACGATGGCCGAGGCAGCGCCAGGCCGGTTCCAGTTCGGTCTTGGTACGTCATCGGACGTGATCGTGGAGCGCTGGAACGGCATCCCGTTCAAGGAGCCATACAAGCGGAACCGGGACATGGTGCGCTTCCTGAAGCTAGCGCTCTCCGGGGAGAAGGTGACGGAGGAGTACGACACGTTCAGCGTGAAGGGGTTTCGGTTGGAACGGCCGCCGGCCGTCGTGCCGCCGATCCTCGTGGCTGCGCTCCGGCCGGGGATGTTACGGCTGGCGGGTCGGCTCGGCGACGGGGCGATCATCAACTGGCTGTCCGCCGAGGACGTGAAGCAGATCGTGCCCGAGGTCGGCCCCGGCAAGGAGGTCGTATGCCGTATCTACGTCTGCCCGACCGAGGACGCGGCTACGGTGCGGTCGACAGCCAAGATGCTGATCGCTGCTTACCTGAACGTCGACGTGTACGCCCTGTTCCAGGAGTGGCTCGGGCGCGGCTCGAAGCTGCAACCCATGTGGGACGCATGGCGAGCTGGTGATCGCAAGGCTGCGGTCGAGGCGATACCTGACGAGGTGGTCGACGAGCTCGTCGTGCACGGGACGCCGGAGCAGTGCCAGGCGCACGTCGATCGCTACGTGGCGAACGGTGTCACCGTGCCGGTGCTCATGCCCCTGCCATTCGGCGTGAGTGCTCGCGAGGCTGTCCGGCTGATGGCGCCGGGTCCGCGTCTTTGACACACCCCCGGCGTAGCTTGGTGGGAAATGTCCCACGCTCTCCCCAGCACGCTCACTCCGTCGAAGATCAGCGCGTTCACGAGCTGTCCGCTGTCGTTCCGTTTCTCGGTCGTCGAACGCCTGCCTGAGGTCTCGTCGCCCGCGGCGGTGAAAGGAACGCTGGTGCACCGGGCGCTGCAGCTGCTGTTCTCGGCGCGGGAGGCCGGCCACCGGGATCGGCTCGAAGCCGAGTCGGCGCTGTTGCGGGCCTGGGACGAGATGCGCCTGGATCCCGAGGTCACCCAGCTCGCGCTCCCGCAAGTGGAGCAGGATGCGTTTCTCCGCGATGCGTCCTTGCTGCTCGACCGCTACTACGAGCTCGAGGACCCGAACTCGGTGACTCCGGTGGGCCTCGAGCTCGACCTCCGCGTCGAGTTGGAGGGGATGGTGCTCCGGGGGATCATCGACCGCCTCGATCGGCTGGCGGACGGGACGTTGGCGGTCGTCGACTACAAGACGGGCCGGGCGCCTCGGGCAGAGCAGTCCAGATCGAGACTGTCGTCGGTACAGCTCTATGCGTTCCTGTGCGAACAGGTGACCGGCTCCCGGCCGGGAGTCGTCCGCCTCATGTACCTGCGGGACCGCATCGTCGTCTCCGCCGATGCCACTGACCAGTCGCTGCGCGGTGTCCACCAGCGCGCCAAGGCGGTGTGGGCGGCGATCGAGCGGGCGTGCGAGAGGTCGGACTTCCGCCCGAACCCTTCGGCCCTGTGCAAGTGGTGCTCCTTCCAGGCCTACTGCCCCGTGTTCGGTGGCGATCCGGAGCGGGCGGTCGAGTTGGCGGCGGCCGCGGTCCCAGTACCTCTGCCAGTGGATCTGGCGGCGGCCGGTACGCTGCCGGCTTGACCTCCGTAATCTCCAGGATCCGTCAGGTCGACGAGCGCGTCGATGCCCAATTCGCCACACTGCGTGGCAACGCTACGGCCGATCGTGTCTTCTACACGGCTTCCGCGGTCGGCGACTTCGGGCTGATCTGGGTGATGCTGGCACTGATCCGTGCGCTGCGAGGGCGTCCGAACGACAAGCGTGCGGCTATCCGGGCGATCGTCGCCACCGGCATCGAATCGGTCTTGGTCAACGCCGGACTGAAGACCGTCTTCCGGCGGAGGCGGCCGGTGGGGCCGATCGAGCACCCGCTGCCGTTTCGCCAGCCGCTCACGTCGAGCTTCCCGAGCGGGCATGCCACTGCGGCGTTCTGCGCCGCCACGCTGCTGGCCGACGGCGATGAGTTCGGCCCGCTCTACTTCGCGGCCGCTGTGGTCGTGGCGGCGAGCCGTGTTCACGTCCGGATCCACCACACGTCAGACGTCGTGGCCGGCGCCGCCATCGGCCTCATCCTCGGCCAGATCGCTCGGTCGGTCTCGCCGCTTCCTCACTTTGCCGTAAAGCCAGAGAAAGGACCCCGGTCTCGATGAGCGTCGCCATAGTCATGGGCAGTGATTCCGACCTGCCCGTCATGCGCCAGGCGGCCGATGCCCTGGACGAATTCGGCATCGGTTGGGAGATGCGAGTGCTCTCGGCGCACCGGACACCCGATGACACGTTGGCCTACGCTCGCTCCGCAGCGTCCAGGGGTATCCAGGTCGTCATTGCCGGAGCCGGCGGTGCCGCTCACCTGCCCGGCGTGATCGCGGCGGTCACGCAGCTTCCGGTGATCGGTGTGCCGATCGCGTTGCTGAAGTTGGACGGGCTGGACTCGCTCCTCTCGATCGTCCAGATGCCGAAAGGCATCCCCGTGGCAACCGTGGCGATCGATGGTGCGCGCAACGCGGGGCTGCTGGCCGCGCGGATTCTGGCGCTGGCTGATCCCGCCATTTCCGAGAAGCTCCAGCGTCACGCCGACGGTGTGGCGGCCGAAGTCCGGGAGAAAGACGCCAGGTTGCAGCGCCTGCTCGAGTCGGAACGGACCGGGCTCGCCTGAGGGTCCAGCCTCACAGCCGACGGCCGTCAGTCGGAGCTGACCCCGTGGGCGTCGGCCCGGGAGTCGGCGTTGCAAAGGCCCCGACGATGGCGGCGCCGACGAGATCGGCACGCTCCAACGGCCCGAAGTGGTCAAGATCCTCGAACACGGTGACGCGGCTGCGGACTCCGAAATCGGTCATCCTGGCGTGGATGGCCCGTACGACGCCTTCGCCGAAGCTGTCAGTGAGGCCGCCGCAAGCGAGGTCGACCGGACAGGCGACGCGTGGCAGATTCCGGAATGCCTCGTGCGACATGGAGTTCGCGAACGTCCGGGCTTCGTCAGCCGGCCGGCATCTGAGCCGGACGCTGCCGTCGGGCTCCTGCTCGAACCCGTGCTCGACGTAGGCCTCGAGCACGGCGGGATCGAGTGAGGAGAGCTGGGGCTTGCTCGAGTAGTTCGCGAACGCCTCGGCCTTGGAAGCGAAGCGTTCCTTGCGCTTCAGGGCGCCGGTGGCGAGAGCGTGGTGGTACGACGGAGGCACGGGCTCGAGCAGGGGCGGGATGATCGGCTCATAGCAGTACAGCTGCCGAAACGTCCCCGGCTTGGCCTCCTCGGCGAGTACCAACGACGCCCCACCGCACGAGTGCCCGAAGCCGTAAGGCTGGTGCAGGCCGAGACCAGCGAGCACCGTGAGCACATCGCTCGCAAAACCGTCCCAACCTCCGTCCCAACTTTCCGCCGCTCGGGAACACCCATGGGCGCGCAAGTCGAGCGCATAGCTCCGGAACGGGAGGTGACGTGCCAACTCGGCGAAGACCAGGGCATGGAAGCCGGTGGCGTGCGCCATCAGCAGTGGCTCGCCCGCGCCGCCCAGATCGTGGACGGCGATGTCCGACCCGTCCGGCGTGATGAATCGCGCGACGGGCTCGGGGTCGGGCACGGGCGCAGGCTAACGGCTCTCGCCGCGTAGTAGAAACCGTGACGTGGAGCACCTTCTGGCTTCCTGGGGCTACCTCGCGCTCGTGATCCTGACGTTTGCCGAAGCTGCCTGCGTGCCGATCCCCTCCGAGATCACGCTGGGGTATGCCGGCTACCTGGCGGCGACGGGTCGGCTCGACATCGTGGCGGTCATCCTGCTCGGAGCCGTTGGAGAGCTGGCCGGCTCGTTCGTCGGTTGGGGCATCGGCCGCTACGGCGGCAGGCCCTTGATCGACAGGCTTGGGCGATACGTGCTGCTGACCTCCTCCGACCTGGACCGGGCCGAGCGGTGGTTCAACAGCCGCGGCGAGCCGGCGGTGTTCCTCGGGAGGATCCTGCCCTTCATCCGCACGTTCATCTCCCTGCCCGCCGGCGTGGCGGAGATGAAGCCGATCCGCTTCGGCATTGCAACCTTGGCCGGCAGCCTGGTGTGGTGCACCGCCCTCGGCGTTGCCGGGTACGAGCTCGGGCGCAAATGGAACGAGCTGACCAAGGGCTTCACCGATGCCGGCTACGTGCTGGTGGTCCTCGTCGTCGCCGCGGTGGCGTTGTTCCTGGTGCACCGATTGCAGGCAGTCCGGAAGGAGCGGGAGCGGCAAGCTGGCCAGACGAGCAAGCCGCCGGCGTGACCGGTGGTGACATCGCGCTGCTCATTGCGGCGGGCTTCGGAGCCGGCACGGTCAATGGTGTCGCGGGCGGCGGGACTCTGGTCTCGTTTCCCGCCCTGCTCGCGGTTGGCCTGCCGGCGCTGCAGGCGAACGTGACGTCCACGATCGGCATCTGCCCCGGGTACCTCGGCGGAGTGGCCGGCTTCCGGACCGAGGTGAAAGACCAGCCACGAGCTCGCCTGGCCTTGACGATCCCCGCAGTGGTGGGGGCCGTACTCGGTGGCATCCTCCTGCTGGTCACTCCCGGGAGCGACTTCAAGGCCTTGGCTCCGTACCTCGTCCTGGCCGCGTGCGCGCTGTTCGTCGTGCAGCCGGTCGTCGGCCGATGGCTCAAGGCACGGGTGACGGGCGCCGAGCGGGGTCACCTCCGCGTGGCGGCAGCAGGGACTCTGCTTGGCTCGGTGTACGGTGGGTACTTCGGCGCCGGCCTTGGAGTGATCCTGCTTGCGCTCCTCGGGCTCACACTGCCGGACGATCTCGTACGGACGAACGGGTTGCGGGCGGTGCTGTCGCTGGTGGTGAACCTGGCGGTCGCGATCGTGTTCCTCGCCGCGGCGCACGTGGCCTGGCCGGATGCGGCCCTGCTCGCCGGCTCCAGCCTGGTCGGTGGTTACCTGGGCGCACGTGCGGCACGGCGGCTGCCGACAGCGGTGTTCCGGGTGCTGGTCGTGACGCTCGGCCTCGTGACCGCTGCACGCCTGTTGGCCGGCTGAGCCCGCGCCGGCCGGCGACGCCGCGCCAACCACAGCCAGCGCCGACCCTCAGGCGAGCACGATCGCCATCAGGTCGCCGGAGCGGTCGACGCGCTCCAGCACGGCGGCTGGTGAGAAGCGCAAGGCTCCTGAGTCGCCACTGGCAGCGCAAGCCTCGACCTCGTCCCACGTAACCGGCGTCGAGACCGACGGCTCGCTGAGCGCCCGCATCGAGTACGGCGTGACGGTCGTCTTCGCCGGGTTGTTCTGGCTCCAGTCGATGAGGACCTTGTCGGTCCGCAACGCCTTGGTCATGCGGGAGACGACGAGCCCAGGCTCGACGGACTCGACGGCCCGTGCTACCTCATGGGCGTGCGCGTTCACCTCGTGGCCCTCGGAGGTCCGGCCGGCGAGAGAGCCGTAGAGCTGGAGGCCTTTGGAGCCGCTCGTCTTGGCGGCGAGCGTGATGCCGTCGGCCGCCAACCGCTCGCGCAGGAGCAGACCCACCTCACAGCACTGGACGATCGTCGCCGGCTCTCCCGGGTCGAGGTCGAACACGATGAGGTCGGGTCGCTCCGGCTTGCCACGAGGGTCCAGCCGCCACATCGGAGTGTGGAACTCGATCGACGCCAGGTTGGCGAACCAGATGAGTGTGGCGAGGTCGTCGACGACGGCATAGGTGTTGGTATCCCGGCCCGTCGCCTTCCTTCCCAGCACCGCTGTGCGGATCCAGCCAGGGGCGTGCCGGGGCACGTTCTTCTCGATGAAACCCGCCGCTTCCACTCCGTTCGGGAATCGTTTCACAGTGACCGGTCGCCCCCGAAGGTGGGGGAGCATCACTGGCGCGATCTTGGCGTAGTAGTCGAGCAGCTCACCTTTCGTGAACCCCGTGGCGGGGTACATCGGCTTGTCGAGGTTTGACAGGCTGAGCTCTCGGCCGTCGATGGTCACCCGCGTGCGCTCGGCGGAAGTGCTCACGATCGACAGCCCTGTCGCGGAACGCGGGCTCCGGGCCGGCGCGACCGGCTCACGGCTCTCGAACCACGTGGACGGGGGATTTGTCCGGCCTGAGGCCTCTCCACACCGGCTGCCGCAGTCGCCCGGCATGTGTCCACTCCGCGAAGGCAACCTCCCCGACCACACAAGGGGACAGCCAGGTCGCCTGGCGCGCCACGGTCGCAGGGACGGCCGACGTGAAGGGCGACGTGGCGGCGGTGTTCGGGGCGAGCAGCTCGGCGAGATCCTTGAGGGCTTCCTCACCAAAACCCGACCCCACCTGCCCCACGTACTCCAACCCGCCTCTCCCGTCGGGGACACCCATCATGAGCGAGCCGATGCGACCCGACCGGTGGCCCTCGCCAGGGATCCATCCTCCGACGACGATCTCCTGCGTGCGAAGGTTCTTCACCTTCGTCCACGCCGGCGACCGCCGCCCGGGGAGGTAGCGCGAGTCCAGCCGCTTGGCGACGACACCCTCGAGACCGCGCGAGACGCTGGCCGCCAGGACGTCTGAACCTGGCCCGGAGAACGTCGGCGCCACGGTCCAATTTCCGTTGGCGCCCCCGAGGTCGAGCTGCTCCAGGTCCTCCCGGCGCCGGGCGTACGGCTGGTCGAGGAGCCACTGGCCGTCGATGCGGAGGATGTCGAAGACCACGTAGGCGATCCGCGGCGGGCCCTGCGCCCGGCTCGAGCGCCGCTGCAGCCGTTGGAAGCTGGGGCGCCCCTCGTCGTCGAATGCGACGATCTCCCCATCAAGGATCGGGGCACGTGATCCCAGCCCGCCGGCGCCAGGCTGAAGCATGGGGAACGAATCGGTGAGGTCCTTGTCGTTGCGGCTCATGAGCCTCGTACCGTCACGGTTGACGTAGGCGATCGCCCGGATACCGTCCCACTTGAACTCGAAGGCCCAAGCCTCGTCGTCGGCCGGCAGGTGCCCCGCCATCGCAAGCATCGGGGCGATCAGCTCGACACGCGCGCTGGCAGTGCCCTCGGCCATCTGACGATCCTCCTGGCTTTCGACCGCCGTTGCAAGCGGCGGCAGCTGCGTCGCGCGAGGATGCGGCCATGGAGATCGAGCGCGCCACGGAGTTCCTCCGTACCCATCATCGGGCAGTCCTGTACACGAGGCGCCGGGACGGTTCCCCCCAGTTGTCGCCCGTCGTCTGCGCTCTCGACACCTCGGGGCGGGCTGTCGTCTCCACTCGGGAGACGGCGCTCAAGACACGCAACGCCCTCAGGGACCCGAAGGTGTCGTTGTGCGTGTTCGGGGAGGGTTTCTTCGGGGAGTGGATCCAGGTGGACGGCACCGCCGAGATCATCACGCTCCCCGACGCGATGGACGGCTTGATCGACTACTACCGGGCGCTCAGCGGCGAGCATCCCGACTGGGACGACTACCGGCGGGCGATGGAGTCCGAACGGCGGGTGATCTTCGCCGTCACCATCGAACGAGCCGGCCCGGACCAGGCGGGATGAGGCGGTTGGTATCGGGCGGCGGCAGCCCGTAGCGTGGTAGCCGTGAGTGCAGTGACCGGCTCGGCCGGCCTGACGCAGCGGTCGCCGGCTGATGTCGCCATGCGGCGGCTGCTACGAGTTCCTGACGCACAGCCAGGGCCGCGCGCCGACGCCGCAGCTCAGCGGATGTTCAGCACCTCGATCCTGATCTCGGCCACGCGCTGCCTGCTGGGCTATGTGGTGTTCCCCATCCTTGCGCCGCTGCTCGGCGCCGCGGCGGGTTGGACGCCGATCATCGGCATCCCACTCGGGTTCCTCGCCCTGTTCTTCGATGTGAAAGGGATCCGGCGTTTCTTCGTGGCGGATCATCGGTTGCGCTGGCCCATCACGGCGCTTTACGTCACCGTCATGGTTCTCGTCATGATCCTGCTCGGGCGGGACTTCGCCCATATCTGGTAGCGCCCGGGCAGGTCACGGCGTCGCCGGCGCCGCCTCCGCCTCCGTCGTGGGAGGCGCCGTCCACCGCAGCCGGCGCACCGTCGGGATGCACAGCACCGCCGCCGCCGCCACGAGGCAGTACACACAGCCGGCCACGAACGTCGTCCGGATGCCGATGACCTGGGAGACCGGGCCGACGATGGCATAGCCGATCGGGAGGAACACGAGCGATCCGAACCAGTCGTAGGCGCTGAGCCGCGACAGCATCTCGGCTGGGATCTCCCGCTGCATGGTCGTGTCCCAGATCGCCCCGAAGCATGCGAGTTGCGTCCCTCCCAGGAACGAGCAGGCGGCGATCAAGGGCACCGAACGCGAGTAGGCAAGCGAGAGCAGCGCCGGGAGGAACATGACCGCCATCATTGTCCCGGCGAGCAGCGGCCGGCGGAAGCGGAGCCGCAGCATGACCAACCCACCGAACAACGCACCCGCTCCCTGGGCGGCGAGGATCGTGCCCCAGGCGGTGGCGCCACCGAGCGACGTCTTCGAGATCTCTGCGCCGAGGACGTAGTACGGGGCGAAGAGAATGGCGTTGCCCACTGACCACTGGACGACGATCGCCCACAGCCATGTGCGCTCCCAGAAACCCGTCCACCCTGCCTTGAGCTGGTGCCAGTAGCTCTCGGCCGTCTTGGCGGAACCGGGAGGGAGCTGGAGCGCGACCAGCGAGGCAACGCTCACGACATAGGAGAGCGCATCACCGGCGATGGCCCATCCCGGGCTCGCGGCAGCCACGATGATGCCGGCGATCGACGGCCCGACGATGCCGCCGACCGAGCTGGTCAAGCCGTTGAGCGCGTTGGCCTGGGGCAGTCGCTCGGCGCTCGCCACCTCGGGGATGAGCCCGATCATCGACGGTGAGAAGAACGCCGTGCCCGTCCCCACGACCGCCGACAGGGCCATGAAGCCCCAGAGCGGGACGTGCCCCGTCAGCACCCAGACGGCAAGGGCGGACTGGGACGCCGCGCGCAACACGTCGGAGGCCAACATCACGCGCCGCCGGCCCAGCCGGTCTGCCAGCACGCCGCCCACCAGGAGGAAGACCACGAGCGGCACCGTCCCGGCGGTCAGCACGTAACCGAGATCCGACACTGAATGGTCTGAGGTGAGCACGGCGAACGACAGCGCGACCGGTGTCATGGACGTGCCGATCGACGATGTCAGCCGACCGATGAAATAAAGGCGGAAGTTGCGCTCGGAGAGGGCACCGATCCACCGGTCCAAGCGCATCTGACGATGCTAGGAAAGGCCGAAGCCGGAGTGACCCGACCGCAGCTATCGGCTAGCGCTCAGCGGGGGTCACTCGGCGGCTGCGGCGCCGAAAGGCTCGACGATTCGAGCTCGGCGAGCAGCTCCTGGGTTACGGCGGCTCAGCTGGTCGTCAGGCTCGAGGACTGGATGCCGGTCATGTTGACCGTGTTGGCGAGTGTCTCCCCCGTGTTCCCCGCGCCGACACAGCTCACAGTGGCCGACCCGGCCGAGGCGATCGTGGCGGCCACTGTCATCGACAAGGTTCCCTCGTTCTGAGGCGCACTCGAAGGCCCGGAGAGGCCGACCTCGACCTCATCGGTCGCCGTGCCGAGGGTCAGCTCGCATATGGCCAAGTCGGAAGCGTTGCTCGGGCTCTCATCGTCAAGCCACACGTCTGCATTCACGACGTAGGTTCCCGCCCCGAGGCTCATGGACAGGACCGGGCTGAGGGTGGTTTGGAGTTGCTGCGCTGTGCTGTCAGCCGCGTAGAAGCTGTTGCTGGGGCCCATCGGCCCCGTCGGACCGGTCTTGTCCCACGACACGGCCTTGAATCCGGACGCGCAGGTGACCGCCTTGGTGGCCACGCTCGACAGAGTCCCGTCCTTCAAGCATGCATGGAAGACGGTGGCTGCTTTCGGGCTTGTCTCGGCCGCGATCGCGGTGGTCACGCAGAGTGCGAGCACGGCGCACACTACGGCGACGACGGCGAACGGACGTGCTTTTCTTGGTGTCACGGTTCCCCCCTTCGTAGCGACCCGCTAAAGGCGAGTCTTACGCTAAATCTACGACGTCACTCAGTATTTACCAACTTGGTTCCAGCTTCCCCCACCCGAGTTGGACGCGACTTTCGCGTCGTCCCAGGTAAATGGGGTCGCGGAAGAGAGTTGTTTCCTCCTACGCGCCAGCTGAACGTCCTGGTTAGGCGATCTCGGCCTTGCCCCAGGCGGAGGTGTCGACGCCGAAGAGGTTGTCCCGGTAATCGTGGAATTTGAGGTGGCGGTCCCCCGCTCCAGACCCGTCTTCTGACAAGGTCTCGGGCGTTCCGCCAAGAACACCACCGAGAAGGGGACCACCACCAATGAACAAGGACTATCAGACCAGGACGACGGCTGCTGCGACCATCGTGGAGGGCCAGTTGCCCGACGCCGTGAGCGTGACACTGGCCGAACTGGCCAGCTCACTTCGCGAGGGCCTGTTGGCGCTCGCCGTCGGTGCCGGTTTCCAGGTCATGGAAGCGATCATCGACGAGAGCGTCACTGCCCTGGCAGGCCCGAAGGGCCGACACGACCCGAACCGGAGCGCCGTCCGACACGGCAGCGAGGACGGCTCGGTGACACTCGGCGGGCGCACAGTGCCGGTCCGCCGGCCCCGCGTCCGCACCGCCGACAGGACTGCCGAGGTGGCGGTGCCTGCCTACGAGCTGTTTTCGGCGACCGACGTGCTCGGGGGAATGGCGCTCGAGCGCATGATGGCCAAGCTCTCGACACGCAGGTACGCGGCGGGACTCGAGCCCGTCGGAGCGGCCGTTAACGCCAGCGCCCGATCGACGTCGAAGTCGGCCATCTCCCGCCGGTTCGTCGCCGCCACCGAGACGGCGCTGGCGGACATGCTCGCCGCTGATCTCACCGAGCTCGACCTCGTTGCGCTCATGATCGACGGCGTGCACTTCGCCGATCACCTCTGCGTCGTCGCTCTCGGGATCGGCATCGATGGCACCAAGTACCCGCTCGGCCTGGCCGAGGGCGACACCGAGAACACCACCGTCGTGCGGGATCTGCTGGCGGGACTTCGCGACCGGGGGCTGGACACGACCCGACCGATCCTCTGCGTGCTCGATGGGGCCAAGGCGCTTGTCGCCGGCGTGAAGGCGGTGTTCGACCAACCGGTGATCCAGCGCTGCCAACTCCACAAGATTCGCAACGTCGAGTCGAAGCTGCCGAAGGCCCTCGCCTCAAGCGTGGGGAAGAAGATGCGTGCCGCCTACCACGACCCCGATCCACTGGCGGCAGAGGCAGCACTCGAGGACCTCGCCCGCCAGCTCGACAAAAGCCACCCGGGCGCTGCGGGGAGCCTCCGGGAGGGGTTGTCCGAGACGCTCACGATCACCCGCCTCGGCGTGCCGCCCACCTTGGCGCGCACGTTGCGGTCGACGAATGCCGTGGAGTCGATGATCGAGATCTGCCGGGACCACTCCACCAACGTCAAGCGCTGGCGCGACGGTCAGATGGCCCTCAGATGGTGCGCGGCCGGCATGATCGAGGCGACCAAACAGTTCCGTCGGGTCAACGGCTTCCTGCACCTGCCGGCGCTGCGAAACGCCCTCGACCGTCACGTCGCCGGAGCTGTCACATCCTCATGCCAAGATGAGCACGCTGCTGCATGAGCATCATTGGGCCGCCACCGAAGTTCCAGTGCGCCGGGATAAACCGGCATGAAGAAGGAGATGAAAGAGCTCTGCATCGAAGGAGTAGCGACCCACGATGACCCCGAGTCATGCGCCGGCGTTCGCAAGGACGCAGGTGAAGCGT
>JBEKLQ010000109.1:0-15259 GCA_050010115.1 Acidimicrobiales bacterium | reverse complement strand
TGGTGCGGTGGCTGTCGCGTCTGGGGGATGCTCGGCGTCACAGCGAATTGCCCGGCGTCAAAGTGACAGCGCCGGCCGAGGTGATCACCTCAGGTCGTACACCACTCTGGCGGACTCAACTGTGTCCATCGCCAGCGGCTGTTTGCACGCGCACCGCCACTCAAGGTCCGTTGGCGTGTCCAAGCTACGAGTGCGAACCAAGCTCGCCTCCTTGTTCACCACTGGACCGAACGCCCATCTTGATTACCAATCACACCAGATCTTCCTACCATCATTTACCATTACTGACCGCTACTCACCGATCCCAAATCACCCCCCTTGACTTCACTCGCAAACTGCTATACACCGCTCGCCACGAGCGTCAGGAGGCATCTGCCCGGCAGCTCTTCGAAGAGGCCTGGAATCTTCGGCGAAGAGCCTCGCGACTCGCCGCCGGTCTCGAGGAGTACCGGAACGACCTCTACGGCGTTGTTCGACCGCCGGTCAGCGGACGGACCGCTGTCCGCCCCCTCCAAGCACGGGTGACACCGCCGACACGCGAACCCGAACAGCAGGACGCGCCCTCGCTGGGTCCGCAGCTGTAGCCGGCTCCAGGTGGGTGAGTCATTGCAAACTGACGCAATGAACGTCGGGTTGGCGAGCCTCATCGTCCCGCACCCGATAGGCACGTCCACTGGGGGTGCCCGGATCAAACTACGGCTGGGCGATTCCGGTGGTGGTGGTAGTTGTCATCGGCCTGGGCATGGTCGTGCCCGTCATCCACGGGTTCGTTGTAGTGGTCACGGCGCCGGCACCCACGAGACATTCTCCGGGATGCTGGCCGGAAGTCAGGCCACGAGTGATGCAGGGCACGTACCGGGGGGATGTCCCGCCGTCTGAGGTCATCGCCGCGCCGATCCATGCTGTCGTGCCCACGGTCAGGACAAGGGTGATCTTGACCAAGATGCCCCGACGCACACACATCATGGTACCGACCCCGGGCCGCCTGGGGCCTGAGATCAGCTTTCCTTGGGCCCTCCGCCGCCTGGTCGCGATCGTCGGGCGTCTGGCCCCAATGACGAAAACGTCGCATTGCCGGTCCCTTCATCGCGCCGCAGCACATTGCTCGACTGTCAACCTTCCTATCGTGGCGGTTCGGATGGCTGACAGCAGAGCCGTCCAGTGCGAGAGTTAGAAACGTGGACTGGTACGAGGGTCTCCTACGCACCCGTGCAGCCGTCAACCTTGTCCTTGACGACGTCGAGCACGAAGTGGGGACCGACGTGGTCAGGATCGAATTCGAAGAGGCCGGAAAGCTACGACTCGGCGGCCCGCACGCCGAGATCGTCGGAGCCAAAACACGCATCGCCCTCGGCGGAGACCTTACGGCGGCGCCCTGGGAGTACTTCGTCTCTCGGACGGCTCAGGACATCCAGGAGATAGTTCAGGAGACCTGCGACCGGCTCTTTCCTCGATGTCCTGAACACGAATATCACGCGATGAACGCCGATCCCACAGGTTCGGGAGGGAGCTGACGAGCGAGGAGCCTCCGGCCCCATTAACGAATAGCCGTGTTATCGGCAGCCATCGCCCCACTCACAGCCGGTAAGGCCTGTCGCCAGACAATCTCAAGGCCGCACGGGCGGCCCCGATGCGGTCGCGAACAGCCGCGGTAAGAGCCGAAGAGTCGGTGAACTCGGCCAACTGGACAGCCTCGTCGCGCAGCTTGATAGCCCAGTCAGTCCTAGCCTCACTCGCTCCGACCTCCGCAAGGTGACGCCGCGCGGCGTCGACATCGCCAGCGAGAGCGAACGCCAGCCCCGCGTTCCAGTCGTTGGCGACCGTGCGTTGTCCGGCAGCGAGATACTCGGCGGCCGCCCGCGGTGCTCGGAACATGTCGCGATATCCGAGTATCCGATCCAGTGCCACCTCTTGGTCAGTTACTCAGGAGCGCAGCTCCTCGACTAAGTGCTCTGGACCGTAATTTCGATCACGTATCCGTCCTCGGCTCGGTGCCCACGCAGAACTCGTTGCCTTCGGGATCTGCCATGACCACCCAGCGAAAGCCGGCTTCCTCGGTTACGCCCGGCTGAAGCCTTCGGGCGCCGAGCGCCTCGAGGTGTTCGACAGCCGAGCCGAGCTCGTCGGTCCGGATGTCCAGGTGCATGCGGTTCTTCGTTGTCTTCGGTTCCCCGACGCGCTGCAGCACCAGCTCGGGTCCGTCGCCGTTCTCCGGCACGAGGACGACGTAGGGCTCGGAGGAGCCGGAGACCCGGTAGCCGATCGCCGCGCTCCAGAACGCGGCGAGGCCGTCCGGGTCCTTGCAGTCGAGCACGAAGACGAGCCTCACGCACTCGATCCTTGCCCACACGGACCGCTTCATGCTGCCAGCTGGTAGTCAGCCTTGTCGGCGAGCTTCTTCATCAGCAGCGCCAGGTTGTCGCGGGTGAAGCGCCACTCGAACGGCGAGGCGCTCTGCTCGTAGCGGGGCTCGAAGGCGAGCAGTCGCTCGGTCACCTCGTCGAGACAGGCAAAGTCGTTCGGCCTCAGCACCTTGCGCTGGATGATCGAGAAGTAGATCTCGATCTGGTTGAGCCAGCTGGCGTGCACGGGAAGGTGGACGAGAACGAGGTTGGGCCAGATCGCGCGCAGGCGCTTCGCCGCCTTCTCGCCGCGGTGGCTCGAGCCGTTGTCGACGACGAGGAAGGCGCGCCGGGCGGACTCGTACGGTTCGGTGTACATGAACTGCGCCACAAGCCTCTCGAAGGGGTCGATGCCGGTCTTCTTCTCGCAGCGGCCTAAGAGCTTGCCCCGGTGGACGTCCCAGGCGGCCAGGTACTGCAGCGCCCCGCCGCTCTCGTACTCGGCTTCGAGACGGAGATCACGCGCTGGCGCCGGGGCGAGGCTCTCGTGGCAGCGCACGCGCGCCTGGATCGAGGTCTTCTCGTCGGCCGAGATGACGAAGTCTCGCTTTCCGAGCGGCTTTCCGTCGAAGGAGCGGGCATAGAGGTCGAGCACACGCGCCGCCTTCGCCTCGAAATCGGGGTCGCGGGGGAAGATCCAGGAGCGGTGCCGCCACGGCCTGATCGCGTCCTCCGACAGCCAGCGCCAGACGGTCGTGCCCGAGATCTCGGCCACGATTCCGTGCTGGCGCACCTCCGACACGATGTCTGGCACGTGCAGCCGGCTGAGCGGAAGACCGAGCCGGCTCGGCAGCTCGCAGGCGATCGCCTTCACGGCGACTACGACCTCAGGGGGGAAAGGCTCGGGGCCGGCCTCCTCTCGGAAGCTCCTCGAGGCCGGAGAGGCGCTCGAGATAGAAGCGTTTGCGCCACTTCGAGACCACCTCCCGCCGCGTGTCGAGACGGGTGGCGATCTCGTCGTTGTCGAGACCCTGCTCCGCCAGGAGCACGATCTTGGCGCGGACCACATCCCGATACGGCAACGTATACCGGCGCGCCCGAGACTCGAGCTCCCAGCGCTCGGCGGTGGTCAGACTCAGCACGTACGGGCTCTTCCGCGTCATGAGCATCCCCTCCACGGGGAGGCTCATACGTTAGTCGAGACCCCTAGTTACGCCAGTGTAGTTACGTGACTGTACTTATGTGCGGATGTACTAAGGAACCGGAAGCTGCTTACACCGTGCTCGGGCGGTGGACTTTCCGATGGCTCCAAGCGACAACACGCCGCGGGACCAGTGACCCGACGAGCAGAAGTACAGCGCCAATCCCGAGTCCCCAGGCGACGTGCCAGCGGTCTGATATCACGGCCATGCAGGCGACAAGGTGCTGTTGAAACGAGGCCGGCCTGGGAAACGGAACGTTGTACGGACTTGGCACGCCGCGCCAGTAGGACCAGGGTGACAATATGCAGCCGGAACCGCCCTGGTGGGGGACCGTCGTCACGAGCACGACCGCCACGATGGCCATGACAACCGCCCCGAGCCGTACGCCCCAGGGGACCAGGTTCGCCCGTGAGAACTGCATCGTCATCATGGTACGGCAGAGCTTGGCGTCAAACTGGACCACTACCGGCTGATGAGCGCCCCGCTCGGTAACCTACCGGTACCTGGGAACTGAGACCGGTCTCGAACGGCAGGAGGTCGCCGTGGGCCATTGGTGGCGTTGGGCTCTCCGAGCCGTGGCCCTGCTTGCGTTCGGCGGGGCTGGTCTCCAGCTGGCATTGCATCCAACCCCGCATTATCCGCCGCCAGGAAGCCAGACCATTCATTGGTGTCTCAGTCCGTTCGACCGGCTGAAGGGAGAGACGGACCGGAACGAGGTGCCCTTCTTCCACTCCGTCTCTCCGGCACAGCTGCAGTATCTGCTCGCTGCCGTTTCAACTTGTGACGCGGCGACGAGGGACCAGGAGCACGCCGCGGAAGCGCTCGGAGCCTGCGCGCTCGTGCTTGTCGGCCTATCGTTGGCGCCCCGACGGCGGAGGACTGCGGCTTCCAGTCAGAACCTCGTTCATTCGCCGCAGTGAACCAACGCGCCCCCGGCGGTCGACGCCGGCGCGTCTACGGCAGTTCGTCATCACGTGGAGCCTCCGACCTCCTTTGCGCATTGCCGTGTTGCCGGCACTCGTTGGCTCAGACGCGACATCATCGAGCGGTGCGCGATGAACCTGACCCATCCAGCGCGCTTGCCGAGATCGAGCGCTTACTCGACGAGCGGTAGGAGGGAGTCGAAGACTTCACCGTTGTCCAACGCGTCAGGGACGTGAGGGTTTGACTTCTGGCGCAACTTGGCTATTCCGCGACTCCACGAGCATCGACCCAAGGGCGAAACGTGCACGAGCACCCAGCCGGCCGCAAGAGGGCTCCTACCTGCATGTTTACACTGAAATTTCGGTCGGTGGAGGTGGCGGGAGTCGAACCCCAAGCCCACACGAGGAAGACGCTTGGTCAGGCTGATTGGCGCGCGGCGGTCACGTCGCGAAAGCCGAGCGGATTCTCCGGCTCGTAGTCACCGCGGAGCACCTCGGGGGCCAAGTCGAGACCGTTCGGCCAGACGACGGTGCCGGCCTCGGCGTCGACTCGGAGCTTGACGAAGAAGTCAGGGTCGTCGAGGGGCCTGATCAAGGACGCCTGCGCTTCACCGGGCGTGAATTGAACATCACGCACGACGCCGTCATCGAAGAGCAACCGCATGACATGCGGTCGGAGGACGGCGACTCCTACTACGAGGCGGGTTGGTGAGTGCATGGTCATTGCAGCGCTTCGATGGTACCTGGCGGCTCACCCTCGCTGGCACGTTCCCAGGCCTCGATGAGCTCGGCCCGATGAAGCTCGACCCAGGTGCGCACGAGCCTGGCTTGGCGCGGCTGGAGATCGCCGGCGAGGATTGTCCGGTCGCTATGTCGACGACCGCGCGGTCATCACCGTGCCAGGCGTGGATGTGAGGTATGCCGTGGTCTCGGATGTACATGTAGATCACGATGCCGTAGAAGGTGCTGAGTCGGGCATGACGACGCCATCATCACCGACGACGGGGCACTCGGGGCGGATGCCCAGATGAGCTGGTCCCGCCCGACGAGCCGGCGGGTGACCTCGGCCTCGATGCTCAACGACGCGGGGCCAGAACCCGCCACACCTCAACCGAACAGCGCCGCCCCGATCCTCTCTGCAGCTTCGCGTTGCATCGACGGGGTGACGTGGCTGTAGAGGTTCATGAACAGCGACGGGTCAGAATGCCCGAGCCGCTCGGCGGCAACCTTCGGCGGCACGCCATTGGCCAACATGAGTGTCGCGCATGTGTGCCTGAGCCCATGGGCCGTGAGGCGGGGCAGCCCGAGCTCCTCGCTGTAGCGACCGAGCAGCCGGGAAAGGTACTGCGGGTGGTACGGCCCACCGACCGAGCGCGTGAACACGTGATCGCTCTGTTCGTAGTGCTCGGTGGCGAGTCGCTCCCGGGCCTGGGTCGCACTCTGTGCCCGCAACACGTCGGCAAGACCTTTGTCGATGTCGATGCGGCGGATCGCGTCGCGGCTCTTGCCCGAGGAGGCAACGACCTCGTGCCCGAGATAGGTGGAGAACTCGACGACGCGAACGGCGCCTTCGGCGAAGTCGACGTTCTCCCACCGGAGCGCCACGAGCTCGCCGATGCGCAGTCCCGCTCCCATCAGAAACGCCCAGACCGGGTACGTGCGGTCCCCTTCCATCAAAGCGAGGAACTCCCGGGCCTGCTCGGGGCTCCAGTGGCACGGAACCGAGCGCCGTGCCTTCGGCTGTGGCGTGTGCGAAAGAGGGTTCACTGCCACGACCCCGCTCGAGGCGGCGAGCTTGAAGGCGCCGGCAAGCGGCGCGCGAGCAAGGCGGATCGTGTTGGGGGCGAGCGGCTTTCCGCCCTTGGCTCCCCCTTCGGCGAGGAGCTTCCGCTGCCAGGTCAGGATCACCTCCGGGGTGACGTCGCGGACCTTGCGGGTGCCGAGGAACCTCCGCACGTAGGTCTCGGCATAGACGCGGTAGTCGTGGCGCGTCTTCGGTGAGAGTCGCTGGTCTGCATCGATACCGTCGAGATAGAGGTCGAGCAGCTCGTTGACCGTGAGGACTCCGGCGCTCGGCTTGATGAGGCCGGCGTCGAGCTTGCCGATCAGCTCCCGGCGGGCCTTGGAGGCCTCGGTGGCGGTGGCAAACCCGCGACGAGTGATCTGCTCCCGCTTGCCGGTGAGCGGGTCCCGACCGAGGGTGACCTTGAAGTACCACTGGCCCCGCGTGTCGGCGTACACACCTTCAGGTCGTGCTGGCATCGCACCTCCGTGAGAACGCTTTGGTTCTCACCAGGTTCTCACAGGGGTGTATCACTCGCAGAGCAGGCGGGCTACAACCCCTCTGACCAGTACTTCTACAGTCGGGCTGGGGAGATTTGAACTCCCGACCTCTTGACCCCCAGTCAGCCGAAGGCCGTCTACGGGCGACCACTCGAATCGACTTCACCCTACTTGAGCTGCACTTCTTCTGAACGCGCGCTGGCTAACTGCGGCGGATTCGCGGACCGTTGTAGGGTTTTTGTAGGGGCACAGGAAGGACAAGGTCGGTCCTGCACAGCACTCCCCCACACACGCGCAGACGTCAGCTTTCGGCCGGACAAAGCACGATACGGGGCAGCTCGGTGCCCGGTCGACCGGACACCGGGCCGTTTGCAGCGTTGGCGGTTTGTAGCGCTGCTCCCCGTCAGTGTCCGAGGATCAGAGTCTGAGCATTACCTGCACTTTCGCCGCGAAAGTAACCTACTGCGAAGAGCGGCCCCCCGGTCAGCCCCGCGACGGCGCCGATCTCACGACTCGAGCCGGGGTTGGGGGTGGTGGACAACTCCCACTTCGATCCGTTCCAGTGCTCGGCCAAGGTTGAGCTGGAAGTCGTTGCCGGCGTTCCCGGTGGCCCAGATGCCGGTGGGCCAGAGTGCTAGCGCGCTGGTCAGTTCGCCCCCGCAGGATTCGTTGGGACTCGACACGACGGCCCAGTTGCTCCCGTTCCAGCGTTCGATCAAAGTGGTGTTGTCGTCCTCGCCCACGATCCACACATCGGCGCCGGCCGCAGTTGATAGCGAGCAGGGCGGTGTTGACGGTATGGACTGGTCCGGACTGCAGCGTCCATTTGGTCGCCGTTGAAGTGTTCGATGACGGGCTCCTGATCGGAGACTCCGTAGCCGCCCACAGTCCACACATCGGTGGGCGAGATCGCCACCACCGAATTGAGGAAGGTGACGTCGTTTGTGACGCCTTGGACCACCTGCCACGAGCTGAATGGATGGAGCGGACGACGGGACTCGAACCCACGGCCCTCACCTTGAAAGGGTGGCTGGATCGCCGCTGTCGAGCGCTGAGCTGGGCTTGCGGCGCATGGGCGGGCCTGTTTTTTGGCGCCAGCGGACGCCTACAACGGAAAGTCGGTTGGCGGGATGTTGGCGGACCTGGCACGTTCTATCGGACCCCAGACCGCGTCAGCACGATCACCCGATTCGACAACACCGTCCTCGCGCAGTTCGGTCTTCCGCGGAGCCTGGCTGCTTGATCCACGCGAGCCGCAGTTGGGCCGAGCCTCGGAGCTGACGTTCCGGAGGGGGTCGTCGAAACCGAGACCACAGGGCCGAAACGATGGTTGACATCGTCGGCCCACGGTCACGGGTTCAGGCGATCAGTTCGTCCAGCTGTCGGTGGCCGGGCTCGTCGTGACAGTAGCGGAGCCCATCGTGGCGGTCACCCCGATGAGAGATGGCATCGAGAAGTAGGTGTTCTCACACGCTGCGGGTGCTGCGGCAGCCATGCGGGCGTCGTTGGTGAACGTCACCGTGAGCGGGTTGTCGGCCTGGCCGGTAGCCGCCACTGTGATCGCGGCCGTGAGAGTGTGCGAGCTCCCCCTGGTGGCGGTCGAGTAGTTCCAGATGACGTCACTTGGGGTGACGCCCGAGCAGCCAGCCTGCGCCGTCGAGAGGGCGCTCGTCGTGAACCCGGCGGCATAGGTGGCGTCGATCGGCAAGTTTACGGCGGTGAGCGTCACCGGGTAGGGGTTCGGGTTGGAGATCGTGACGACGACGTCGCCGTTTCCGCCGGGGTACAGCATGGAGCTGCCGGCTGGAGCAGCGACAGCGTTGACCGTCAGGTTGGATACGGTCAGTGACTGGGCCTCCGCCATCGAGCTGGTGTTCAGCCCGGTGACCCAGCTCGTTGCCGCAAATGCCGCGGTGGCTGCAAGCAGGGAGCCGACGATGGCCGCCGCAACCTTGGAGCGGGGGGACCGGTCCTCGCGGTCTTGCGTCGTCACCATGTAGAAGTCATCGGCCGCGTCGTCATCCCGAAAGAGATGCAGGCGCGCGCGACCTGTAGACGCGAACGCGTCTCTAGGCGCGAAGACGCGTCCTCGGGATGCGCCACGAGATCAGCGATATAGCTCACTACCGCAGGCCTGGGGATGTGTCGGAGCCCGCGCAATATAGCTTGCCAACGTGTCGTTCGCGACGCTCGCCGCGCTAACGGGCGACCATCTCGACCCCGAGGCTCAGTCGAGGTGCTTCGACGGGTTGTCGTGGGAGAATCGCGCTCGTGGCTAGCTCAGGCAACTCGCCCGAAACGCCCATTCGTGTCGTGATCGTCGACGACCATGAGATGTTGCGAGAGAGCGTGGCACGCCTGCTCGCTGCACAATGGGGTCTGGACGTCGTTGCCACCGCCGCGACAGGTATCGAGGCGATTGCCCTTGCGGGCGAACTGCGGCCAGACGTCCTCCTCGTTGATTACGGGCTCCCGGACATCAACGGGGTCGAGGTCATCCGCCAGGTGACGAGCGCCGACCCAGCAGTGCGGGCCGTGCTTTTCACCGGCTTGTGGCTGAGCCATGAACTGGTTGCTGCGGCCATATACGCCGGTTGCAGCAGGATCTTCGAGAAGACCCGGCTAGTCGCCGAGCTAGCGGAAACCATCCGCCGAGCGGCGACGGACGAAGTTCTCGTGCAGCGAGCACAGCTTGTCGCCTTGGCGAGGGGCGGCACCGCCTCCGCCATCGCCCTCAGTCCGCGAGAAGGCGAGATCCTCGCTCTGGTGGCCGAAGGACGCGGCACGAAAGACATCGCCAGCTTGCTCGGTCTCAGCCTGAACTCGGTGCGCAACCACGTGCAGCGCCTCCTCGTCAAGCTCGACGCTCATTCGAAACTCGAAGCCGTCGTCAACGCGCGGCGGCGTGGGCTCCTCTGACGTGAGCCCGGAGTGGCGGCGGTGACTTGGACCGCCGAGCAGACGGCGGCTCTACCGACGCGCTCGCGTCACAGTAGCGCGCGCCTGCATCTCCTCCTGGACGACGATTCAGCCGATAACTTCTACCTGATCGGTGAAGAACCCGCCGTATCGAAGGGAGAAGAGCACGATGGGCCAAGGACCAAGGGCTGACAGCCCGAGTGCCCACGCAGACGGTCCCGAGACCTTCTCGGCCCTGAAGGACTGCCGGCAACTCGAGGTGGATCTTCGCGACGGCGTCGTCACCGAGCAGTTCTTCCTCGTTTACCAGCCGACGCTCGACCTCGCCTCCCTCGAGGTCACCGGCGTCGAGGCGCTGCTCCGCTGGCGTCACCCAAGCCGCGGCGTCGTGGCTGCGGCAGACTTCATCCCGATTATGGAGAAGAGCGGGTCGATCGTCGAGATGGGCCGGTGGATCCTGCAAGAGGCCTGTACGCAGGCGGTCGCCTGGCAGCGGCGCGGGCTGTCGCTCTCCATGAGCGTGAACCTGTCGGCCCGCCAGCTCGAGTCCGACAAGCTCGTGGGCTTCCTGCAGGAGGCACTTGGGACGAGCCTTCTCGACCCGAGCTCGCTCACCGTGGAGATCACCGAGACGACGCTCGTTCCAGACCCGGTGAAGACGGCCGCCTGCCTGCGGCGGCTCCACGCCCTCGGTGTGAACATCGCGGTCGACGACTTCGGAACGGCCTACTGCACGGTTGGGTACCTCAAGAATTTCCCCCTTGACATCCTGAAGATCGACAGGTCATTCGTATCCGGGCTGTCCGAGTCGGAGGACGCCAGGACACTCGTGCGGACCCTTGTGCGACTCGGCACGGGGCTCGGCCTCGTCACGCTCGCCGAGGGCATCGAAAACGAAGGCCAGCTGGAGGAGCTGCTGAAAGAAGGCTGCCAGGCGGGTCAGGGCTTCCTGTTCTCGAAGCCACTCGAGCCAGACGCTCTCGAAGAGCTGATGCGCGCACACCTTGCCGGCAGGTAGCCGCCGTCAGCGAGGCTCGGAGAGAACTGCACGACACCGCCCTCGCCTCAGCCCTGCGCTGACGTGAGATTGAGACCCGCACTGCTTGGCGCCTGGCGGGGTGAGCCCGTGTTCTGACCACCAGAGGCTCGAGATGCGCCTTGACGAGACCGCATACAAAGGAGGACGCTGACATGGCCAACCACGGCCACGTCCTCTCGGCGGAGATTGCCTGGAGTCACGGGCGAGACGGGCCAGGCACTTGGTCGCGCCTCCTTTACGTCAGGTCGGTCTCGAACTCTCGACGACATCTTCCTGCTGATTGCACTCAGGGCTGGGTGCACTTGGGCTGGGGGTGCTCGATCGTGGTTTCACCGGTGGCGGCCGAGGTGGCGCTCAGAAGGGCACCAGGCGAGCCGGACCAACCCACCCTCCCGGAAAGACCCCGGCGGAACGACGAGGGGGGCCCGAAATCAGGCCGGACCGGTCCGAGGGCCGGCCGGAACGCACGGAAGGCGAGAGACAGGCGCCCACGTTCGCCCACGTGGCGACGAAGCCGCTGGGTGGTAGGGGAAATGGTCTAGCCGTGACGCCTGGGCAAACACGGGCGAGCAGGGCGTGGCGTGGTGGGCGGGTGGCATGCGGCCAAGTAGAACGGCTTCGAGCGGCGCGAACCGTTTACGGCTTGAACGCCGCGATGGCAGCGGCATATGCGCCATTAGAACCGTTTTCTGTCCAGGTTGCCGAGATTGGTGCCGCGGACGAATCGATCTGGTAGGCGGCCCACGCGCGGTAGTACGAGCCACCGGCCTTGGTCTGGCTCAGAGCCGTATACCCGGTGGTGGCATCCACCGGACCGGTTGAGTAACCAAGCCCGCTCCCGACCCATGCATCGGTGATGATGAGGTCGCCCGTCTGGCTCAGGCTGATAGGCCCTTCCGCGAAGGTCGAGCCTGAAGCCGTTCCTGCGCTGCTGGTCGACGAGTCGACTGGGCTAGATTTCAGAATACCTGACCACTCCGACACGCTTGCAAGCTGCTCATTCGTGTTCTGGCTCATCGTCACGGTTACCGCCTCGGCACTGCTCGTGCACGTCCCGGAGCAGGAAACCAGGCCGTACCAGATCTCCACTTCGCCCGCGTCAGCCGGTGTCGTCGGGGCAGATGTGACCTTGGTCCAGGTTGTGACGCCACCGCCTGAGACCGTCGACACGGTTGCGCCGTGATTGCCGTCGTCGCCGACGAGCAGAACCAAGGTGTCGCCATTGGTGGGTGGACTGCTTAGTGTCGGGGTCTCGACAGTGTTGCCGGATCCGGGCGCCGCTGAACCCGCCACCACTTGCTGGACAAGAGCGATCCCGGTCGCAGTGGCAGTCGTTCCCTGAAACGAGGAACTGGCACTGCTCGTCCAGTTGCTGCCCGAGACCGCGCTCACGGTATAGGTGTAGGTGCTGTTTGCTGTGAGACCGCTATCGGTGCATGAGGTAGTGGTAACCGTGCCGAAACAGCCGCTGCCGCTAGGAACAGCCGAGCCATTGCGAGTGAGGGTGTAGCCCGATGGTGGAGCTCCGGTGCTCGGTGCACTCCAACTGATCAGAAGGCTCGTTGAGGTCGGATTCGTCGCACTACCGCCGGTCGGAGGGTTGGCGGCCGTCGACTGGGACTCTGCCGGCTTGGCGGCCGAGGTGAGGTGAACCACCCAGTTGCTAGCAGCAGCCGCGCCGGTTGCGCCGAGAAACAGGACGGCCACGATCACCGCCACAGCCCGCACCGCCCGCTTTGCTATCACCCGACCCCGGTCTAATCGAAAGAGAAGCCCAGACGTACAGACGTTCCGCACCTCTTCGTGCGGAACGTCTGTACGTCTGTGTCCTTGATGCCTCATCCCCGGCACTCCGGGTCCTTGGCTCTACACCATGCGATCAGCAGGTCTTGCGATCAGCTGGTCCAGGCGTCGGTGGCCGGGCTCGTCGTGACGACGGCCGCTCCACCGGTGGCTGTGATGCCCGTCATGGCCGGCATCGAGAAGAAGGCGTTCTCGCAGGCTGCCGGTGCGGCATTGGTCATGCTGGCGTCGTTGGTGAGCGTCACCGTGAGCGGGTTGTTGGCCTGACCGGATGCAGCGACGGTCAGCGCCGTCGTGAGGGTGTGCGAGCTGCCGCTCACACCGGTCGAGTAGTTCCAGATGACGCCGCTCGGAGTTGCGACAGCGCAGCCCGCAATGGCGGTCGTCAGAGCGTTCGTGGTGTAGCCGGCCGCATAGGTCAGGTTCGTCGGCAGGTTCACGGCCGTGAGCGTGACGGGGTACGGGTTCGGGTTGGAGATGGTGAGCACGACGTCGCCGTTGCCACCGGGGTAGAGCAAGTTCGTGGCGGCGGGAGCGGCCACGGCGGCAATCGTCAGGTTGTTAACGGTCGCCGACTGGGACTCGCCGCTCGAGCCGGCATTGAGCCCGACGACCCAGTTCGAGGCCGCGTACGCCGTGCTCCCGGCGAGCAGGGCCCCGATGATGGCAGCCACGACCTTGGATCGCCGAGACCATCTCTTGTCGGATCGATTCTGCTGACCGTGACGCAAGGAGAGCCGGCGACGTGCGCGCGACCCCGTTGATATGGGTATTGCTTCAATGTGTTCCATGGGATTTGCGTTCGGCACGTTCAAGCCGAAACTTGAGCACTTTTTTCACGGGCGCGGCAACTGCTACCGGGCTGCAACTGGACAGCAACCGGAGGGCATCAAAGCCCTTTCGTGACATGAGGACTGTCACGAAAGGGCTTTGATGCCGCCTGGGTGATGGACGCCAGCGTCTTGCGTTCGATGAGCTACGAGACGGCTGCGTGACCGCCCTGTGGGGCCGTGGTTTGCCGGCGGCTGAACCGCTGCGCTGCCGGCAGAAGCTACCGCGCTGCCCGAGGAGCGACTGCCTAGGACTCAGAAGCGACCACCAGGGCCACCCCCGCCGTACCACGCCGCTCCGCCCAACTCTTGCGATCCTTCCGCAAACCACACCACCCGATCTTCACGACCCCAAGACGCCAACCACGACCACATCGACCGCCCACGCTCTGACCCCCAACATGACGGGCCAACGGCCCGGCGGCGGATGGACGAGGAGCAGGGAGGCATTGAGACGGCCACGGCCGCCCGCAGATCGGTGGAGGTGTTAGTGGCCGAGCACACCTACAAGGGGCGCGGACGGCCTTCAGCAGCTCCTCCGGCGTGGACCACGACGGGCGAGGCCGCGTCGAGCACGTCCAGCCATGCCGGTCGAGGCAGAGCACGACGCATGGCCGCCGCGATCCCGCAACGAGACCTCTGCGCTCGCCTCGGCGGCGACGAGTTCGCTCTTTTCGTCCACGCCAGTCCAACCGGTGCGCCCTTCGAACTGCTGGGCAGAATCCAGAAAGCGCTCGCGTCGCCGATGGAGCTGAAGGGACTCCCGGTCAGCATCCAAGCGAGTCTGGGCGCGGCGCGCTTCCCGAAGACGGCGAATCTCTTGGGCAGCTGATGCGGAGGGCCGACCAGGCGATGTACCGGGGAAAGCGTCTCGAGCCGGCTTTGCTCGCTATGACGCCGCCGTGGAGACCGAGATCCGCGTTCGCCCAGCGGTGTCGGCCGAGCTGGGGCGCGCCATTGCCTCTGGCGGACTCATTCTCCACTACCAGCCGAAGATCGACGCTCGTACGGGGCGCCTCGATGGCGCTGAAGCGCTCGTCCGCTGGCCACACCCGCGACGGGGCCTCATCGAACCGGGCGAACTGATCCCGCTGGCGGAGGAATCTGGACCTGTTCGGCCGCTCACGCTGTATGTGATCCGCGAAGCCTTGCGCCAGTGCGCCGCCTGGCTCAAGACAGGGCGTGAGGTGCCGGTGTCGGTGAACCTATGGATGAGAAACCTCATCGATTCTGGCTTGCCAGAGGATGTTGGCGAGCTCCTCGCTGAGTTCATGGTTTCCGCACGCCTGCTGAAGGTCGACACTTCGTCCAGCGAATCCTGACCGACGGCACCTACGCAGAAGAGATTGTGCGAATAGACGAAGAAGACCCCGACCTCGCCAGTATCTGACAGCCCGACGAGGCTCGATCTGCCGTGCTCTCCGTCGTCGACGACGCCACGCTCCTCGCCATCCTGACGAGGCGCGCCGCCGCGCCCCTCGTCGCAGCAGCAGAAGCAGGCGAGGTGCTCACGACGGGTTCCTGGTATTACCGGCTCCACCGAGCGCTCCACGACCGGGCGTCGAGCGGATCGCTGTCCAGGATGGCGGCCAACCTCCCGGCCGCAGCCAAGGACTCGCTGTTCCTGGTGATCAACGACCTTCCAGCTCCGAGATCGTCGTTCCCGGTCCCCGCTTGCTCGTTCCTGTTATGGGCGCCCTACGGCTGCGCAGGCGGGTCAACCACCTGACTGCGGAGGCGCTGGCTGCGGCGCCGGTTAGCGAGGCAGGCATCAGGGTGACGACCGAATCTCCACTTCTCAGGGATGCCTGCTACGAGCTCGGGGTCACCCTCGACCTGCGAACGCCGTTCGACTGAGGCGGGCACGCGCTCGACCGCTCTGGCCGTCCGCGGTGCGAGCGGGAAGGCTACGACCTTG
>JBEKLQ010000108.1:0-16434 GCA_050010115.1 Acidimicrobiales bacterium | reverse complement strand
TCTTCTTCACGGCGGTCCCCTTCCTGTCGGTGGTTCTTGCGGAACACCCGACACCTACCAGATGGCAGGCATCAGGCGGGGGACCGCCACCTCAAAAGATCCACGCCGGCCGGGACAACCTCTTCCGCCCTCATCTCAGACAGTTCCGAGAGAGTTCTTTCGACGTCGATTGGCGACACGCGTGCCGGAAGTATCGGAGCAACCACTCTTTGAGGTGGAGCTCCACGGTTCAACCGATCACATCGGCAGCGGCGTGGACGGCCCCAGTACGGACACGTCCTGGGGCCGTGGTAGTTACGGTGACCAAGGTTGGCGACGGAGAACGAACTCGAGCTTTGGAGGCCTGATGGACGATCTACCGAGTGCGGTACGGGACTTGCTCGACGACGCTAATCCCGCGATCGTGGCGACGAGCGGTGGTGTCGACAGACCGCAGCTGTCGGTCGTCTGGATCGAACGGCGAGGGAACGATCTCGCCTTCTTCTGTGAGGCGGACAGCGTGAAAGCGCGCAACCTGGCTGCTCACCCAGCCGTCGTCGTCATCGTGATGGATCCGGAGCGAACGTTCGAACCTGGAGCGCAGTGCCATGTGCGCATCAGCGGTACGACCTCGCTCGAAGCATTGAGCGACACGTCGTTTCCCGACAGATTGGCGAAACGGTACATGGGCGTCGACCGGTTTCCCCACGAGGGTGACTACGTCAGCGTGGAGGTTACGACGACGAGTTGGAGCGGGGTCGGCCCGTTTCCCAGGACTACCCACGGATGGGGGACGTAGTCAGCAGGCCCTCGCTGCCGGACGACGACCGAGGCGCTCTATGGGAAGGCGGAGGGGGCCGCGCCATCGACCACCGGGTCCCCAGGTCCCGCGTCGGTAACGCACCACAGGCCCGCAGGCGGTCTAGACAGCGTGTCCAGCCACTGTTACTCTCCAGCCACACGTCGGATTTTGGCCGCGGGACATCGGGGAACGCCGGAACGCTCAGGCGGCCTGAGAAGGGGGATGGACATGGACGGATCTGTCATCGTGCCGGGTCTGGCCTCAGATGCGGACCGCTTCCCCACCTACTCCAGGCGTGACATCCTCAGCGGAGCCGTCAAGCTCGGAGCCGCCGTGACGGGCGCCGTGCTGCTGTCTTCGTGCGGGCGTTCGGGTACGACGCCAGGCTCGAGCGCGACGCACGGAACGGGACAGGCGAGCGGGCTGGCAGCGCTTCCTGGTGGGACCCCCGTGCGGGGCGGCACTTTCACCGTCGGCGTGCTGAGCGGCGGTCAAGAGGAGAACCTGTTCCCGGGCACCTCCGTGGGGACTCCTGACTTCGTCAGGGACTACAACCTCTACAACCTGCTCTTCTACATCGGCAAGGACGTCACTCCGCTCGTGCCCGGCCTTGCCATCTCAGCCGAGTCCAACGCCGATGCCACTGTCTGGACCTTCAAGCTGCGCGAGGGCGTCACCTGGCACGACGGCAAGCCCTTCGGCGCAGACGACGTCGTCTACAACTTCCAGGCAGTGTGGTCGAACGGCAACATCGACTACTCGAGCGGCTTCCTCACCGGGCTCGTCGACACGAAGAATGTCCGCAAGCTCGACCCGCTCACCGTCGAGGTACCACTCAACGTCGGGGTGGCGCAGTTTCCCACGATCTTCGCCTACTTCGACTTTCCCGTCGTCCAGGACGGTGCCACTACGAAGACGGCCGCCGTCAGTCCAGTGGGCACGGGTCCGTTCAAATACGTCTCGTTCACGCCTGGCACCCGGAGCGTGTTCGCCGCCAACAAGGACTACTGGGAGACAGGCAAGCCGTATGTCGACGAGCTCGTTGTCGACTCCTCCTTCACGGACACGAACGCCCTCTTCAACGCCCTCCTCGCCGGCGACATCAACCTGTACCCGAGCGTCCCGCTCGTGACGGCGAGACAGCAGCTCTCGGCTCGCCAGGTGCAGATTCTCGAGTCCCCCTTTGCCGCCCAGAGCTACATGTTCCTCATGCGCGTCGACAAGGGCCCCTTGGCCGACAACCGAGTTCGCCAAGCCTTCAAGCTCCTCGTCGACCGCCAGGCCATGATCGACGGCGCCTGGGCCGGATTCGGGACCGTTGCCTACGACCTGATGGCGCCGGGCACCCAATACTACGCGTCAGACCTGACACGAGAACAGGACGTCGATCAGGCGAAGAGCCTCCTCAAGGCTGCGGGTGCGGCGGGCGAAACCTTTACCCTGCCCACATGCGACTTCCTCCCCGGCATGGTCGAGTCATCGACAATCCTGGCCGAACAGGCGGCGGCTGCAGGCGTCAAGGTCGTCGTCAAGACCGAGAGCGCCGCAACGTACTTCACGCCGGCGGGCGGGTTTCTCGCGCGCCCGTTCGGCTACGAGGTCGACCAGCCGGTGGCCTCGCTGCTGGCGGGCTACCGGTCCGAGTACACCTACGGCTGCCCGTATCCCGACACGCACTGGGGTGACCAGAAGGGCGGGGCGGCCGCCGAGCGGCTCATCTCACAGGCCATCGCCGCCACGGATCCGACAACGGCTGCTTCGCTGTGGCGGCAGTGCCAACTGCAACAGTTCAACGAAGGCGGTTACCTCATCTGGGGCAACCTGCCCTATGTGGACGCAGCCGCTAACAATGTGCGCGGCCTTTCGGCGGGAGCGGGCTTCAGCTACAACAACTGGCGGCTCTGCGACGGATGGCTCACCTGAGGCCGGCTGTGGCGGCACGCAGCTCCGCGCTGTGGTGAAGCTGGCCGCGCCCTCGAAGCAGAGACGTGCGGTCGGATGGCTGCGGGATCGTACCGACGTGAAGGCAGGGCCGATGCCAGGATCTCGCCATGACAGTTGATCACGACAAGAGCGGGGGCGGCCGGCTCGACGACACCGCCGTCGTCGTGCTCGGCGGCGCCGGCGTGCTCGGCTCGGCCGCCGCCCGCGCCTGTGCCCGGGCGGGCGCCCGCGTGGCCGTCGGCTACCGGTCGTCTGCCACCAAGGCAGCGGCCGTCGTCACCGACATCGTCGCCGCCGGAGGCTCGGCCTTCGCCGGCGTGGCCGACGTCACCGACGCCGGCTCGCTCGAGCGCTTCATGGCCTCGGCAGCCGAGCGCTTCGGCGGTATCGACGTCCTCGTCAACGCCTTCGGGCGAATCGACGGCGCCGACGCCGTTCGGTTCGCTGACACCGAGCCAACAGCCTGGGAGGCGCTGTTCAGAGTGGATGTTGAGGGCACGTTCCTCGCCTGTCGCGCGGCCCTCCCCTACCTGCGGGACTCTCGGCGGGCAGCCATCGTGAACTTCGCCGGCTCCTACGGCAACGGCACGAACCAGGAGAACCTCGTCAACTCGGTCAGCGTCTCGTTCTGCGCCGCCAAGGGGGCCATCCGCGGCTTCACGGCCGCCCTCGCCCGCGACCTGGCTCCACACATCCGGGTGAACGCCGTGTCCCCCGGGATGATCGAAGCTAACTGGGACGCCGACTGGAACATCCCCCCGAAGCACCTCGAGGAAGCGACCGCCGCTACGCCGCTGCGGCGGCTCGGGACGCCGGAGGAGATCGCCGAAACCGTCGTCTACCTTGCCTGCCCGGGCGGCGGGTACACGACCGGACAGATTCTGCAGGTCGACGGCGGCTGGTTGATGCCGGGATAGGGGCGCACATGACTTCTGCCATCTCCGTTGCCGGCTTGCTGCCCGCCGATCTCCCCGACGGGCGAGGCGTGGCTGCAGATGGCCGCGAGATCGGGCGCAGGCTCGAGATCGCTCCGTCGCTCTACCTGGCCGAGAAAGGTGTGCGTTCGGAGCGTGAGTGGCGCGAGCGCGCCGCTGCGAGCGGGATCTCGTCCACCTGCATGAACATTGGGCTCGCCACGTGGCCCGACACGCGCGAAGCCCTCGGATGCATCTACGAGGACAGCCTCAGCCGCGGCATCCGGCCGCCCGATCGCTTCAACATCCTCGCCGAAAGGCGGATGGGCCTGCCGAAAGCGCTTCGGCTCTCCGCCCCGCAGGAGACCGGGCCCCTGCTCATGACCGAGCAGGATTGGTGGGAAACGACTCACACCGTTCCCATTCAGCCCGAAGCCGCCGACAACACGATCGGCGGACCCGGATCGCTCGACAACGTCCTCGACGCCCTGCAGGCCGGGATCACTCACATCGGGGTGCTCAGCCAGTACACCTGGCGCTGGCCGTACTGGGAGGACGAGACCGAGCAGGTTGTCGCCGTAGTCAAGGCTGCCGGCGTGCTCGCCTCCAAGCGGGACGTCGGCGTCTGTTTCGACTCGTATCTCGAGGACGGCTATCCGGGCGTATTCCACGACTACGCCAATTACGTCGGCTGGGCGATGCTGGAGCGCTACGTGTGCGAGGACCTCATCGGAGCCGCCTACTCCTGCTCGTGGGGCGGGCTCACGAGCGACCCGATCACCAAGGCCGCCGTCACCCTTGCCCTCAGCGCTTTTCGGCCCGAGCACGTTCCCGCCGGCTTCGTGCAGGGGGACACGATCGGCAACCGGCAGGACTTCGACGCCAACGCGGCCGTCGTCTCCACCGACGTCCTGTTCATGAAAGCAGTCGATCTGCGTTACCGCCTCGGTGGAGCCCCGATCGCCGTGCCTGTGACCGAGGTCGAGCGGATCCCGACGTGGCAAGAGGTCGCCCAGGTACACGCGATCAACCGCCGCCTCGAGGAGTACCTGCCGTCGGTGTGCCGGGCGGTCGACTGGGGGCCGATCGAGGCGCAACGGGACGAGCTCGTGGCAGGGGGGCGCCGCTTCTTCGAGGAGGCCATCGGGGTGATGACGGCCTCGGGCATCGACGTCAGGGATCCCGCAGCCGTCCTCGTCGTCATGAAGCGGCTGGGGGCGGCCGCCTGCGAGAGCCTCTTCGGTGCGGGCGAGGCGGACGAGAACTACCCGAGGGGGCGGCGCCCGGTGTTGGAGACCGACCTCGTCCACCAGACCATGACCGAGCGGGAGCGCTTGATCAGCGCCGTCCGCTCCGCCAGCGGCGTCAGCCTGCAGGGCCAGCGCGTGATCCTCGGCTCCACGGACGTGCACGAATTCGCCAAGCTCCTTCTCGAGGCAGCCCTCGGCGAAGCGGGAGCCAACGTCATCGACGTCGGCATCAACCGCGACCCGGAGGACATCGTCGGGGCGGCGGTCGAGAGCGCCGCTGACGTCATCGTGATCACGACCCACAACGGCGTGGCTCGCTCGTTCGCACAGGTGTTGAAGAAAGAACTGCAGGTGGCTCAGCTCGGACATCTGCCCGTGTTCATGGGCGGGGTCCTCAACGAGGACGTCGAGGGCAGCGAGATCCCCATCGACGTTCGCGGCGATCTGCGCAGCCTCGGCATCGCTCCCCTCTCGGCCGTCGAGGAGCTCATCGCCGAGCTTCGGGAGCTGAAGACCGTCGCATCGGGCGCTGGCGGGTGAACGTTGCCCTGCTCGCCGACTTCGGCAGCACGTTCACGAAGGTGGTCGCCGTCGACCTCGACGAAGGGGCCATCGTCGGGCAGTCGCAGAGCCCCAACGCCCTCGACGGCGAGATACTCGACGGCTACGACGATGCCGTCGGCGCCGCCCTGAGCGAGATCGCCGGTCCCAGCACCGTCGTTCTCGAGCTGGCGGCCTCGAGCGCAGGGGGCGGCCTGCGGATGGCAGCCGTCGGGCTCGTGCGGTCACTCACGGCCCTCGCGGCCAAGACGGCGGCGCTCAACGCCGGCGCCCGGCTCGAGTCCGTGCTCGCGGGCAACCTCACGAGCGAGGACGCAGCTCTCCTGCGCCAGCTCGAGCCGGAGATCGTCCTGTTCGCCGGCGGCACCGACGGCGGCCAGGAGCGCCTCGTGCTGCACAACGCCGAGGCCATCGCCGGCTCGCTCGCCAGCTCGCACGTCGTCGTCGCCTGCAACAGCACCGTGGCAACGAGCGTGCAGGCGATCTTCGAGCCCGTGGCGCTCTCGGTGACCGTCGTCCCGAATGTCCTCCCCGACTTGAACCTCACTCGCACCGACGAAACCCGCGAGGCCATCGCCGCCGTGTTCATCGACCACGTCATCGCCGGCAAGCACCTGTCCGCCTCTGATCGCTTCCGGGGCCTCGTCACGATGGCGACACCCGACGCCGTGCTGCGGGCAGCTCGCCTCTACGCGGAGATGGCCGAAGGAGCGGCGAGCGACAACGGCGTCGTCGTGACCGACGTGGGCGGCGCCACGACCGACGTCTACTCGGTGCAGAGGCGACGGCCCGCCGGCGGCTTCGGCATCAGGCGGAAGGGGATCGTCAGCCTGCCGGTCATGCGAACGGTGCAAGGCGACCTCGGGCTGCGCTCGAGCGCTCCCACAGTCCTCGAAGCCGACCGGCTCTTCTTGCAGGCGCAGTTCGACTCGCCGGCGTGGCTGGCGGCCGCCTGCGAGCGCCGCCGGTCCAAGCCGACCTCGTTGTTCCCGAGCGGTTGCGACCGGCGTCTCGACGACACCCTCGCCGTTGCGTGCATGTCCCGGTCGATGGAGCGCCATTTCGGATCTCGATCCGTTCAGGTCGGCCTCGGCGGACGGCCGGTGATGGTTCAGGAGGAGCCTGACCTGACCGCCTGTCGCCTGCTCGTGGCCGGGGGAGGGATCCTGCGGGCAGGCAGCGACCCTGAGGACCTCGTGCAGCAGGCATTGCAGAGGCTGCCGCCATCGTCTCTGGCGCCTCGACGCTGCCAGGTCGTCGTCGACCGCCGTTACGTGCTCTCGGCCGCCGGCCTCCTCTCCCGAAACCACCCCCGCATAGCAGAAGTGCTGCTGCGCAAGGAGCTACCAGAGGTGATCCCATGAGAACCGCCCGACCCGGCGCGAAGCCACTCGAGCTCGAACGTTCCCGCAAGATGTTCGAAGCCACGCGGCAGGTGATGGCGGGGGGCGTGGGCTCAGCCGACCGCGCTCTCGTGGCGCCGCACCCGATCTTCATCGCCCGTGGGGCGGGCAGCCGAATGTGGGACGTCGACGGGAACGAGTACATCGACTACCTGCTCGGTTACGGGCCGCTCATTCTCGGACACGCCCATCCGAAGATCGTCGAAGCCCTGGGGCGGCAGGCAAGGCGGGGGACGATCTACGGAGCCGGCCATCCCCTCGAACTCGAGGTGGCCGAGCGCCTGACGGCACTCATTCCCTCGATGGAGCTCGTCAGGTTCGGCCAATCCGGCACGGAGGCGATCCAGTCTGCGATCCGGATCGCCCGAGCCGCCACCGGGCGTTCGCTCATCGTCAAGTTCGAAGGCCACTATCACGGCTGGGCCGATCAAGTGGCCGTCTCCTACGCCCCCTCCGAGAAGCAAGCGGGCTCGCCGCGACGCCCGACCGCCGTGCCCATGTCGGAGGGGCAGCCGTACGGGACCTACGAGGACGTCATCGTTCTCGGCTGGAACGACCTCGACACCGTGCGGGCGGCCTTCGCCGAGCGGGGAGGAGAGATCGCCGCCATCATCACCGAGCCGATCGCCTGCAACTGCGGCGTGATCGAGCCGGTGCCGGGCTTCCTGGAGGGTCTGCGCAAGGTCTGTGACGACGCCGGATCGGTCCTGATCTTCGACGAGGTGCAGACAGGCCTGCGGATCGCTCTCGGCGGCGCCCAGTCGCTCTACCACATCACCCCGGACCTCACCTGCCTAGGAAAAGCCGTCTCCGGCGGCTTGCCGACGAGCGTCGTCGGCGGTAAGCGCGAGCTGATGGAGCTCGTCTCGGACCGCCGGGTGTTCCAGTCAGGCACCTACAACAGCAACCCCCTCTGTTTGGCAGCCATCCCCGTCGTGCTCGACCGGCTGAGCGAGCCCGGCACTTACGAGGCAATGGAGTCGTTATCCGGCCGGCTGCGAAAGGAGCTCCAGGCGCTCATTGAGCCCATCGGGGGATACGTGCAGGGGACCAACACCGTGTTCGGCCTCGGTTTTGGCCCAGGGGAGATCAGGACCATGCGGGACGGGTGGAGGAACAGCACCGAAAGGATCATGCAGCTCAAAGGAGCCCTCTGGAGTCGAGGCGTCTACACCAAACCGACGCCGCGGGACATCTGGTACGTCTCGACGGAACACACCGAGGAAGACGTGGACGCGACCGTCGAGCGTTTCGCCGAGGCGGTCAGCCTCCTCGACTGAGTCACGCCCCTCGACCGAGAAGGAACGGGAGCACCTCTTCGGCCAGCGGGGATCTCTCCGGAGGGATCGTGTAGATGGCATGCCATTGGAGAAGAGCGAGCTGGTCGGTGATCTTCTCCACCTCCTGGCGGGAGGCCGCCGGATTGAGCGTCGAGAGGCTGGCCTCGATCATGGAGTAGAGGGCACCGGAGGCAAAGTCGATGTCGATGTCCGATCTGGTGAGACCGCGCTCTCGAGCGGCGTGGTGGACGCTCGCCAGCCAGTCGTGCATGGCACGGTCGGCTGCTTCGTCAGCCTCGCGCCAACCACTGTCCGGCATCTGCTTGGCTACCTCGATCGCCGGACGGAGGTCGGCGTTGTCGATGCGCCAGAGCATGGCGTCGCGCACCATCGTGCGGAGGAGGTCGAAGATCGATGCCTTCGGATCGACCTGCAACCTGAGGTGGGCGCCGATCTGCTCGTAGCCTGCCATGTAGTCGCGCACGAGCTGGTTCAAGATGCTTCGCTTGTCCGAGAAGTGGTTGTATACCGTGGCTCGCGATACGCCGGCGAGATGGGCGATCCGGGAAACGGGTGTGCTCGCATACCCGGGCGAATGGAAGAGGCGGCGGGCGGCGGTGAGGACGGTCGTCACGGTGCTGTCGCCATCCCCCTCGCCGACGGCACCGAGGGGACCGCTCACGGCGGTGTCGCTCGTCCCCGACGGCGGACGGCCCGGTCGTCTGGTCCTCTCGCGCGTCTGAGGGCCTTGGGCTCGTTTGCCGACCCGTGCAGCGCTGTTCCCACCCGGCGGCGTGTTGTCCGTGGCCACCGTTGGAGCGTACCCCCGGACTGCTGCAACCTCGGAGTGAGCTCGGCGTGCAACCGAGCCGGGTGCACCGAAACCTGTCTAGACAGGCTGTCCAGACTCTTGTAACGTCGGCGCCGGGCCGGAGTCCCGATGGCATACAAGCCGCGAGGATGTGCAGCAGGATGGGGCTGTGAGCAACGTCATCGGAACGGGGGGTTGATGCAGGGCGCATCGCAACGAGGGCCGCAGAGTTGCCGCCGGCACAGCGCCGAGCTTCACGAGCCATGAGACCCGGTGTGCCCGTGAACCCGCGGTCGGTGCCCTGACCCGGGCGAACCTCGATGGCCATCGTGTCCAACACCGCCGGCCTCTCGGTCGAGGCCCCGGTGCGAGCCGCCGCCACCTCGGCGCGTCACCCCGTCATCGGCTTCCTCGCGAGGCGGCTGGCAGTAGGGCTGCTGACGCTCCTCATCGCCTCCATGCTCATCTTCGTCGCGACCAACATCCTCCCGGGCAACGCCGCTGTCGTCGTGCTCGGGCGCGGAGCCACCCCGGCGGTGCTCCATCACCTGGAAGTGGAGCTGGGCATCAACCGTCCGATTCCCGTGCGATACCTCTCGTGGCTGGGCGGCATGTTGCACGGGAATTTCGGCCACTCGGCCGTTGCCGAGGCGGAGGGACGGCCTGACTCCGCCATCACCGTCACGCTCGGGAGCCCACTCGCCGACAGCGCCATCCTGGCAGGGCTGACCGCCCTCCTGCTCATTCCGCTGACGCTCGTGCTCGGCGTTCTCGCCGGGCTGCACGCCAGGCGGAAGCTCGATTATTCGATCTCGGTCCCGGCACTCGTGATGAGCGGGCTGCCGGAGTTCGTCACGGGAACGGCTCTCATCTTCATCTTCTTCACCGAGCTCAACATTCTCCCGCCCATCACACTGCTCAATCCAGGGCAGTCGCCCTTGTCCAACCTGAAGGCGATGATCCTCCCTGTGCTGACGCTCCTGGCCGTGGCCGTAGGGGCGGGGATCCGGCAAGTCCGCGCTGGCATGATCGAGATCCTCCAACAGGACTTCATCAGGTTCGCCCGGTTGAACGGGATCCCTGAGCGCCGGGTCATCCTGCGCTACGCCCTGCGAAACGCCCTGGCGCCGAGCGTGCAGATCATCGCCCAGAACCTGCAGTACCTCGTGGGCGGCATCATCATCGTGGAGAGCGTCTTCACCTACCCGGGCATCGGCACCTATCTCGTGAACGCCGTGACGAGCCGGGACGTGACCGAGGTGCAGGCCGCCGCGGTCATCCTCGCAGCCCTGTACATCGTCATCAACATCATCGCCGACCTGATCGTCGTCTTCCTCGTCCCCAAGCTGCGGACGGCGATGTCGTGAGCACCGCCGTCCTGCCAGGCAGGCGACGGGTTCGCTTGCCGGCGCTCCTCGCCCATGACTGGGCAGGGCGCATCGGCGCCATCCTGGTCCTGCTCGTCGCCGGCGTGGCGCTGTTCGGGCCGAGTTTCGCTCCCCACAGCAGCACGGCAACCATCGGCATACCCGGCCTGGGCCCGTCACCGGGGGCACCGCTGGGGTTGGATTTCCTCGGGCGGGACGTCCTCAGCCGCACGCTCGATGGCGGCCGCTCAACGCTCCTGCTTGGTGGGGCGGCGACGATCCTGACCTATCTCATCGGCGTGACGGTAGGACTGGCGGCGGGCAACGCCCGCTCGTTGGTGGACCCGATCCTCATGCGCACCGTCGATGTTGTTCTCTCCTTCCCAGCCCTCTTGGTGATGCTGCTGGCGGTGACGGCCTTCGGTGGCGGCCGGACCGTGCTCGTGGGAGCGGCGGCGCTCGTGCTCTTCCCGGGCGTCGCCCGCATCGTCCGCACGGCTACCTCGGAGGTGGCCACGAGATCGTACGTGGAAGCGGCCGTAGCCCGAGGCGAACGAGCGGTCGCGATCGTTCGGCGGGAGATCCTCCCGAACA
Source organism: Acidimicrobiales bacterium (assembly GCA_050010115.1). Taxonomy (GTDB): domain Bacteria; phylum Actinomycetota; class Acidimicrobiia; order Acidimicrobiales; family Bog-793; genus JAKACA01. The sequence continues at coordinate 5,529 of JBEKLQ010000108.1, read as the reverse complement.
TCATGGCTCCGATCGTGGCGGATCTCGGCATCCGCTTCAGCTGGTCGATCATCCTGATCGCCAGCGTGAACTACCTCGGCTTGGGCCTGCAGCCCCCGACGGCCGACTGGGGCCTCATGGTGTCGGAGAACCGCAGCATCATCTCCACCAACCCCTGGGCCGTGATGGCACCGGCGGTGATGCTCGCCCTCTTGATCGTCGCCGTGAACCTCGTCGGTGACGCCTACGTGCGCCAGCTGGGGCGCTCGAGGAGCCAGGGGTGAGGGCGCCGGAGCGCGTCGTCCTGCAGGCGCGCGATCTCCGCGTCGAGCTCGCCAGCGGAGCCGCCATCATCGAGGACGTCAACCTCGAACTGAGGGCGGGTGAGGTCCTCGGCCTCGTGGGTGAGTCGGGTTCCGGGAAGACGACTACCGCCCTGTCGATCTTCGGGTACCACGAGCGGGGCGTGCGAGCGGCGGGCGGCCAGATCGAGATCGTCGACCAGGTGCTCGGCGATGAGCAGACGTTTCGCCGGGCGAGGGGACGATTGGTCTCCTACGTGCCGCAGAACCCAGCCATGGCCCTCAATCCCTCGATGCGCATCGCCAACGCCATCGAGGACATGATCCGCGCCCACCGAGGGACGGCCGCTTCGGACACGGCCGTCCCGGATTTGCTCGAGCGCGTCGGACTGCCGCCGGACTCCGGGTTCGCCCGACGGTTCCCCCACCAGCTTTCGGGCGGACAGCAGCAGCGGGTGTGCATCGCCGTCGCCCTCGCCTCCGGTCCTGCCGTCGTCGTCCTCGACGAGCCGACGACGGGGCTCGACGTCATCACCCAGGCGCGCATCCTGCAAGAGCTCGCGAGCCTGCGGGACAAGGAGCAGGTCGCCATGCTCTACATCACCCACGATCTGGCGGTCGTGAGTGAGATCGCCAACCGCATCGCCGTCATGTACGCCGGTCGGATCGTGGAGCAAGGACCGCCCGACGAGATCCTGCGGGCACCCCGCCACCCCTACACGCGCGGCTTGATGGCCTCGACACCGGATCACGTCCGGCCCCGCAAGCTCGAGGCGATGAGCGGCATCGCCGTGGGGGTGGGAGAAAGGCCACCGGGCTGCGCCTTCGCCCCCCGTTGCCCGCAGCGGGTGGCCCGCTGCGCGACCGACCTGCCCGCTCTCGAGGAGACCTCCGACGGCCATCTCGTCCGCTGCTTCGAGTGGCAGTCGACGCCTGCGATCGAGTGGGTGGCGCCGGAGCTCGAGGCGGCTGCCTCGGCTTCGGACGCAGCCGCTTCGACGGTGTTGGAAGTGACCCATCTCCGCGCCGAGTACCGCAGCCGTCACGGCACCGTCGTGGCGGCCAGCGACGTCTCGTTTTCCCTGAAGGAAGGCGGATGCGTGGCACTCGTGGGCGAGTCCGGCAGTGGGAAGACGACGATCGCACGTGTCGTGGCCGGACTGCACCCGCTGGCTGCGGGCGAGATCAGCCTGCGGGGGGAAGTCCTGCCGACGCTCGCCCACCGGCGCACCCGCGAGCAGCGGCGGCGCATCCAGATCGTCTTCCAGAACCCGGGAGAGGCGCTGAACCCGCGGCACACCGTCTCGTCGAGCATCGCCAGGCCGGCGCGGATCCTGCGCGGCTTGAGCCGCCGCCGGGCCGACGACGAAGTCAGGCGCCTGCTCGAAGCCGTGAGGCTGCCGGCTCGGGTGGCGGAACGGTACCCGGCCGAGCTGTCCGGAGGGGAGTGCCAGCGGGTAGCGGTCGCTCGGGCGCTCGCCGGAGGACCCGATGTGCTCGTGTGCGACGAGATCACCTCCGCGCTCGACGTGTCCGTGCAGGCGGTCGTGCTCGAGCTGCTTCGCGACCTCCGCGAGAGCTTGGGCGTCTCGCTCATCTTCATCACTCACGATCTCGGCGTCGTCTCCGCCGTCGCCGAGCGGGTGCTCGTGCTGAGGGAGGGATCGCTCTGCGAGGAGGGGACCGTCGCCGACGTGCTCGAGAGGCCGCAACACGAGTACACCCAACGGCTCCTCGAGGCTGCCCCCAGCCTGAGCGCCACGCTCGATGCCTGGGAGAGCGCCACGCCTGGCACGCAGCGAAGTGTGTAAACGCGCTTGTGGAGAGCACATCACGATGCCTCACGGTCACACGTTCGGGCCGTGTCACTGCGGCGGGACGGGCTTCCGTCTGGTAACTGCGACCAAACAGCTTTATGGACAGGGCTATGGACAAAAGCCCGAAACGGTGGCGCGTCGTCACCCGCCGATAGGCACAGCCACACTGCGAGTCTCGACGACAACCCCGATTGAGGGTGGGCGGCACAGGTGCTTCGACCGCGGTCCCCGGCGGTACAAGCAGCGGCGACGCGCTCAGCCCAGAGTGAGTTCACCTATGCTTCGGGTGCGGCGCTGAGTGTCCACGCAGTGTCCGTGTGTCCATTGGAGAGGTGCGAGAGCGACCGAATCGGGCTCACTGCTAATGGGCCAGAAGCCGTCTTCCTGGTAGTCCACACTCCATCCAGACCGCCCTGACCAGCTGCTTTGTCTGCGGCGACACCGGCGGTCGGCTTGAGTCCTCCGGAGTTTATGGACAGGATTATGGACAGCGCCTGGGAGGCCGTCGGCCCGAACGAAGAAGTCCGCAGGTCGTTCTACTTGCGCCCGGACCGCTCATCCTTTCGCGAGAGCACGATCAGCTCAACGTGAAGGTGGCGCCAGAGTTCTCGATAAGAGCTCTCCGCGGCGGCTGACGGGTTGACTCCGCAATGTCGGTTTCAGTGTCCGCGCTATGGTCAGGCTCTACGGGCCGGTGCGCATAGCACCTCGTGGATCTCGACGGTGTGGGGCCGGAGGCGCGCAGCCTCGTCCGGGCCGTAATGGTCGGAGACGTCGAAAGCATCGACGGCTACTTGAGCGTCCTCCAGAGTGGCGAACCTACCGACACACACCGGCGAGGAACCCCATTGACGCAGTGGAGCCAGCTCCAGTCGGGTCCGTGAGTCGGTCGGCGAAGAGAACGATCCCGTCCCATGCCCGCTACCTGGTTGCAGAGACGGGAGCGGATGAGGGACCGGTGACTACCTGGCCGACCCGTCGAGCGCTGGCTGGATGAGTACACCCCTCGATGGAGGGTCCGAAGCGACGACTCCGGCAGCCGGTTGCGGTCACCTCCCACCCTGGCCTGGTCAGGGTCGTTGGCAAAGCGGGTGAGACCCTGTTCGCCGACAGGGTCGACCCCTAGCGCGACCCCGTCGCCCACTAGCTCGTCTACGGCTCGGTCGCAGTTGGCGAGTTACGGGAGCAGGGGGCGAAGCTCGGTCGGACGGAGATCGCGCGCGGAGTCCGCGTCCCCGGGAGCCGCTTCCGAAGGTTCCTGGAAGGATCCGACACGTCGGACGAGACGCTGGCTCTTGTAGCCCAAGCACTCGGACGGGAAAACCGCTGAGCGGACCTGTGCGGCCCAGGATACGCTGGGACCGCACGGCCGAGGTCCAGCACGCAGACCTGCTCCGAGGCATGCCGGAAGGGGTTGCACCGTGCAGGAGAGTAGTCAGATGACCGAGGTGGCGCAGCGGCTTCTGCACCATCGCAATGGGGCTCCAGACGGAACCAGGATCAGCCCGGTACCTCGCCATCCCCTGAGGCCGTCAGCTAGCCTCGCACGTGTGAGCGCGGCACCATCCCGCGGGGGCCTCCGATCCTGGAGGTTGAGTTCCTCTGTCACGATCCGAGTCACAAAGGCCTGAGAGTGGACCCGCTAGCTGAGTATCTGCAGGGTGAGTACGTCCAGGACACCACCGAAATTGAACAGTTTGCAGCGAGAACCCACAGCTTAGTTAGGTTCTTCCTAAATTTCTTTCGCGATGGTGGCTGGCCTTACGAACTGTCGTCGGGCAAAGACCCCGGGCCATCCACCCACTCACACAGCACCGAAGCCATGATCCTTTTCGCTCTCGCAGCGGTTACGGGACGGGTATCGAATAGCCTCCTGGTACCTGCAATCAAACTGCGGCCGCTGGTTCTCTCCGACAGCGAACAATCACGGTTTGACAGAGTCCTTCAGCGAGGTATCGACGCGCTAGTTCTGCGCTCCGGCGCCTCCAAGCCAAGCGGTGCCGTAACGACGTCGCCAACCTTCGGTCCTAACGATCCTTTCACGCTGACTTGGTTTCTCGAGACTTTGGAGGCACAACCCCCCTCCTCGGCGTGTCAAGCTCGAACGCCGGGTGTCGATCCAGCTGCCCGAGTTCGAGCGGCCGCGGTTGACCTTGTAACCCAGACTTTCGAAGCGCCGGATAAGGCTGTGCTTCTCCTGACGGGCCATGAGGAAGCAATTCCGCACGCCTTTCCGTTGCTTCGCGTCATCCACCTGCTGAAGGCTCTCGAACAGGCCAACGCGGCTCCCACAGTCGACCCTGCCCTGGCCCTGCGAACCCTCGCCGACCATCTCCACTTTCAATTGTCTCTGAGCGACATCCCGGAGAGCGCCTTCGACGCTGGAGAACTCGTCTTCTCACTGGAAGGATGGCTGCTATGCAGTCCCAGTTCCCCCGACGAAGCCATCATCGATCGCGTGTTCACGGTCCTCGCCGCTCGACAAGCTCGCGATCCGTATTGGCGGCCGGTTCGTCCCTTCAAGGTGACTCCTCAGGGGCTCGTTCTCCTACCTCAGAGTGTGGAGATAGCCAACTCCCTGTTGCGAATCACTCGCTTGCTCGGCGACTCGCGCGACTACTTCAGTGAACATGTAAACCTGTTCCGCAGATACTCGCGTTGGCTCGAAACTCGTCGGTTCGAGGGACGAGTCCGTGACGGCCGCCCGATCGTTGGTTGGGAATCCGAGCACACTTACCTTCCCGATCGGGTGCATCTTTGGCAAACCAGTCAGGTTCTCTTGTACCTGCAACACTACACCGCCATGTTACAGCGCCACGTGGCTCGCACTTCGTTGAAAGCAGCTGGCATTAGTACAGAAGCGCCCCCACGAGATTCTGCCGAAGACTCCGAGACCACGCAATGGGCGAAATGGGCCGCTGGCGAACCTCTTAGCGATTCAGGAGCCTACTATCGAGTCTATGATCGCATCGGGCAGGAGTTTGTGGCGCCCCGCGTCGCGCGAACCTCGCGCTACTCACTGCAACGTCCGCTGTATTCAATGCTCCTGTATGGTCCACCTGGTACCGGCAAAAGCAGCGTAGCCCGTGAGCTGGCGCGCTCTTTGGGATACCGCTTAGTCACAATCACTCCGAGTGACTTCCTCAGCGCTGGCTCAGAGACTATTGAAGCGAGAGCAAAAGCCATCTTCAAGATGCTTGAGGAACAATCTGAGTTCGTCATCCTCTTCGACGAGATAGATCGACTGCTGCTCGATCGCGACAGCGAGTGGTACTCACGCCAGAGCGATCTCTTCCAACTGTTGACCCCTGGCATGCTCACCAAGCTCAATGATTTGGCTAAGAAGCAACAAAGTATTCTCGTTTTGGCGACCAACTATCGAGAGCGTATCGATCCGGCGATTAAAAGGGCTGGTCGTATTGACAGCCAAT
>JBEKLQ010000107.1:0-14161 GCA_050010115.1 Acidimicrobiales bacterium | reverse complement strand
AGATCGAGCCCGGGCTCGGGGTCCACGCCCCGCCAGACCGGCGGCTCAGCTCCTGGATCATCTGGTAGCCGTGCATCGGCTGCTCGGTCAGCAGCGCCAGGATCGCCGCCCGGACGTTGCCACGGCGCATGCGGCGCCCTCCACCGCCACCGCCACCACCACCGTGGCCACGCCCGGCGTAAGCATGCCCGCCACGGCCCCAGCCACCTGACAGATCGTTGTAGTTCCTCATGTTCCGCTGCCTTCCCCGGCCTCACCGGAGGCCTGTGCTGCTTGCCGGTCCTCGGTCATCGAGGACGTTACCGATATATCGTTATCATACCGGTGACGTCAGCGGTCAGCGGCAGGAAACAGATCCCCGGTCACTCGAGCCCACCGACCGATTTCGGTACCGGAAGCGGACTGGGCCGGGCGAGGTGATAGCCCTGCCCGATCGTGATCCCGAGCTTGCTCAGCGTCGCCTGCTCGCGAGCTGTCTCGATCCCCTCTGCCACGATCTGCGCCCCGGTCTCCCCGGCAAAGCTCACCAGGGCCGCCGCCAGCGCCCGGCGGACCGGGTCGTTGTCGATGTCGCGCGTCAGGGCAAGATCCAGTTTGATCATGTCGGGTGCGAGCTTCAGGATGTGCTGCAGGCTGGCGAAGCCCGCTCCGGCATCGTCGACGGCGATACGGATGCCACGCTTACGGAGCGAATCGACGGCGTGGCGCAACGGTCCGTAGTCGGCCACACGCGCGTGCTCGGTGAGCTCGAAGACCAGACGCTCGCCTGGCAGGCCAGCGGTTACGGACTCGAGGGAACCGCTTACGAGCGTCTCGGGCGACACGTTGAGCGACACGAAGATGTCACCGGGGATCTCGTCCCAGTGATCGAGTGCCACTCGGATCGCCTCGAGCTCGAGCTCGGCCGCGAGGCCGACGTCCTTGGCTTCGGAGAACCAGAGGTCGGGCGTACGGGCCGGTTCGTCGGCTGTGAACCGGGAGAGCGCCTCGACCCCGAGGATCCGGCCATCCCGCAGATCGGCGATCGGTTGGTACACGGGCTCGATGGAGCGTCGTGCCAGCACCGCATGGATGCGGTCGCTCGCCAGTCGTCGCCAGGCCGCCGATGCGTGGTCACGCTCCTCGATCGCTCGCATCTGGACCGCGAGGCCCCGTCGCTCCTCGTTGAGCCGGGCATGGAGCGACCGGCCGCGCAGCAGGTTCCGGCTGCGGAGGACTACTTCGGCGAGATCGAGCGGTTTTGTCAGGAAGTCGTCAGCGCCGGCTCGGAGCGCCTCGGTCCGGAACGGGGGCGCCACGTCCGCCGTGAGCAGGACCATCGGGACGAAGTCCTCGTCCGCGACCAGCTCACGGAGCTTCGCCATGAGCTCGATGCCGCTGATCGCAGGCAACTGCTCGTCGAGAAATACCAGGTCAGGGCGGTGGTGGAGGAACAGTTGGACCGCCTCGGTGGCGTCGCCGGTACCTACCGTGCGGAGCCCGGACACCTCGAACAGCATCGATTGCAGCAGGCGGATGACGCCAGGCTCATCGTCGACGATGAGCGCGCACATCGAAGACGGCAGGGGTGGTTGGCGGTATACCCGTACTGCTTCCCTCGTCACAGCGGCTCCCAACGGCGGAGTTTGCCGACAACACCCCACTACCTAGTAACACACCTGACCGGCCTCGTTGATTGCACGCAGCACTACGTTTTCTTTCCGGGTGGCGACCGTGCTAAGAAACTCCAGCATCTGCGGCTAACCGGGGGAGCAATGGACGATTCGACCGCGACGAACGAGCCCGACCTAACGACGCCCGATCAGCCCGACGACACCACAGCACGTGTCCGTCCCGTGCTGGACGTCATCGGGCTCTTGCGGGACGGCACAATCCGGGTGGCATTCCAACGGATCATCGATCTCGGCACCGACGACGTGATCGGCTACGAGGCACTCGCTCGCTTCCCCGGCGAGGTCGTCTCGCCGGGGCCGTGGTTCGCGGAGGCGAAGGTACAAGGACTCGACAAGGAGCTCGAGGTCGCTGCGGTGAAGGCGGCACTCGCCTGCCTCGACCGCCTGCCGGCCGAGGTGTTCCTGGCCGTGAACGTGTCCCCGCTCACGGCCGCCTCGCCGGCGTTGTTCGAGCTACTGGTCAGCGTCGAAGCAGCTCGCGTCGTGCTCGAGATCAAAGAGGGCGAGGCGATCGAGGCGTACCCGCAGTTCTCGACCGCGTTCGACGAACTGCGCTCGTCGGGGGTCCGGATCGCCGTGGACGACGCCGGGATGGCCGACGTGAGCCTTCGGCACATGCTGGACGTGCGCCCCGACATCATCAAGATCGACGTCGACGTGACCCGTGGGATCGAGCACGACCCGATCAAGCAGACGATCGCCGCCACGTTCGGTTCGCTGGCGGCCCGGGCAGGAGCGCTCAGCCTGGCCGAAGGCGTCGAGACCAAGGACGAGCTGGCGATGCTGAGAACGCTCGGCATCGCTGCCGGCCAGGGCTACCTGTTCGGGCGCCCCGAGTACCTGCCGGCCTGATCCGGTCGGGTATTACAGGAGGCGCGGCCGGCCATGACACACAGGCGGTCGCGGCGTTGGTTGCCGCTCGTGGTGCTCTGCTGCCTTTCGATCTTGCCGGCGGCGTGCTCGAGGACCCACTCCGCAACATCGGCATCGTCATCACCTCGGACAGCTGCAACTGGCTCGTCCGGCCCCACCGGGACCACCGGCTCAACGGGCACCACGGGCTCGACGGGGACCACCGGCTCAACCGGGACCACCGGCTCAACCGGGACCACTGGCACAACCAGCTCGACTACACGATCGTCGTCGTCGCCCTCGAGTACGACGCCGGTGCCCCCATCCACCGCCACTTCGGGCACCCTCCCTGGCGGCCCCTCCGGTGCCTGCACGCTGGACACAGCGGCCGAGATCGATGCTTTTGCCCCCGACGCCACTCCGTCGCTGGCGCAGGAGACGAACTGTGCCTGGATCGCCGCGAGCCGTACCGTGGTTGTCTACTTGCCCGCACCCCATCAGGCGAGTGCCGCCGAGTATCTCAAGCTCAAGGCGAAGGGCAGCGAGTGCGAGAAGTGCGCCGTCGTCCCGATCGCCGGCGTCGCCCGTTCGGCGGCGAGTTGGGTACTCCCGAAAGGCGGAGGCGTCTACGGGATCGCTGTGCAAGCAACCGATGGGTCAGTCGTGCTAGTCCTCGGCCTGGTACTGAGCGCGACCAGACCGCAAAGCCCGCAGTACCGGGCGCTACTCCAGATCGCGGTGGCGGCCGCGGCCCACGGCCGCTCGACGTAGCTAGGTCGTGGGCGCTCGGCAGGAGGGCGACCGTCGCGACGGAGGAGGGCCCGTTCACGACATGCCCGAAGTTGATGGCGCCGCCGCAGGTGCGGTGGACCTACGCTCTGGGTAGATGAGCCCCGAGCCCGCGAGAGCCGCCGCCAACGGCATCGAGATCTGTTACGAGACCTTCGGTGAGGCCACTGACCCGCCGATCCTGCTGGTCATGGGCCTCGCGACGCAGATGGTCACCTGGCCCGACGACCTCTGTTCGAACCTCGCCACCCGTGGCCACTTCGTGATCCGCTTCGACAACCGGGACGTCGGGCTCTCGACCCATCTGCCGGAGCTTGGCTCGCCGAGCCCGGTCAGGGCGTTTTTCAACCGCCGTCGGCCGCCCTACCGGATCGAGGACATGGCCGACGACGCCGCCGGCCTGCTCGACGGCCTCGGGCTCGCCTCGGCGCACGTCGTCGGGGCGTCGATGGGCGGCTTCATCGCGCAAGAGCTCGTGTTGCGCCACGCGGAGCGCGTGCGCAGCCTGACCTTGATCATGACGTCCACCGGGTCCCGCATCGTCGGGTACCCTGCGCCGAAGGTGATCGCGCGCCTGGCACGGCGCCGACCCGTACTCGACCGTGCGGCCGCCATCGAGGTGGTCGTCGAGACGTTCCGGGTCATCGGATCCCCCGCCTACCCGGTCGACGAAGCACGGCTTCGGGACATCGCCGGCCGCTCCTACGACCGCTGCTACGACCCGGGCGGCTACCTGCGGCAGACGGCGGCCATCCTCGCCCAGCGCGACCGGACCCGCGCGCTTGCCTCCGTCCAGGTGCCGACCGTCGTCATCCACGGGCTGGCTGACCCGCTCGTCGCCGTGAACGGCGGACGGGCACTTGCTCACGCGATCCCTGGCGCCACCTTCGTCGGCGTCCCCGGCATGGGCCACGACCTTCCCCGGGCGCTCTGGGCCCGCTTCGCCGACGAGATCGGCAGCGTAGCGACCCGCGGTGAGTCCCAAGCTCGCCTGAGCGACTGAACGGCCCCTGTACCTGCGGACTTAGTGGCGAACGGCCCCCGGCGCCTCGAGGCCGCACGGGACGCCCACCAGCGGGTTCCCCGGCCGTAGCCCGGCGCAATCTGGCCGTAGCGCCGGCGTAATCTGGCCGTAGCGCCGGCGCAGCTCGGCGGTTGTCAGCCCCCGGTGCCGCGGAACATGGCACGGAGGTCGAGCGACTGCACGTGCTGATGGCTCGCGAGCGATACGTAGGTCCGGGCGAGCGCGTCCTTGCCGACTCCGAGGACCGTCGTGAGCAGGCCGAGCGACTCCGAGAGCTCCTCGGCAGGGACCTTGGTGGTGACTTGGCGCCACATCGACTCCTCCAGCACGTTGAACGCGGTCTGGACCTCACCGATGCCGAAGCCGCTAATGAATCGGTCGCGGGCGATCTCCTCGGCGTACCCGGCGACGTGAACGAGCTCGCGACGGTGCAGACAGTCGACAACGACATCGAAGAGCGCCTCCAAATGAAGCCGCTGCTCCTCCGGGCCCGATGCGTCGTAGTGACCGAGGTGGGACCGCGCGAGTCCCTCGGCGGCCTCATCCAGGACTTCGGTCTTGGCCTCGCTGAGCACGGCGACGAGATCCATGGCACTCCTCCGATCGATCAACTCAAGTGGCCCCGTATCGACGACCCGTGACGGTGCCTGTCCATGATCGCTGGGCGCCGGGCCGCGCGGAAGGGCCGAAGGACCCGATGAAGGGCCTCCACCGGCCTGACACTGGAAGTGCAGTGAACCGAGCGATGGGGCTAGGCCGTGGCGCTAGGTCGTGTTGACGATGAGCACTGCGCACGGGGCTGTGTGCGCGACGGCGTTCGGCACGCTGCCGAGCACGCGTTTCAGCCCTCGCATGCCCTTGTTGCCGACGACGACGAGATCCACATGCTGCTTCTCGGCGATGGCCACAATCTGTTCGGCCACGTTGCCCGTCACCACGTGTGTGTGCGCCTTCACTCCCTTGGTCCGGGCGTGCGACGCGACCGACTCCGCTTGTGTCTGCGCGACACTCCCGCTGTCGATCCCCTCGGGGTAGCCCAGCGAGAAGCCCGGCACATTGAGTGTGCCCCTTTGGCCGGAGCGATACACGTTGGCGACATGCAGCGTCGCGCCGAAGAGTTTCGCTAGCTCGGTCGCCACCCGGACGGCCTCAGATGCGGTCTCGGAACCGTCCGTCGCGACCAGCACCGATTTGTACATTTCGAGCCTCCGTCGCCGATGTTGCCCAGACTGTAGCGGGCCGACATCAGGATCTCACGGGGCGGGACCGCACCGGCGGGGGTGACCGGCCGCAGCCCGCTGGGTGCTCGGCGGGGATCTGGGACCGGGGGGACATGGGTCGTGGCCATGCCTATGTCGACTCCCGTTCTCCTGCTCACTGTTCTATGGACCGGAACAACGGCAGATGTTTCACTTCGCGACCAGCTCCTCGCCGGGGGCCGGACGGGTGAACTGACTTCGAGCGGCAGTGGCTACAAACTGGAGAGCAGTCCGAGGCAACCCCTTTCTCCCGCGCGTCATCCCCGAGGTCAGCACCATGTCGACAACGAGCCTGCCCGAACGAGCCCTGAAACTCGTACGGGTCGACTGGTCGCCCCGTCATCGTCAGCCATCGGTCCCGGCCCTGTTGCTGGCGACGATCCTCTCAGTGGTCGGTTCCCTCGCAGTGGATGCTCTCCTCGTCCTCATCGGGACGAGTGTGTTCCCGGCGACGAAGGGGTACGTGCACTTTCGTGCCTCTGACTACGGCACGCTCACGACCATCGGTGTGCTGATCGCCTGCGCAGGATGGCCCACCGTGGCCCGCATCACCTCGGCGCCCCGTTGGCTGTTCCTCCGGCTCGCCGTCCTCGTGACGCTCGTCCTCTGGCTCCCCGACATCTGGCTCCTCCTCCGGAATCAACCCGTTCGAGCCGTCGCCGTGCTCATGGTCATGCACCTCTCGATCGCCGTCGTCACCTACAACGCGCTCGTACGGGTCGCTCCCGTGAGAGAGGGAGGAGCGCCTCGCCCGGCGAACCAAGGGGTGACGACTGTCGACGGTGGCGTTCCGCTCGGTCGCACCGTTCCTGCAGGTGACCCCGGGACCGCCAGAGAGAGCTCGAACCGTCGGCTGGCGTTGAGTCTTTCGGTGCTCGTGGCCATCGAGTTCTTCCTCGGCGTCGCGGCCCTGCTTCTCGTACCTGCTGGCAGGTCGAGCGGTTGGTTGCCGACCAAGGGAGCGACGGTCTATCTCGCCCACGCCGTCCTCGGTCTCCCCCTTGCCCTGGGTGCGGTGACGCTCTTGCTCCGGGTCAGGGGATCCACCCGTACGTTCCGGGCGACCGGATGGGTGGGCCTCGTCGGCGTGGCCATGGCCGGCATCGGCGGCCTGGTCACCGTGTCACACCCGCTGAGGCTCCTCGGTATGGCATTCATGTTCGTCGGGCCCATGATCGCCGGCCTCGCCTACTTGATCCCGACGTTCGACCAGTTGCCCACGAAGGCACCGCAAGCACCGCGGGCATCGCAGCCACCGCAGGCACCGCAGGCACCGCAGGCACCGCTCCGTGGCTGAGACCAGAGGCTCTCAGCCTCGTTGCGGGAAGCGGTGGGCGGAGTGTCTATCGCCGGCTCAGCCCGGCAGCGAAGACGACTGGCGAGAGAACGTCGAGCTCATTCAGCCTTTGCCAAGCACGGAGAGAACGAAACCGACAGCATCCTCCAGGCCAATCCCGAGGATTGCGGCGCCGGCAGCAACCTCGCTGCGATCGACGGAAACCGCGAAGCTCGGTCTTTTCAGTTTCTTGAGCACCCCCGGGACGGTGACGCCGCGGATTCCTTCAGGGTTTACCTTGCCGACGGCAACGACGAAACCCGTAAGTTCATCGAACGCCAGCAGGCAGGACCCCATGAGCGTGGCGGGAGTGCCCCATGCGGTGCTGTGTGTGGCGACCGCTTCGGCCACGTCATCTTCGCCTCGTTGGCGGAGCCAGGCAACAATCCGGTCCGGGTGATGGTCCGGATCAAGCTGCCAGTCCGCATCGTGAAGCAGACCGGCGAGCGCCCAAGCTTCCGGGTCGGCGTCAGTGCCGCCGTAGGTCAGGGCAGCGGACCGCATCACGGTGCTCACGGCAGCGAGATGCGCTCGCAGCGATGGGTCGGTGACCCAATCGGCGACGAGGGCATCGGCGTCGGCGGTGCTAATCGGCATGAGGTCTCCTCAGAGGTACCCAGTCTCGCCGATCAGCCCGTACCGTGGTCGGCCCGAGCCCGCCCCGTCAGGCCAGGGTGACGATCCGATCCCGCCCGGTCTCCTTGGCGGCGTACAAGTTCGTGTCCGCTCGAAGCACGAGGTCGTCGATCGACTCGCTCCCATTCCACGTGGCGATGCCGGCGGAGAACGTCACGCGGTCGCCGAGTGGGTCGACCCCAGCCCCGAGGCGGCGGAGAGCGTCGACCAGGTCGGCAGCCCCAGCCGACTCGGTGTCCGGCAGCACAAGGCAGAATTCCTCTCCCCCGTAGCGGGCGATCAGGTCCTGGCCGCGGAGCCTCGCAACGGTCCGTTCGGCAAAGAGGCGCAACAATTGATCTCCTGCCGAGTGACCGAACCGGTCGTTGTAAGCCTTGAAGTTGTCCACATCCAACATGGCCACGCTGAGGGGTGCCCGGCTTCGCCTCGACCGGGCCGCCTCCCGGTGCAACGCCTCGAAGAGGCGGCGCCGGTTCGGCAGACCGGTCAGCTCGTCGGTGTGCGCCAAGTCGACCAGACCGGCGATGACGCGGCTGCGGTCGAACATCGAGGCGAGCAGACGCGCCACCGTGGTGGCGATGGTGGTGTCCACCGGCGAGCCCGTGCTGCCCCGGAACGGGCAGAGGACCACGAGGCCGGCTGCCGCGCTGAACGCTGGGGTGGCATAGATGGTCGCGTCATGCAGCGGGTCACCCTTCCTCAGAGCCGCCAGTCCGAGCTCGCGGACTGAGCTGGCCGAGCCAGCGGCAGCGCCGATGGATGCCCAGTCAGCGTCGGGCCACGAGAACACCTGCTCGAGAAGGGTGCCTGGGGCGAGGCGGATGCACACAGCGAAACGATCCACGTCCATCGCCGTAGCCAGTGTGGCCGCCACGGGCTCCAGGCCGTCCGGCCACTCTCGCAGCGTGCTGGCGTGGGCCGCCAGCTCGGCGAGGGAGCGGCTCACGTGGCCGTCACGGATCGAGCCCCGCACGACCTCGTTGACCATCAGGGCGGCGGCGCCAGCTCCGACGGCGAACAACGCCGTGACGGGGAGCGCCTCGGACGCGGGCCACTGTGCCGTGGTTTCGACAATGAGCGAGGCGATGAGCCCGAGCCAGCCGCCTGCGATCATCACCGGCTTGCCCATCAGCGCGGTCGTGAGGAACGGGAGACAGGGCAGAAGGAGGAACGCCCCGCCGTGAACGCCAAAAGTCGCCCCGAAGAGAGCGAACGTGCCGGTTGCGAGCCAGACCTCGATCAGAGCCTTCAGGGGCGTGAACTCGGCCATCGCTCCATGCTCGAGGTGCCAGAAGTCGGAGGCGTTGATTGCGACGAACAAGGCCATCGCCACGAGCGCAGCCCAAAGGTCCGCTTCGGACCGCACGTGGCGCCAGAGCAAGATGAGCGCAAGGCCGTAGGCTGGTAATCCCAGGTAGATGTACGTGACGGCCTTCAGGACCCGCTTCACGCCCGGCCCGTTGACGTCGCCCTCGAACTGGAACAGCGACGTGAGAAAGTTGCTCACGGGAGCCGCGCTCGCGGTGTCTTGGTGTGGGCTCATCAGCGGCTCCCGCGGAGGTGTCCACGCGATTATCGGCGGGTGGACAGCCGCACTTGAGCCGGTCCTGCCCTCGCCGCCGCACCAGCCGTCACCGCCACTGGTGACGTCGTACAACGAGGAGCTCCCGAGATGACCGTAGAGCGTCAGGGCTGGATCCGCCACACCATCTGAACCACCCGCGAGGCCGAACATCGCGGCGATGATCGGCGATGACAGCAGTTGGCCTTGATTGATGCCTTCGGCATTTAGTACTGTTGATACATTAGTTGGGACCTGGTGTTCGGCACCGGTGGCCGGAAGGCGCAGCTTCGGCGGCTGGGCAGGTTCGGGAGGAGGCGTCGTAATGAGCCGAGCGACGAGCGGAAGGGGCGAGGCGAGCATGCCCAACGTGCTGGCAGGCCGGCTCCGGCTGTCGATGATCCGCCTGAGTCGCCAGCTTCGGCGCCTCGACCTCTCCGAGCTGACCATCGCCCAGCTCTCCGCACTCGCCACCGTGGTGGGCGGCGGGCCACTTGGCGTCGGGCAGCTCGCCGAGATCGAGGGCCTGCCCTCCCCGGCCATGACACGCCTCGCCGACAAGCTCGAGGAGGCCGGCCTCGTCGCCCGCCGGGCGAACCCCGCCGACCGCCGGGGCGTGCACCTCGTGGCCACCGCCAAAGGTGCTGAGCTGCTCGCCCGGCGCGAACAGCTCGGCAACGCCTGGCTCGCCGAACGCCTCGAACGCTTGAGCAAGGCCGACCGGCTGGCGCTCGAGCGGGCCGTGGCCCTGCTCGAGTCGTTCGCGACCGAGCGCCCGGACAAGGTCCCGGCGATGGCAGGCGACCGCCGCGAGGCAATGGAGGTGCGCTCATGACCGCATTGGCACCAACGGCACCAACGGTGCCAACCCAGTCGCCGGTCGTAGGGCCGCACTACAAGTGGGTCGTCCTCTCCAACACCACCGTCGGGACGGTGCTGGCGACGCTCAACGCCACGAGCCTCCTCATCGCCCTGCCGGTCATCTTCCGGGGCGTCCACCTGAACCCCCTCCAGTCGGCCAACTTCCCGTACCTGCTCTGGATCATGATGGGCTACATGCTGGTGCTGGCCGCCATCGTGGTGACCGTCGGGCGCATCGGCGACATCTTCGGCCGGGTGAGGATGTACAACCTCGGTTTCGCCTGGTTCACCCTCGGGGCGATCCTGCTGTCGACGGTCTGGAGCACGGGCTCGACAGGCGCCCTGGAGCTCGTCATCCTGCGGATGTTCCAGGCCATCGGCGGGGCACTGCTCATGGCGAACTCGGCGGCCATCATCACCGACGCCTTCCCCTCCGAGCAGCTCGGCCTCGCCCTCGGAATGAACATGGTCGCTGCGATTCTCGGCTCCTTCCTCGGCATCCTCGCCGGGGGGCTGCTGGCACAGGTGGGCTGGCGCTGGGTCTTCCTCGCCAACGTGCCGGTCGGGCTCTTCGGGACGGTTTGGGCCTACCTGAAGTTGAAGGAGATCGGCGTCCGCATCAAGGCGAAGATCGACTGGCTCGGGAACCTCTCGTTTGCCGCGGGCCTCGGCATCATCCTCACGGGCGTCACCTACGGTATCCAGCCCTATGGTCACTCCCTCACCGGCTGGGGGAACCCCTTTGTGCTGGAGCTGATCTTCGGCGGTCTGGCGCTGCTCGTCGTCTTCGTCATCGTCGAGATGCACGTGGCCGAGCCGATGTTCCGCCTGTCGCTGTTCCGCATCCGGGCGTTCACCGCCGGCAACGCGGCGTCCTTCCTCGGCTCGGTCGGGCGGGGCGGTTTCCAGTTCATGTTGATGATCTGGTTCCAGGGCATCTGGCTGCCCCAGCACGGCTACCGGTTCGTCGACACGCCACTGTGGGCTGGCATCTACATGATCCCCTGGATGCTCGGCTTCGTGGTCGCCGGGCCGCTGTCGGGCAAGCTGTCGGACCGCTACGGTGCTCGGCCCTTCGCGACCGCCGGGATGCTCCTGTCGGCCGCGACGTACGGGGCGATGATGGCATTCCCGGCCAACTTCGCCTACTGGCCCTTCGCCGCCGTGATGTTCCTCTCGGGGATCGGCGGTGGCATGTTCGCTTCGCCGAACACCGCCTCGATCATGAACTCGGTGCCCGCTCGCCACCGCGGGGCGGCCTCGGGGATGCGGGTCACGTTCGCGAACTCCGGCATGCCGCTCTCGATGGGGCTCTTCTTCACGCTGCTCGTCTTGGGACTCAACGCCAAAGTGCCCTCGGCGATGTACCAGGGCCTTGTCGCTCACGGCATCCCCGCGACCAAGGCGGCCCAGCTCGCCCACGTGCCGCCGCTCGGCTACATCTTTGCCGCCTTCCTGGGCTACAACCCGCTGAAGAGCCTGCTCGGCCCGGCAGTGCTCGGTCACCTCGCTCCTGCCCAAGCTGCCTACCTCACCAGCCGGTCCTTCTTCCCCCACCTCATCGGGCCGTCGTTCAAGAGTGCCCTGCTCCTCATCCTCATCTTCGCTGTCGTGATGAGCGTGATCGCGGCGATCGCCTCGGCGCTTCGAGGTGAGAAGTTCGTGCACGAGGACGCGGAGTCGATCGCCCAGAAAGCCGTCCTTAACGGCCAAGGTGTCGGGGCGCCCACTGGCGAGGTCGGAGCTGTCCTGCTCGACAGTCTCGACAGTGCAGCCGAGCCGGACGGGGCTACGCCGTCGCCCAGCGAACCGGTCCCCTCGCCCGTCTACACCCACAGCGCCAGGCGAGCGTAGGGACGAGCGGCCGCCGCCGCCATCCGACCGCGTTGCGCCACTTTCAGTCCGTCTCTCTTCTGTTGCTCGCCGCCTGTCGTGCGCTGAGTGGCACCGACGTCATGGGCGACCTCCGGCAGTCGCTTGATCGGTTTGTCGGCGAGCCGATCACAAAGCTGTCGCCTTTCTTTCGCGGGTTGGAGCCCTATCCCGACGGTTGGCGGGCGTCGGTCCGCAAGCCCGACGTGCTGCCGCACTAACCCATGGTGCTGCACCGCGGCCGATACCCTGTCGCAGCTGACATCCATCCGGGTTTTCCCTTCGCTCCCGCGACCCGAACGCCCCGTAAGGAATCGGGGCGCGACTTCGCCGGGAGGTGAAGGGTTTCTCGCCATGATCGGCGGTGCTCGCAAGTGCCCGGCCAAAAACCGAGAGCAGCGCGGGGACCAGGGCTCGATGCCGGGTCGATGGCAGCATGGCCGCATGGGGCCTTCCTCACCCGTGAACATCGACGTGGTCTTGTCGTCGCTCGCTGAGCACTGGTCCCCGCGGACCGTCGCCGTCGTGAACGATTACGACGTGCGGGTCGTCAAGGTCGACGGCAGCTTCACCCGGCACAGTCATCCCGAGACTGACGAGTTCTTCCTCGTACTGTCCGGCTGCCTAACGATCAGGATGGACGACGGCGACGACGTGGTGCTCAAGCCGGGAGACTGCTACGTCGCCCCGCGAGGTCGCTCCCACGAGCCGCACGCCGACGAAGAAACCTCGCTGCTCCTATTCGAACCAAGCGACATCGTCAACACCGGCGACTAACCGAGCCACCTGACGGCCGAGCGGCGCGTCGTCTGAAATCCGGAGAACCGGACGGTTCCGCCAAACGCCGGCCGGCGACTCGCCGCTGTCACCGCTACTGTGCGCCGGCCGGCGACTCGCCGCTGTCACCGCTACTCGGCACAGTGCAAAGTTCCCGTGACACCGAGCCGGTGTGCGCCCGTCGTGCGCCGGCCGGCGACTCGCCGCTGTCACCGCTACTCGGCACAGTGCAAAGTTCCCGTGACACCGAGCCGTCGTGCGCCGGCAGTGCGCCGGCAACCTACCCTGGGCGACCCTGCGCTCTCGCCTCCCCGTTTCCCACCCTCCTCTCCCAGGTGTTGGCCGCGTTCACGATCGAGTTTGACAACGAATCCGAGCGGCAGATCGCCCACCGGACTACTGACCATGGCTCGACGAGCGGCACGCGGAACGGTCCTTGGCTCGTGTCGATGGCGACGTGGTCAAACTGCATGAAGTTCGTTGGCGAGGAGGGATTGACCGTCCGCGAGCTGGAACGCCTCGCTCGCACGTGGACAAATCTGGCCGGCATGCAGAGATGGGGGTACATCGTCGTCGAACCCGATCCGGCTGACCCCCGCCCGTAGCCGCCCCGCTCCGACTGGGTGGTTCGCGCCACCAGCGCCGGCCGGAAGGCTCAGGAGGTGTGGCGGCCGCTGTTCGGCTTTGTCGAGAAGCGCTGGGAGGCACGGCTCGGCAAGCCTCAACTCGACCAGCTTCGGGCGTCCCTGTGGGCGTTGGTCAGCCAGCTCGACGTCGATCTGCCCGATTGTCTGCCGATCTTGGGGTATGGGCTGTTCAGCAAAGTGCACCGGCAGGAGCCGGGGCTCCGGCCGGTCGCGAACGTGACAACCGGTTCCATCTGCCCCTGCTACAAGCAGATCGGCTCCAGCGTCGGCGAGCTTGGCACTGACACGCTGCAAGCGGCCACGGCTGCGATCGAGAGCACATCGCCGGGAGACTCCACCTACGTCTCGACCGACGCGGCGCTCTCGGAGCTCGAGTACGCACGTGACGACATCGCCGGCCAGATCAAGAACGCGCTCTTCGCCGCCAAGATCCACGACCGGACCATCCCGCCGGCAACCGTGCAGGCGCAGATCGGCCTGTGCAACGCCTTGTTGGCATCGGCAGCTGAGCTGGCGGCGTGGCGGCGTCGACGACCGCGGCGACGGCGAGGTCCGTGAAGACTTCACTCGCCGCGGAGGTGAGGACCTACACCAAGCGCGTCAGCTGAGGGAGTCCGCGACCAGCACCGCCGCGCCGGCAGCGCTGATCGCGGGCCCAGGAGTATCACTCGGCCGCCGTCGCCACCGGCGGCGCGGCGCCCACCGGCGGCGCGGTCGCCAGGCATCACCCACCGCTGACGCTCCTATATTTGTGGCTCTTCTGACGCATCCGTGGGTTCCCTGACCAGCTGAGAAGCGAGCAACGCCGCCTCCTGCCTAGGTTTTCGGACTGTCAAAGGTTCGAGAAACAGAGCGAGGAGAACGGCATTGCTCG
>JBEKLQ010000106.1:0-14479 GCA_050010115.1 Acidimicrobiales bacterium | reverse complement strand
CACCCGGCATTGACCTCGGCGATCATCGGGCCCCGGACGATGGAGCAGCTCGAGGATCTCCTGGAAGGGGTCGAGGTCACGCTCGACGACGCCACGCTCGATCGACTCGACCAGATCGTGCCGCCTGGTACGAACCTGAACGCCGCCGATGGTGGCTGGGAGCCCCCGGCGCTGGAACAGGCGTGGCGCCGGCGACGGCCTACCCACCTGCGGGCAGCGGGGTAGGCAGGTACCCGTCCGGCGTCGGCTGGCACCCGCAAGCAGCCGGCACCGTCGGCCAGCGGCCGGGCCCCGCGGCCGGCCGGGGCCGGCGGGCGTTCTGGGGTGCCCCGGCGCGATGATCGGGGCAACAGAAGGAGAGTCCCAATGCTTCCTGATTACGCCGAGTACGAGCAGGCGATCGGTCTCGACTGGTACGCCCTCGATCCGAACCTTTCCCAACTGCTCGACCGCCTGCTGCCAGACGGCGGCGACCGAGAGTTCGCCGAGGGAATCGTGGCCCAGTACGGCGTTCTCATCGGCCAGAGCGTGGCGCCTCGCGCCGAGATCACCGACAAGCACGGGCCCGTGCTCGACCGCTACGACCGGTGGGGACAGGACGTCGGCGCCGTCATCCATCACTCGAGCTGGTCGGAGAACAAGGCGGACCTGATCCGCGCCGGTTTCGCCGGGGGTTTGCAAGCACACGCCGGCCGGTCGGTCCCAGCTGTCGTGACCGCTGCCATCTCCTATCTCGTCTCGCAAGCCGAGACCGCCGCCTATTGCGCCCTCGGCATGACGAGCGGCGCAGCCGACATCGTGGAGCGGTACGCCCCAGCCTCCGTTCGGGACGATGTCCTGGCGCGGCTCACCTCCCTCGATCCGGAGGAGTCCTGGGAGGGCGGGATGTTCCTCACCGAGCGCCAGGGCGGTAGCGACGTCGGTGCCAACACCACCCGGGCGGTTCAGGACGGCGACGAGTGGCGCCTGTACGGCGAGAAACACTTCTGCTCGAACGTCGATGCCGACGTCTTCATCGTGCTCGCGCGGCCGGAGGGCGCACCGGCCGGGAGCCGGGGGCTGGCCACGTTCATCATGCCGAGGCGGGGTCTGGATGGCGAGCCGAACGGGTTTCACGTCAAGCGCTTGAAGCCGAAGCTCGGGACGGTCGGCGTGCCGACCGGCGAAGTCGCCCTGGATGGCGCCCTGGCGTGGCTGGCTGGGCCCGGCCCGAAGTCAGCCGGCAACGCGCCGATGCCGACGATCGATGCTGCCCGGGATGGCAAGGGCATCAACCGGATGATGGAGATGGTGAACGGGAGCCGCTTTGGTGTGGCCCTGATGAGCCTCGGCATCCACCGACGGTCGTGGCTCGAGGCCGCGATCTATGGGGGGCGCCGTGAGCAGTGGGGGCGCCGGATCGACTCGTACCCGCTCGTGCGCGGGACGTTGGTCGACCTGCTGACGGATCTCGAGGCCGGCATGGCGTTGAGCTTCGAGTGCGCCAGCGCCGCCCGGTCGGCGCCGACTCCGGAGGAGGGCGCCCTGTTGCGCCGCATCGCCATCCCGTTGGCGAAGTTGCGGTCGTGCCGGGTAGGGCTCGAATCGGCGATACACGCGCTCGAGGTCTTCGGCGGCAACGGCTACATGGAGGACTGGCCGGTCGCCCGGCAGCTGCGGGACGCCCAGTGTCACACCATCTGGGAGGGCACGGAGAACATCTGCTGTATCGACGTGCGGAGGGCGATGCGGTCCGAGGGCGCCGACCAGGCGGTGCTCCGGCGGATCGACCGCGCCCTTGAGGCAGCCGCCGGCGCAGCCGGGCTGGCATCCGGTGTGCTCGACCAGCCGGTCGCCGCCGTGCGAGGCGCTCGTGGTGAGCTCGTGGAGGCAATCGAGTGGGTGCAGGCAGCGCCGGAGGACTTGGCGCTGCTGCAGCTGCGGCGCTTCTCGTACCTCATGGCCGACACGCTGGAGGGCGCTCTGTTGTGCGAGGAGGCCGCCTGGGCACTGGAGCGCTCCGGCGATGCCCGCAAGGCGGTCGTGGCTCGGCTCTTTGCCGGACGCAAATTGACGCCGCGGCCGCTGTGGGGCATCACCGAGCCCGACCGCACGGTGATCGACCTGTTCGAGCCGATCGTACGCTACGGCGAGATCGAGCCAGCCGACGTCCTCGCAGCCGTCGGGGGGCTCGTATCGGCGTCCCAGCCAGCTTGAGCCGTCGGGCGCTCGTGGCGCCGCTGCGGCCTCGGCGGACGCCCGGCCGCGGCGGCGCGTGTCTCCTTGAGGGCGCCCCTGCCGTGCCGACGCCCGCCGAGGCCGCGCAGCGAGGGGTTTCTTGTGCGGGTCAAAACTGCATCTGGGTGCACAGAGTGTCGTAAACGAGCCCGTTACAGCACTCTGTGCACCCAGTCTGAAAATGCGCTCATCCCTCGAGGTGGGCGGCGATCGCTGTCAACAGAGACCTATTGTCCGTCCTCACCTCTCGCAAGGTCGCCTTGAGGACGCGCCATCTCAACGCCTCGAGGCGGTTCCAGCGATGCCGATCCGCCGCGAACTTCGCCGGACCATCGTGGAATTGAAAACCGTCTACCTCGAGGATCAGGCGCTGAAGTGGCCATGCGAAGTCGACTCGAGCGACGAGCACCTTCCCGTCCCAGATCTCGTGCTGGCAGACCGGCGGCGGGAAGCCGGCGGCCAGCAGGAGCCGAAGCACTTCGGCCTCCGCGTGGCTCTCAACCGTGCCGTCCATCCAGGGCGCTAGGGCGCGCCGGACCGCTGGACCGCCCGCGAAGCCCGGGCGGCTGGCTCGTCGGAGCGTCGAGGCCAGCAACGGCACGGTCGTCTTCTTGGTGAGCAGCGCATCGTCGATCAGCCGGGCGAGGCGCTCGGGCGGAATGACGTTGGCAATATCGACGATGGTCCTCGCGACGGTCGTTACCGGCAGGCGATCCCACAGGCAGCGGTCACTCGAGGAGCTGCGACGCGTGGAATGGACTCGCACGCGGTCGGTGGATCGGTGACTGGCGGCATGGGGAACCGCAACCTCGATCCGCTTTTCGGGCCACGTCCCGAGGTCGAGGTCGCGCAAGCGAGCAGCCGTACCGAACGAGAGGACAGTCTCCGGTCCCCGGGCGAGGCATGCCTCCATCGCTCTCGCTTCCCAGCCATCAGGCGTGTACGTGAGTCGTAGCACACGCGCATCGCATTGCTCCAAGAAACCCGCCCCCATCTGCCACCGGATCCAACTCTTCGTGGCACCGGCGCCAGTCGCCTGAGCGAGGGACAGTACGCCATACTGGCGACGGGCGATGCCCTCGACGTCGCGGCGGAGGCGCTGTGATCGATCATGGCCGGGCCGGCCGAACCGAAGTGGTTCGACGGCGTGGTCGTCGGGCACGCCGGCAGGATCGCGTGTGCGACTACCGGTGCACCTACCGCTGGATGTCCACAGTTTGCAGGACGAGGTGCAGCCGGATCAGACCCACTCCGGCTTTGCGTTGGTCCTCCGCACTAGGTGCGGCTGGTGCGAAGCGGCCTGAGGCTGCCTGATGACGACGATTCCCACCGATGGTCCTTTGTGCTGGGCCGGCGCTCGGGTGAGGTGGGTCGTGACCGCTGCACCCAGGATCGCCGAAAGCAACATCCCCGCCACCATGAGGACCGGCTTGATGGAAGCTGGACCCGGAGTGACCGACTGCTCGTCCACTACCTCACGCTCCCCTTCCGAACTCTGCGGCTCTGTCACGCCGGCTGCCCGCGGGCGGCCGACAAACAGATCTGACGCTCGGCGGAGCGGTTTGGTTGCACATGTGACAAAAAACTGGCGGCGGGGTGCCTGCTGGCAGCCGGCAAGCGGGACGGCTGACGGCTGACGGCTGACGGCTGACGGCTGACGGCTGACGGCTGACGGCTGACGGCTCAGGCCCTACTGGGTTCGGGGTACGTAGCCGCCCTGGCCGAGCGAGACGCTCTCGGCGAAGTCGATCGACTCGTCCACGCTGCCCCGGACCTCGGTCACCCACGGCAGCCGTTGGCGCATGAGGCGCTCGACGCCGCCTTGCAAAGTGAGGCCCGAGATGGCACACGATCCGCAGGCGCCCTGCAGCTGGACCTCGACGATGCCCGCGTCAAAGTCGACGTCCGTCACGACGAGATCGCCGCCGTCAGCCTGGACCGCTGGCCGCATCAGCTCCATGAGCTGATCCAAGGCTGCTTGGCGGGCGGCCCGCTCTTCGTCGTCGATCAACTGTCCGGTCTCGGCCACCGCGGGCTCCTTCTCTTCGGCGACCCGCAACAGCGGTCACCGAAAGCTCACTCAAGATGATACGAACGGCCGACGGGTACCCGTACAGTGCAGCAGTGCAACTTGTCGTCATGGCAGCAGGTCACGGCCGCCGGTTCGGTGGCTTGAAGCAGCTGGCGCCCGTTGGTCCGAACGGCGAGGCCCTCATGGACTTCACGGCGAGGGATGCGCTGGCGGCAGGCTTTGATCAGGTCGTGCTCGTGGTGCGCAAAGAGGTGCGGGACGAGCTCCTGGATCACATCGCCCGCTACTGGCCTGCTGAGATGCAGGTCACCCCCATCACACAGGGCCCCATTGCCGGAACAGCCCAGGCCGTGGCCTCGACGGCGCCGGTCGTGGACGGCTCGTTCGGCGTCGTCAACGCCGATGACCTCTACGGGGCGGCAGCAATGCAGATGCTCGCCGATCAGGTGGCCAGCCTCGGGCCTGACGAACACGTGATCGTGGGCTACCACCTCGATCAGACCGTGCTGACCGACGCGCCCGTGACCAGGGGCGTCTGTTTCACGACGGAAGACGGCTATCTCGACGTCGTGCAAGAGCAGTCGGTGCAGCGTCAGCCCGGCGGCGGCTTCAGCGGCCGGCCGGTCCGGGAAGCGACCGGGCCCGGCTCAGAACTCAGCGGCAAGGAGGTCGTGTCGATGAACCTCTGGGGCTTCTCTGGGGGGATCTACGACGACCTCGACCGGGCACTCGCCAAATTCGACCCCGCCACCGCCCCTCATGCCGAGGGCAAACCGCCGGAGCTGTTGTTGCCAGACGTCGTCGCACAGCTTGCGGCGCGACAGCTCGCCCGGGTCCGAGTCGTCCAAACGACAGGGCGGTGCATCGGGATCACGCACCCCGACGACCTGCCGCTCGTCCGCGGAATCGTCGCAGAGCTGCTCGCCGGCTGAGAGCCGATCCGGCCGGGCCGGCCGGATCGGGCCGAGACCGGCCGCGCCAACCCTCAGCCCTCAGCCCTCCGCCAGGTCCTCCAGCCGCTGGGCCGCCCCGGCAAAACCCTCCATGAGTTCGAACATCACCTGGCGCACCGGCTTGATCTGGTTCATGCGCGACACGATCTGGCCGACGGGGATCCCTTGCAACTCTTTGACGTCGGAGCGGGCGATCCGACGCTGAGCCTCGGCCGTCAACATGTACTGCAGCGGCATCGGCAACGTGCCCGGCGACTCGGAGGCCTCCCACGCTTCGGTCCAACCAGTCCGGAGCTGGCGGGCCGGTTTGCCCGTCAACGCCCGCGACCGTGCGGTATCACGCGACCCAGACGCCAGCAGCTTCTCGATGAGGTTTGGCGCCATGTCGCTCTCGGCGGTCGTGAGCCAGATCGACCCCATCCACACGCCTTCGGCGCCAAGCGCCAGCGCCGCGGCTACCTGCCGGCCATCACCGATTCCGCCGGCCGCCAGCACCGGCACCGGGGCAACTGCGTCGACGACGTCGGGCACGAGCACCATCGTCGTGATCTCGCCCGTATGACCGCCCGCCTCGTAGCCGGAGGCGACGATGATGTCGACGCCGTTTTGCACTTGGCGCTCCGCCTGAGGGACGGTGCCGACGAGGGCGGCGACCTTCACCCCGTGGGTGTGTGCCAGCTCGACCACGTCCGGCGGCGGCGGCCCCAAGGCGTTTGCGAGCAGCCGGATCGGGTGCGACAAGGCGATGTCCACGAGCGGCCGGGCACCTTCGTGTGTCCAGCCCAGCAAGCGGTGGACGTCGTCGTCGGCCGGGAGCGGCGGGACTCCGTAGCGGTCCAGCACCTGCTCCACGTACTGGCGGTGGCCCGCCGGGATCAGTTCGTCGAGGATGTCCGCCATCTGGGCGTTGGACGCATCAGCCGGCAGGTCGCCGGCTCCTGCGTACGACGCCGGCATGACGACGTCGACGCCGTACGGCTTGCCGCCGACGTGCTCGTCGATCCAGTCGAGCTCGATCGCCAACTGCTCGGGCGTGAAAGCGAGCGCACCGAGCATTCCCAACCCGCCGGCGTTCGTCACTGCCGCGACCACGTCGCGGCAGTGGGAGAAGGCGAAGATCGGGAAGTCGAGACCGAACTCCTCGGCAACACGGGTCTTCATCGTGACTCCTCAGGGGTCGGGGCGGGCGAGCTCGAGGACGTCTCCGACGCGCCGGCAGGCGGCGTCAGATCCGCTGCCGACGGCGCCGCCGCTTCCGGCACGTCGGCATCACCGAGCGCGACGGTGAGGGCCCAGCGGTAGTCGGGCTTGCCGGCAGGCGAGCGCACGAGGCGGTCGACGAGGTGCAGCTCGCGGGGCACCTTGTAACCGGCGACCCGCGTCCGGCAGTAGGCCTGGATCGACTCGAGGTCCGGGGCGGCGCCCGGGCGCGGCTCCACCACGGCGGCCACGCGCTGGCCCCAGCGCTCGTCCGGCACACCGACGATCGTGGCGTCGTAGACGTCCGGGTGCGACTTGACGGCGGCTTCGACCTCCTCGGGGAAGACCTTCTCGCCGCCGGTGTTGATCGACACCGACCCGCGCCCGAGCAAGCTGATCGTGCCGTCGGCTTCCAGCAGGGCGAGGTCGCCGGTCATCACGTACCGGGTGGCTTCCACGTCGATGAAGACCTCGGCGCTCTTCGCCGGGTCCTTGTAGTAGCCGAGCGGGACATTGCCCGAGCGGGCAAGACGCCCGATCTCACCGGTGCCGGGCTCCATCGGCCGCAGGTCGGCACCGAGGACCACCGAGTCACGGACGGCGGTGACCGTCGGCCCGCCCCGCATCGCCGTCTGGCCGGGCTTCAGCACCACGATGCCGTTGGCGCCGCTCTCGGACGAACCAATGGCGTCGGTCATGATGACGTTCGGAAAGTGACGGAAGAATGCCTCTTTTACGTCTGGCGAGAACACCGCCGCTGTCGAGGACAGGCTGATCAGCGACGACGTGTCGTACGGCTCGCCGTCGGACAGCCTCTGCTCGTACTCCTCGATCAGGGGCCGCGCCATGGCGTCGCCCGTGAACATGAGCGCGTTGACACCGAGCTCGCCGACCAACCCCCAGACCGCTTCGGCGTCAAAGCGATCCACCAGCACGACCCGATTCCCCTGGAAGCTCTGGCCCATGACGCCCCATTGCGTGGCGCCGTGCATCAGCGGGGCGATCGGGAGGAACGTGATCTGGAAGCCGTTGGCCAAGCCTTTACGGGCGAGCGCCTGCGGATCGGAGATCCGGATGTTCGTGAGCGGGTCGATGCCGCCGCCGAGCGCGTACAGGACGTCCTCGTGGCGCCACACCACGCCCTTCGGGAGGCCGGTGGTGCCGCCGGTGAACAGGATGTACCGGTCGTCCCCCGACCGCGGGCCGAAGTCTCGCTCGTGGGACTGGCCGGTGAGCGCCACCTCGTAGTCGAGCTGCTCGAGGTGCTCGACCTCCGCGGCACCCGCCACCTCCACCCCACCAGCTCCCGGCAGCCTCCCGTCGTCGACGACGAGCACATGGCGGAGCAGCGGTAGCGATTCCCTGCAGGCGACGACACGGTCGGCGAACTGACGGTCCACCACCATGGCGACGACATCCGAGCTCGCGAACAGGTAGCGGAGCTCCTCTTCGACGTACCGGTAGTTGATGTTGATCCAGGTCGCTCGCAGCTTGAAGACGGCCCAGAGCGTCTCAACCCATTCGACCCGGTTGTAGGCGTAGATCCCGACGTGGTCGCCGGCGCCGACGCCCTGGGCAGCCAGATGGTGGGCCAGTTGGTTCGCCCGCGCGTCCATCTCCGAATACGTCCGCCGCTGCCCGTTGGCGACGATGTACTCGCGGTCGCCGAAGACATCGACGGCGTGCTCGAAGAGATCGGCCAGGTTGTAGTCCACCGGCGGTAAGTAGAACATGTTCTCGTTTTGGCGGCAAGCACATGGAAGGATGGGCACGACTGCGATAGGGGTGGAGGCTGTATGCCAGTTCCATTGGACGAGTTCCCCGTCCACCAGGTACCTCTGTCGATGGCCTACGTCGCCACGAGCGACCGCAACGCCTACGACCGCTGCTACTTGAACGCCCACGACCGCACCGGTGAGCTCTTCGTCATCTGCGGGCTCGGCACCTACCCGAACCTCGGCGTCACGGACGGGTTCATCACGATCATGCGCTCCGGTCGGCAGTCCACATTGCAGCTGTCGGGCTCACTCGCGGAGGATCGTCTCTCGCAACAGGTCGGCCCGTTCCGCATCGAGGTGGTTGAGCCGCTACGCAAGCTGCGCCTCGTCTGCGAGCCGGACGAGCATCGCATCGGGCTCGACCTCACATGGACCGGCTCGTTCCCGGCCATCGACGAACCGCTGCACGTCATCCGCCAGCAGGGTCGCGTGATCCTCGAGGGAGCCCGGTTCGCCCAGGTCGGCACGTGTGAAGGCACGGTCCACCTCGACGGTGAGGACATCGCGCTCGCAGGTGACTCCTCCACCGGCACGCGCGACCGGTCCTGGGGTATCCGTCCTGTCGGTGAGAACGAGCCGGCTGGCCGAGGCGCCACCGAGCCGATTGAGGGGTTCGGGTTCTGGTGGACGTACGTGCCGCTGCGCTTCGAGGAGTACGCGATCGTCGTCATCGCGGAGGAGGACGGTGACGGCACCCGCACCACCGCTGAGGCCGTGCGCGTCTGGCCCGCCGAGAGCGGCCGGCCACCGGAGCAGCTCGGATGGGCGGACATCGACGTGCACTACCGGTCCGGGACCAGGATGCCGACGGGGGCGACGATCACGATGACCAAGCGCGGCGCTCCCGTGGTCGTGGAGATCGAGGCCCTCGGCCACGTGCTGCTCAACGCCGGCCCCGGCTACAACGGCGATCCCGGCTGGCGCCACGGCTGGTGGCGGGGCAAGGACTCGGCCGTGCGGGTGGACGCCGACCTGGACGATCCAGCGCTCGCCGGCCAGCTTGCGTTCGGCGTGATCGACCATGTGGCGCGGGCCACGTGCGCGGGGCAGACGGGGTACGGCCTGTTCGAGCACGCGACATTCGGGCGTCACGCCCCGAGCGGTTTCGAGGAATGGGAGAGTGCCGCTCCATGAGCGAGCCGAGCAACGAGGCCGGCACTGCCACCCAGCACGGTCTCCAGACTTCCAACCGCGATCCGGAGGAGCTGCGGGCGTCGCTCGAGGCCTGGCTGGCGGCGAACGAGTTGGCCGCCCGGATCACCTCGCTCGACATCCCGGGGCACACGGGCGTGTCGAGCTTGACGGTGCTCCTCGAGATCGAGCCCATCTCGCCCGATCGCGAAGCTGGCATGCCCGGGCGCCTCGTCGCCCGCCTCGCTCCGGACGCCTCGGCGGTGCCGGTCTTCCCGAGCTACGACCTGGAGAAGCAATTCCTCGTCATCGACCACCTCTCCCGCCACAGCGACGTGCCGGTGCCCGGAGTGTACCGGTTGGAGCTCGATCCCGGCCCGCTCGGAGTGCCGTTCTTCGTCATGGACCGGATCGACGGCGAGATCCCCGCTGACATCCTTCCCTACCCGTTTGGCTCGTGGCTCTCAGAGGCCGACCGCGCCGACCAGCGCCGCCTGCAGGACGCGGCGCTCGAAGCCTTGGCGGCGGTCCATCGAGTGAACATCCCAGCCGAGCTCTCCGAGCGCCTGGCGTTCGACCGCGAGGGCACCACGGCGCTCGAGCGTCACGTGGCCGAGCAGCGGGCCTACTACGAGTGGTGTGCCGCTGATGGGGTGAGATCGTCGGTGATCGAGGAGGGCTTCTCGTGGCTGGAGGGGCACTGGCCGAAGAACAGCGCCGGCGATGCGGTGCTCAGCTGGGGTGACGCCCGGATCGGCAATATGGTGTTCCGGGACTTCGCCCCAGTGGCGTTGCTCGATTGGGAGATGGTGGGCCTCGCGCCCCGTGAGGTCGATCTCTGCTGGATGATCTACCTGCACCGGTGGTTCGACGACATCGCCGTTGCCCTCGAGATCGAGCCCATGCGGCACTTCATGCGGCTTGACGATTCGGTCGCGACCTACGAGGCGGCGAGCGGCGCGGTGGTGACGGATCTGCGCTTCTACCTCTTCTATGCCGCCCTCCGCCACGGGATCATCATGTTCCGCGTGGCGCGCCGGCAGATCGCCTTCGGCCAGGCGGAAACGCCCGCCGATCCCAACGACCTGATCCTGCACCGGGCGACCCTCGAGCAGATGATGATGGGAAGGTACTGGGAGGGTTTCGAGGCGTAGCCGCGGCCGGCGGCTGCGGCAGCTGCGGCGGCTGCGGCGGCCCGACCCGCGCCGCGAAAGTGCTGGCCCAGCGACACCAACGCGGCGCGGCTGTGATTGGCGGTAGGTTCGCAACCGATGTGCGGTCGTTTCGTTGCCAGCCGGCCGATCGAGGACATCGCCGAGATCCTCGACGTGGACGACATCGAGGTCCCCGAGGAGCTGCTCCAGCCGCGCTTCAACATCTCGCCGCAGACGGGTGTGCTGGCGGTGGCGGACCGCCGAGTCAGGCGCTCCGAGCCCGAGGAACCTGGGGTCGACGGTCTGGCCACAGACCCGACCTTCCGCCGCCGGCTCACCGTCTACCACTGGGGCCTCGTGCCCCCGTGGGCCAAGGATCCCGAGGTCAGCTATAGCTCGTTCAACGCCCGTGCCGAGACCCTCGCCGAGCGC
Source organism: Acidimicrobiales bacterium (assembly GCA_050010115.1). Classification (GTDB taxonomy): domain Bacteria; phylum Actinomycetota; class Acidimicrobiia; order Acidimicrobiales; family Bog-793; genus JAKACA01. The sequence goes on along the minus strand of JBEKLQ010000106.1, from coordinate 3,582 downwards.
CCCGCCTTCCGGTCGGCCCTCGCCAAGCGACGCTGCCTCGTCCCGGCCGATGCTTTCTACGAGTGGCAGAAGGTGCCGCGCTCGGCCAGCGGAGGCTCGGCAACGGCGAACGCGCCGGTCCCGGCGAAGGGCATGGCCCGCCTGCCCTGGTGCTTCCGCCCGGCGGACGGGGGCTTGCTCGTCTTCGCCGGGCTATGGGAAGCCTGGCGCCCTCCCGGACCTGCCGGCGGAGCGGCACACGACCGGGACGAGGCCGACGGATGGCACGAGGACTGGCTGCTGTCGTGCTCGATCATCACCACGTCAGCGAACGATGTGGTCGCATCCATCCACGACCGGATGCCCGCCGTGCTGCAACCCGACGACTGGGCAACCTGGTTGGAGCCCGCCCCGCTGGATCCCGTCGAGCTTGCTCGGTTGCTCTCGCCCCCGCCGGAGGGCTACCTCACTGCCTTCCGAGTGGGGACCGACGTGAACAACTCGCGGCTCGACGACCCGCGGCTGGTGGAGCCACTGGCCGTCGAGTCCGAGGAGTCCTCGGAACGAGCCCAGACGCTGTTCGATCTCCGCGGCTGAGGGGCTCCGGGCGCTCGCTAGCTGGCTGGCTGGCTGGCTGGCTAGCTAGCTGGCTAGCTGGCCCCGTCGGTGGTCACGGCGAGGACCCCTTGCAAGGTCGCCAAGTCGATCGCCACCGCGTGGGATCCGTTCTCGTCGAGGCGTACCGAGCAACGTGGCGATGGGGGTCGCCGGCGACCTGGCGGGGCAGTCGTGCAGCCCGCGTTTCAAGGCACGCGACCGGCAGGTCAGGTGTCGGCGATGGAGAACCGCTGCATAGCCGCCCGAACGGACGCCGCGATACCCGGGCCATCGAGGCCTAGCCGGGAGAGGATCGCGTCCGGTTTGGCGTGCGCCAGATAGGTCGTCGGGACACCGAGGACGACCGAGTGTGGCCCGATCTCGGACCGGCTCGAGCAGGCGAGCTCGACCTGGGAAAGCAGGTACGCACCGGCACCGCCGTGAGCCAGCCCGTCTTCGGCAGTGACGACGAGACGAGCTGCGGCCATCTGCTCGACCAGCGCCGGGTCGGCCGGCCGGATGACGCGTGGGTCGTACACGGTCGCGTCGACCCCGTCGACAGCCAGGATGGCGCCCGCCTCAGCGCAGGCCCGAGCGAGCTTTCCGATGCCCACGAGCAGGACTCTGCCGTCACCTTCTCTGAGCACCCGGGCCTCAAATCCCGACCCCGGCGGGGCGAGCGGCCCCGGAGCGAGGGTCTTCGGGTAACGCACGAGGGCAGGACCGCGAGTGTCGAGCGCCGACATCAGGGCCGGGCCGATCTCGGCCGGCTCCGACGGGGCAAAGATCGCGCACCCCGACACCTGCAACGCCTGGACCAGGTCGTACAGCCCATGGTGGCTCGGGCCATCGTCACCCGTCACGCCCGCTCGGTCGGCCACGATGACGACCGGCAGCTGGTGGAGGCCGACGTCGAGGTTCCACTGATCTACGGCTCGTGCGAGGAACGTCGAGTAGATAGCGACGACGGGGTGAAGCCCTGCCATCGCCATGCCGGCGGCGGCGGTGAGCGCGTGCTGCTCTGCGATGCCCACGTCGAAGAACCGTTCCGGGAAATGATCCTCGAAGCTCAACAACCCCGTCGGCCCCGGCATGGCTGCCGTGATGGCTACGAGCCGGTCATCGGCCTCGGCCGCGTGGATGAGGGCCTTCGAGAACGCTTCGGTGTAGCTGTCCCCGATCTGGGCGGGAGGTGGCAAGCCACCCGGGTCGTCGGTCGGGGCGCCGACTCGTGGGAGGGACACCGTGCCCTGCGCTGGACCGGTGCCCGGGCCACCTGCACCGGAGTAGGTGGCGGTGCCCGGGCTGTACGGCGTCGGAGTCGACACCTTCAGGTCGTGCAGCTTGGCGATCTCGTCGTTCTCGGCCGGACCGTACCCCTTGCCCTTCTTCGTGAGGACGTGCAGCACGATCGGTCCATGCCACTCGGCCGCCCGGCGCAGTGCCCGCTCCATCGCCGGGATGTCATGACCATCCAGCGGTCCGGTGTAGCGGACGCCGAGGGCCTCGAAGAACACATGGGGTTCCACGACCTCCCGAAGCGCAGAGGTGAGCCCGTGGATCGATGTGTACGCGACCGAGCCCACCGTCGGGGGGAGGTCACGGAGCCCGTGGCGGATCCGCTCCCGCAGCTGCACGTATCGGGGGTCGAGGCGGAGTTGGGTGAGCGAACCGGAGAGTTTCGAGATCGTCGGCGCGTAGCTGCGGCCGTTGTCGTTCAGCACGATGAGGACCCGAGCCGCCGAGTGACCGAGGTTGTTGAGCGCCTCATAGGCCATGCCTCCCGTGAGGGCGCCGTCACCCACGATGGCGACGACCCGGCGCCCGCCTGTCGCAGGGTCGTCTCGGCCCTCGAGGCGAAGCGCGGACGCGATGCCGTGGGCGTACGAGAGCGCCGTGGAAGCATGCGAGTTCTCGACGCGGTCGTGGACTGACTCCTTGCGGTTGGGGTAGCCCGAGAGCCCACCCTCTTGCTTCAACCGCGCGAAACCCGCCTGCCTGCCCGTCAGCAGCTTGTGCACGTAGGCCTGATGGCCGGTGTCGAACAACAGGAAGTCTCGGGGGGAGTCGAACACTCGGTGCAAAGCGATGGTGAGCTCGACGATGCCCAGGTTCGAACCCAGATGCCCACCGGTCCGCGACACGGCATCCACGAGGAAGTCACGGATCTCCGCCGACAGGATCTCGCACTCTCGGTGTGAGAGCGCTTTCACGTCGCTGGGGGAATGGATGCGGTCGAGGATCATGATGTCGAGAGGTGAAACCCACCAACGCGGTGAGGTACGACCACGAGGCTACCCGGGAGAGAGGGTGGAGCGTGGGCCAGCTGCGCGAGGCCCCAGCCCGGCTCGGGCGAACCCGGGCGGCGCTGGCCATATCACGGTCGGCAAGGGCCGGCGGACCGTGCCCCGAGCGCCGCGCGGCGGTAGCGTGTCGGACCTGGGTTACGAGGAGGTACTGCAGTGTCGCAGGTACTCACCGAGAGCGCGAAGCAGTTGCTGCGTGAGCCCGTGCTCGCACATATCGCCACGATCGATGCGAAGGGCCGTCCCAGCATCAGTCCGGTGTGGGTCGATGTCGAGGGTGACGATGTCGTGTTCAACACGGCCGAACGGAGGGTGAAAACGCGGAACCTTCGCTCGAACCCGAATGTCGCTGTGTCCGTCGTCGATCCGAAGGATCCGTATCGGGTATTGGCACTAAGAGGCGCAGTGATCGAGATGACCCACGATGGTGCGGACGAGCACATCGACTTCCTCGCCAACAAGTACCTCGGAGTCGAGAAGTTTGGTGACCGCCGGGAAGGCCAGCAGCGCGTCAAGGTCCGCATCCGCCCCGAGCAGATCGCCATGCAACCTGAGTAACCACGCACCTCGCGCGACACGACCGAATGACCGAATGACCGAGCAACCGAGCAACCGAGCAACCGAGCAACCGAGCAACCGAGCAACCGAGCAACCGAGCAACCGAGCAACCGAGCAACCGAGCAACCGAGCAACCGAGCAA
>JBEKLQ010000105.1:0-14541 GCA_050010115.1 Acidimicrobiales bacterium | reverse complement strand
CATCCTCATCACCGACTCGAGACGGGCGACCCGCGTCGGTGCCGACGGGCGCCTGCTCCTCCTGCACGAGCAGGATCGGCGCCGATGGGACGGCGCCGCCATCGCCGAGGGCCTCGGCCTGGTGGGCGAAGCGCTCCGCCGGCGCCCGCCGGGCCGGTTCGCCTTGCAAGCCGCCATCGCCGCGGTCCATGCGGAGGCCCCCACGTGGGAGGCCACCGACTGGCCCCGGATCGTCGGTTTGTACGACCAGCTCTGCGCCACCTGGCCATCTCCCGTCGTGGCCCTGAACCGGGCGGTCGCGGTCGGGATGGCCGATGGGCCGCTGGCGGGTCTCGTTGAGCTCGATCTGCTCGTCGGTGAGCCGCAGCTCCGGGGCTACTCCTACCTGCCGGCCGCTCGTGCGGACTTCCTCCGGCGGCTCGGCCGGTTGACCGAGGCTCACGCGGCCTACGAGGAAGCATTGGCGCTCACCGGCAACGAGGTGGAGCGGGAGTACCTGGCCGGCCGGTTGGATGAGATCGGCCGCTAGACGTCAGCCAGCGGCAGGCCGCGCCCACGAAACCACGGCCTGGGCGCTGCGGCTGCCCGCCCGAGACGGCTCACAACCAGGGCTACGGCGTCTGGTTGGTGAGCCGAGCGAGCGCCAGGTTCAGCTGGAGCACGGCGACGTACGGCGATCCCAAGAAACCCCACTCCGCCCCGGCGATATGCGTCGCCACGAGATGGTCCACGGTGGCGACGGGCAGGTGGTTGGCCGCCGCAACCACGTCGACCTGCGCGTAGGCATCGGCAGGGGCGATGTCCGGGTCGAGCCCACTTCCCGAGCCCGTCACGAGCCCGTTCGTCGGGGTGATGCCCTCGTGGAGGAGCTTGACGACCTCCGAATGGGCGAAGGTCAGCAAGAGCTTCGACTTCGGCCCGAAGTTCTGCGTGCCCGACGCCATCGGGTCGTCGGGATCGGGCCGGCCCTGGAACCACTTCGGGCCCGTCCAGCTCTGGCCGATCAGGCTCGAGCCGATGACCTTGTTGTTCACCTTCACGAGCGAGCCGTTCGCTTGGTTCTTGAAGAGCAACTGGGAGACACCCGTCATGAGGAACGGATACGCCAGCCCGCAGACCAGGAAGAGCACGATGGAGACGACCACGGCGCGGCGAATATGTACGAGCATCAGTACCACCTCACGGCAGTTAGGAAGAGATCGATCAGTTTGATGAAGACGAACGGGACGATGAGGCCACCGACGCCGTAGATCCACACGTTGCGGCGCAGTATCTGTTGTGCGTTCATGGGCCGGAAACGGACACCCCGCAGCGCCAACGGGATGAGGGCGACGATCACGAGCGCATTGAAGATGATGGCCGACAGGACGGCGCTCGTCGGCGAGTGGAGCTTCATGATGTTCAGCGCGTTGAGCTGCGGGTAGGTCGCCACGAAGAGAGCGGGGATGATGGCGAAGTACTTGGCCACGTCGTTCGCGACGGAGAACGTCGTGAGCGCTCCCCGTGTGATCAGCAGTTGTTTGCCGATCTCGACGATGTCGAGGAGCTTGGTCGGGTTGGAGTCGAGGTCGACCATGTTGCCCGCCTCTTTGGCGGCCGTCGTGCCCGAGTTCATGGCGACACCGACATCGGCCTGGGCGAGTGCCGGAGCGTCGTTCGTGCCGTCACCGGTCATGGCGACGAGCTTGCCGCCCTCCTGCTCCTGCTTGATCAAGGCGAGCTTCGCCTCCGGCGTCGCCTCGGCGAGGAAGTCGTCGACTCCCGCCTCCGAGGCGATGGCAGCCGCCGTGAGCGGGTTGTCGCCGGTGATCATGACGGTCCGGATGCCGAGAGACCTCATCTCATCGAAGCGCTCCCGGATCCCCTGCTTCACCACGTCCTTCAGCTCGATGACACCGACCACGGTCTGCCCGTCCGCCACGACGAGCGGGGTGGAGCCCGCACGCGAGACCCGGTCGACCAGCGGGTCGAGGTCGACCGGGAGCGTGCCGCCCAGATCCGTGACCCAGCGCTTCACCGAATCCGCTGCACCTTTGCGGATCTGCCGGTGGTCGACGTCGAGGCCCGACATCCTCGTGACCGCAGTGAAGGGCACGAAGGTGTGCTCCTCGCCGAGGCTGCGCTCCCGGATATTGAAGCGCTCCTTCGCGAGGACGACAATGGAGCGCCCTTCGGGGGTCTCGTCGGCGAGCGAGGCGAGCTGGGCCGCTTCGGCGACTTGCTCCTCGGTGTGCCCGCCGACGGGCAGGAAGGCGGATGCCATCCGGTTGCCGAGCGTGATCGTGCCCGTCTTGTCGAGCAGCAGCGTCTGGGTGTCACCGGCGGCCTCGACAGCACGGCCGCTCATGGCGAGCACGTTGCGCTGCACGAGGCGGTCCATGCCGGCGATGCCGATGGCCGAGAGCAACGCTCCGATCGTGGTGGGGATGAGGCAGACAAGCAGCGCTATCAAGACCACAACCGAGACCGTCGCCCCGGCGTAGTGACCGAACGGCTGCAGGGAGACCACGACCGGGACGAAGATGATCGTGAGCGCTGCGAGCAGGATCGTGAGAGCGATCTCGTTCGGTGTCCTCTGGCGGTTCGCGCCCTCGACGAGCTGGATCATCCGGTCGAGGAACGTTTGACCGCGCTCGGCCGTGATCCGTACGACGATCCGGTCCGAGAGCACCTTCGTGCCGCCGGTCACAGCCGACCGGTCGCCGCCGGACTCCCGGATCACCGGGGCCGACTCGCCCGTGATGGCGGACTCGTCGACCGACGCGATGCCCTCGACGATCTCGCCGTCGGAGGGGATCAGATCCATCGCCTCGCAGACGACGAGGTCGCCCTTGGCGAGGTCGTCAGCCGGGACGCGCACCTCGGTGCCGTCAACAAGGAGCTTTCGCGCCTCGGTCTCCGAGCGCATCTTCCGGAGCGTGTCCGCCTGCGCCTTGCCTCGACCCTCTGCGATGGCCTCGGCGAAGTTGGCGAACAGCACGGTGAGGAAGAGCCAGACCGTGATGCTCCAGTCGAACAGTCCCGGGTGGGCGATCGACTCGACCAGCGTGACGACGGTCCCGATGAGGACGACGAACATCACAGGGTTGCGAATCTGGATGCGCGGGTCGAGCTTCCGGAACGAATCGAGCGTGGCCTGACCGAGGATCTCCCGGTCGAAGAGGCCGCGGGCTTGCGCGACCCCCTTGCCCCGCTTGGGCTCCTCAGTGGGCCGCACGTCAGCGGCCGTGGAGGACGGCATTAAAAGAACCTCCCGTGTATGAGCTGCTCAACGATCGGCCCGAGCGCGACGGCCGGGAAGAAGGTGAGCGCCCCGATGATGATGATGACTCCGACAACGAGGCCGGTGAACAGCGGCGTGTCGGTTCTGAACGTGCCCGAGGAAGCCGGAACCCTCTGCTTGGCAGCGAGCGCCCCTGCGAGAGCGAGCGCCGGGATCATGATGGCGAACCTGCCGACCAGCATGTCGATCCCGCCCACGACGTTGTAGAACGCCGTGTTGCCGGTGAGGCCGGCGAAGGCGGAGCCGTTGTTGTTGGCTTGCGACGTCAGTGCGTAGAGGATCTCGGTGAACCCGTGCGGGCCGGCATTGAGCGGGCCCGCCCGCCCCGCATGGATGGAGACGGCGATAGCGGTCAGGATGAGGACGATCATCGGCATGACGAGTGACCCGAGGGCGGCGAGCTTCACCTCCCTCGCCTGGATCTTCTTCCCGAGGTACTCGGGCGTTCGCCCGACCATGAGACCGCCGAGGAATACGGCGATGAGCGCGTAGATGAGGATCGTGTAGAGACCGCTGCCGGTGCCGCCCGGCGTGACCTCACCGAGCATCATGCCGGTGAGGAGGGCCATACCGCCGATCGGGGTGTAGGAGTCGTTCGCCCCGTCGACGCTCCCGGTCGAGGTCTGGGTGGAAGCGATGTCGTAGAGGGCCGACTGCGAGACCCCGAAACGAGTCTCCTTGCCCTCCATGTTGCCGCCCGGCTGATGGGTCACGCCTGCCGCCGCCACAGCTGGGTTGCCGTGTGACTCGGCGAAGACGGCGAATCCGACCCACACGCCGAACAGCAGCATCATGGCGGCGAGCAGGGCGACACCCTGGCGGATGTGCCCCACCATCTTCCCGAACGTGTAGGTCAGCGCGAACGGGATCGAGAGCAGCAGGAAGAACGAGAGGAAGTTCGTCAGCCCGGTCGGGTTCTCGAACGGGTGACCTCCGTTGGCGTTGAAGAAACCACCCCCGTTCGTACCGAGCTCCTTGATGGTCTCCTGCGAGGCCGTCGGCCCACGGGGGATGCACGCCTTGGCGCTGTTCAGCGCATCGTGGATACAGACGGGCCCAGCGAGAGTCTCGATGGCTCCCTGGGCCACGAAGATGACGGCGGCAACGATCGAGATCGGCAGCAGGATGTAGTAGATGCAGCGGATCAGGTCGACCCAGAAGTTGCCGATCGTCTTCGAGCCCCTGCGCGTGAAGCCACGCACGAGGGCGATGGCGACGGCGATGCCCACCGACGCGCTGGCGAAGTTCTGCACGGCGAGGGCGCCCATCTGCGAGAGATAGCTCATCGTCGACTCGCCGGAGTAGTTCTGCCAGTTCGTGTTCGTGGTGAAGGACACCGCTGTGTTCCACGACAGGGCGGGCGAGACGGCGCCGAGATGCTGGGGGTTGGCCGGGAGGCTGCCCTGCAGCCGGATCATCCCGTACACCACCAGGATGGCCACGCCCGAGTAGACGATCATGGCCCCGGCGTACCGCTGCCAGCTCTGCTCGATGTCGGGGTCGACGCCGAGCAGGCGGTAGGTCGGTCGCTCGAGCCAGCCGAGGAAGTGCACCCGGTTCTCGTAGACGGCGGCCATGTAGGACCCGAGGTACCGCCAGGCGAGACCGAGGGTGACGACAAGCAAGCAGGCGACAAGGAAAAAGTGCATCAGAACCACTCAGCCCGGAACATCGCTACGCCGAGGTAGACGAAGACAACGATCGAAAGTGCCAGTAACACGGCCTGAACCCACGTCATACGTGCTCCAGCGCCTTGATAAGCCCGAGCATCAGCACGACGAACAGCACCGTGCCGAGCACTGCAAGGAAGTCAGCCATGGGTTAAGCCTGTGCCGTGAACGCGTCGCGGCAGCGTCAACAGGCCGCCGAGGGCGTCAATTCCGTGTCAACGGCGGCCTGATACCGCCGTTTGACCCTGGTCAAGCGGCCCGGCACGGCGCATGCTGTAGCTATGACGAACCGCAGCCGGGTCGCCCTTGTAGCAAGCCTTGTCGCTCCCTTGGCCATCGCGCTGGCGATGGTGCCGTTCCGCGAGCATCTGGCGAACGCGGCTGCAGCACTCGTTCTTGTCGCCGTGGTGGTGGCCGTCGCCGCCTTCGGCGACCGGCGAGCCGGAATGATCGCCACGATCTCGGCCGCCGCCTGGTTCGACTTCTTCCTCACCCGGCCGTACGAGAAATTCTCGATCTCCAGCGCCCACGACATCGAGACAGCCCTCGCCCTCATCGTCGTCGGCCTCGCCGTGACCGAGATCGCCGTGCGCAGCCATCGCATGTACACGATCGCCATGCATGAGGGCGTCTACCTCGCGGCTATCCGGGAGGTGTCAGACCTGGCGGCGAGCGGTGCCCCCATCGAGACCGTGATCAGCGAGACGACCCGCGAGCTGTGCGACGTGCTCGGCGCGCGGGCGTGCAGGTTCGAACCGGACGGTGGCGTTGCCATCCCCGGCCCGCGGCCACGTCTCGAACGGACCGGCGAGGTCGAGCAGGGCGACACGCGCTTCGACGTCGCCGCCGACGGGCTGCCCGAGGGCGAGATCGAGCTCGCGGTGCAGGGCCGTGGACGACCCTGCGGTCGTTTCGTGTTCAGCGCCGAGCCGGGACAAGCCGTGTCGATCGAGCAGCGGGTCGCCGCCATCGCGCTCGCCGATCAGGTCGGCGCAGCGCTCGTGGCAGACACAGAGGCCGCCTGATCGCCAAAGCGGGTGCGCGGGGGCGGCCGGGCTGCGGGGCGAGGCGGGGTGCCGTGCGGGGTGCCGGGGCGTGAGTGGCTGGAGCGCCACCAGAGCTGAGACTCCGGCCTTGATCATCGGCTGTGCTGGCCTTCGACCATCCGCTGTGCTGGCTGTTGCTCGTCCTTAGACTCGGCCTTCCGACCCTTCCGGAGAGGCAGCCGTGAAACGTAACCTCGCACTGGCGACCCTGTCGCTCGTGCTCTTCCTCACGTTTCTCGACAACACGATCGTGAGTGTCACGCTGGCGGAGATCCAGTCGAGCTTGAACATGGGCGTGAGCCAGCTCCAGTGGGTCGTGAACGGGTACGCGTTGATCTTCGCCAGCTTCATGCTGACCGCCGGCACGCTCGGCGATCTTTTCGGCCGGAAGAAAGTCATGCTCGGCGGTGTGGCGGTCTTCTGTGCGGGGTCGCTCTTGGCGGCGCTCGCGCCGAACACCGACACGCTCATCGCCGGCAGGGTCGTCATGGGACTCGGGGCGGCGGCGTCCGAGCCCGGAACCCTGTCGATCATCCGTCACGTGTATGCGGACCACAGAGAACGTGCCCGAGCCCTCGGGATCTGGACGGCAGTCTCGGGGCTCGCTCTCGCACTTGGCCCCGTGATCGGCGGCACGCTCGTCGGCATCTGGTCGTGGCGTGCCGTCTTCTGGTTCAACCTGCTCTTCGGCCTCGTCGCGCTGATCGGCGCGGCCGTCATCCTCCCCGAGAGCTCCGATCCCGTTCATCGGCGCCTCGACCTCCGCGGGTTTGCGCTCGGCGCCGGCGGAATCGGGGCAGCCTCGTTCGCTGTCGTGCTCGGCGAGACGCATGGGTACGACTCGTGGTGGATCGGCCTGCTGTTCGGCGGGTCGATCCTCCTGTTGGCGATTTTCGTCCTCTTCGAGCGCAAAGCGGCGAACCCGGTCCTCAACGTCAGCTACTTCCGGAAGCCGCCCTTCTCAGCCTCGAACCTCGTCGCCTTCTCGACCTACTTCGGCGTCTTCTCGATCTTTTTCTTCGTCGCCCTCTACATCCAGGAAGTCGTGGGCGCCTCTCCGTACGCGACGGCCCTGGACTTCCTCCCGATGGCCATCGTGATGGTGCTCGCGTCGCTGCTCACGGGGAGATGGGTCGCCGCCGTCGGCCCGAGGGTGCCGATGGTCGCCGGTTGCGTCCTCGCAGGCGTGGGGATCCTGTTGACCGAGTTCTACATGACGCCGCACACGGGTTTCTCGACGCTCGGCTGGACGCTGCCGCTGGCGGGCGCAGGGTTCGGTGTTGCCATGGTCCCGGCCACTTCGACGGCGCTCTCGGTCGTGCCGGCGGAGCATTCGGGCATGGCCGCATCCATGACGAACACGAGTCGGGAGCTCGGGGCCGTCGCCGGCGTGGCCGTGCTCGGGTCGGTCGTGAACGGCCAGCTGACGGTCAACCTGGTCCACCGGCTGACCGCTCTCGGCATCCCGAAGAACTTCCAGTCGATCGTGATCACCGCGGTCGAGACCGGCACCGTCCACTCGCAGGCGCACGCCTACCACGGCGGTGGCTCCCTCCAGACGATCGTCAACGAGGTGGTTGCGGCGGCCTACGGCGCCTTCGCGTCGGGTCTCGACCTCGCGCTCTCGTTGGCCGGCTCGCTGCTCCTCGTGGCGGCTGTCGTGGCAGCGGTGGGCCTACGCACCGCCGGCCGGGCAGCGGAGGCCGCGCCGGGCTGAACCGTCGCGTTGGCCGTACCCGGCCGGTACGGTGAGCCATCACCCGGCCTCGTCTCAGGAGCAATCGGAATGAGTGACGTGTTGCGCGATCTGTCGAATGAGTCTGGTTTCATGCGGGCAGCGGGCCTCCATCTCACCGATGTCAGCGGGAGCCGTGTCACCGGCTGGATCGATCTCCACTCGGAGCACCACACTCCGTGGGGTGTCGTGCACGGCGGGGCACTCGCCACCGCGGTGGAGACCGCCGCGAGCATCGGCGCCTCGGCGGCGGTGCGCGACCGGGGCGAGTTCGCCATCGGGGTCCACAACGCTACGGACTTCCTCCGCCCGATGACCCACGGTCGTGTCGAGGTCGTCGCCACTCCTTTGTTCCAGGGTCGGACTCAACAGCTGTGGGAGGTGGTCATCAGCCGCGCTGACGACGGCAAGACCGTGGCCCGAGGGCAGCTCCGGCTGCAGAACGTGCCGCTGCCTGACGCTTGAGCCTGCGCGCCGAGCCGTCCTCAGCGCCCGGGCAGAAATTCCTACAAGAACCCCTGATCCCGCGTCACCCGGGGTTGACCCCAATCACGATTCTCTCGCCAAGCGGGCAATGACGGCCACGACCTCGTCACCGAAGATGGCGACCCTGCCTCCGGGGTTGTCACCCGGCGGTTCACCGATGTATCTCTGAGCGAGCAGCTCGCTGTCGGCAAGCCGCCGTATGACGCAGCGCTTGACCTCCGATCGGGAAAACGACTCGGGAACCGGGAAGGCAAGGACGTCGAAGGGCTCCGAGAGGTTCCCTCCGACAGAGGCGTAGCGAGCAGCGATTCGGCCGCTCCCGGGATCCTGATGATGGAGGTGGAGCCACGTACGCACGACCGGCGGCATGCTCGTCGTTCCCACGTAGACGATGCGGCCTTCCTCCTTCGCGACCCAGACGTAGACCCACGACTCTTCGGGGTCCAACTCACGCCGGCGGACGTGGAACACCAACGGTTCAGCGACCATGAGACCTCCTATGCAGTCGCCAGGCAGCCCCGGGACAAGCCACTCGGAAGCTCGATCATTTCGGCAGCATCGGGCGGATCGGGCGGATCGGGCGGATCGGACGGATCGGCTGTCAGCCGATGGTTGCGGTGTAGGCGAGGTTGGTCTCCTCGACGGCGACACAGGTCGTCGCCGAAGCGCAGGAAAGGCTGAAGAGCCCGTTGGACTTTGTGGGTGTCGGATCCGGCGACGACGGCGCTCGCGCATGAGACGGTGATGACACGAGCACGCACTGGACACCCCCCTTATCCGCGACCCCGGACCCCGAGATCCATCAGGGAGTCTCGCCGAGCGATACGCAGGGCGCAACCGACCTGAGAGCGCCACACCGGGAGACGTGATCCCATGCGGGCACCTCGTCCGGGCGGCTCGGCCCGGCGTGCGGTTCAGGCGAGCCGCTGCAGCGCCGGCGCCAGCCAACGAGGGATCTCTCCGGAGCGTTCGTCGCTCCGCATGAGATCGCTGGCGCCGATCTGGATGGCGGAGACCACGAGCATGTCGCCCACGGGATACGTGGCCGGCTCGCCCCGCATCACGCGGCCCAGGGCCTCCCGGTACATATTGGCGTGGGCCTTGTCACGGAACGTCGTTCTCGAGTAGCGCTCGATGCCCCCGGATCGCACCCGCAGCTTCCAGAGGTCGTCGATCCCGATCGTCGTGCGTCCCCTGCGAATGTCGATCTGCTCTTGCACCCCGCGGATGTCGTCGCCCCGATTGGTGGCGAGGATCGTCAGCAGGGACCCGTCCTCGAACGTGACGACCAGCACACGCTCCTCGTCGGCGGCCGCCTCGGAACCCGGGATCCGTGGCGAGAGGGTCAGCGACACCGGAAGCGGTCTCCCCTCGAGGAGGAAGACGGCGAGATCGATCCAGTGACAGAGGTTCCCCGTGATCCGAGTGCCCTGATTGTCCCAGAAGTACCAATGGTCGGGCTGGAGGGCGATCTCCTTGATCGTGCAGGTGATCGACGTCGGACCCTTCTCGTGGAGGAGCCTCGTCCGGGCGCGGCGGACGAGCGGGTGGTACCGCCGGTTGAACCCGATCTCCACCATGCCGGGTCGTTCCGTCATGACGCTCGTCAGTCGGGTGACGTCGTCTGGGGTGACGGTTGGAGGCTTCTCCAGGAACACATGGTGCTCGGCTTCGGCCGCCACGCACGCCAGGTGAGTGTGCGAGTCGTGGGCGGTGGCGACGACGACCAAGCCAGTGCGTGGCAGCTCGGCAATGGCGCGTTCGGCGTCAGTGGTGACGACCATGAAGTCGTGCTCCCGACCGACGAGGGTGGCGATCTGTGGTTCCCGGTTCGCAACCGAATGGAGGGCAAATCCTGCGGTCCGTAACGCCGGGATGATCTCGGTCCGAGCGTAGTCCCCGGCACCGAGGACGGCGGCGGGCATGCCCGACGACTCGCCCGGCTGGTCCAGTCGCAGCACCGTGTCGGCCGCCTGCTTCGACCCCGGGGGGGGCCGGATCAGCCCGGTGAGTTGGATCGAGGCCGAGGGAGGACTCTCACGCTGGCCGATCGCCTCGTCCAAGAGCTTGATCAGCTCCTCGGGCGGCTCCATCCCGGAGTAGAGGTAGTTCTGCCGGCACATCTGGCCGAAGGCGGCGCTCTCGCGCGCCAAGATTGCCCCCAGGTGAGCGAGATCGGTATCGGAGAAGGCATCGTCGACATCTCTGACGAGGTGAGGATGCACGGGCAACTGTTGTGCCGCCGGCGGGACGCGACCTGCGAGGGCGACCACGCGGTCGCCGGCCGGGATCGTCCGGCCGAGGATCAGGGCGACACGAAAGTCGCCGGTGAACCGTGGCTCTTCCCGCTTGGTCCGAACCTTGCGCAGCGTGCTACGCGGGCCGTCGGTCATGAGAAACGTCGCGACCTTCCGCCGAGGCTGCCTCGTCGACCGCCCGGAAGCGTTCTCGAGCCGCAGGAGCGGCAGCGCCGCTTCCACGGCAATCAGCACGCCCTGCTCTGGCACCTCATAGCCAGGGGTCTCCACCCAGGAGCCGTGCCAGAGCAGTTTCATCAGCGGTGAACCGGGGTGTTGCAGTTGAGCGCTCCTTGGTGCTTCGCCGAATTAGACCCCAGCTTGTTGTGCTTGACGGCGAGCGCCGCCGCCGCGAACCTTGCCGCGCCCGACCTCAACATGGTCATGATCATCGCCTCCTCGCATCAGTCCGCTGACCATCCGCCGCCGGCAAGCCTACAAACCCGTCGAGATCTCTTCCGCTGGCTGGCTCCCGTCTGTAAGCCTACGAAGGTTGCAGCGCCGTGGCAGAGGACCCACTTCATTCAGTGATGGAAGCCGGAAGCTTCCTCCGGGCTCTGGAGCGGACCGCTCTGGCGATCGAGCTCGGGAAGCAGGCGGCTCAGGTCCTCGAGGAACATGGCAGCCAGGTCGTGGGAGAACCCGTTGCGGACCACGACCCGCAGCACACTCAGATCCGTGCGGTTCTCGGGGAACGAGTACGCCGGCACCAGCCATCCGCGCTCCCGCAGCCGGCGTGACACGTCGAACACGTTGTACGCCGTGATATCGGAGCGGGTCGTGAAGGCGAAGACCGGCAGCTGGTCCCCCCGCGTGATGAGCTCGAACGGCTCGAGACGCCCGATGTGCTCGGCGAGGCTGGTGGCGATGTCCCGAGACGTCTGCTGCACAGCCCGAAACCCATCGAAGCCCAACCGCAGGAACGTGTAGTACTGGGCCACCACCTCGGCTCCTGGTCGCGAGAAGTTCAAGGCGAAGGTGGGCATGTTGCCGCCGAGGTAGTTGACGTTGAACACCAGCTCAGCCGGCAGGGCATCATGGTCGCGCCACAGCACCCAGCCCACGCCCGGGTAGACGAGCCCGTACTTGTGGCCGGAGGTGTTGATGGACGCCACGCGGGGCAGGCGGAAGTCCCACTCCAGATCCTCGTCGATGAACGGAGCGATCATCCCGCCCGACGCCCCGTCGACGTGGATCGGGACATCGAGGCCGGTGCGCGCCTGAAGATCGTCAAGGGCAGCCGAGATCGGAGCGACCGGTTCGTAGCTCCCGTCGAAGGTGGATCCGAGGATGGCCACGACTCCGATGGTGTTCTCATCGCACTGGGCCGCTGCCGCCTCGGCGGAGAGGTGAAAGCGGTCACCCTCCATCGGGACCGTCCGAGCCTCCACCTCCCAGTAGTTGCAGAACTTCTCCCAACACACCTGGACGTTGACACCCATCACCAGGTTCGGGCGAGCCGTGGACTCCCCTGCGGCGGCCCGCCGTGTGGTCCAACGGCGCTTCAAGGCCATCCCACCAAGCATGCAGGCCTCCGACGAGCCGGTGGTCGAACAGCCGATCGTCTGGTCGGGATCGGGGGCGTTCCACAGGTCCGCCAGGATGCTCACGCAACGGCGCTCGAGCTCGGCAGTCTGCGGGTACTCGTCTTTGTCGATCATGTTCTTCTCGGCGCACTCGGCCATCAGGCGGCGCGCCGGCGGCTCCATCCACGTGGTCACGAAGGTGGCCAGGTTGAGCCGTGCGTTGCCGTCCAGCATCAGCTCGTCGTGGATCAGTTGGTAGGCGGTCTCCGCTGGTACCGGCTGGTCACCCAGACGGTGGGTGGGCAGCACGACGTCCTCACCGAGAACGGGGTTGTCCAAGGTGTGCAGCGGGTTGGGTTTGTGACCGCCGGAATGGCGAGTCGGTGTCGCGCGGTGAAGGCCCATCGTTCCAACCTCCGAGTCGGTTCAGCTGGTGCTGTCCCCGTATCCTGCCCGCTCGGCGCTCCTCCTCCGCCGCGCCCGCGCGTCTCGGCGAGTCAGTCGGTCTGGTCGATGACCGGAGAGACGAGCGCGCCGGCGGCGACGGCCCCGAGCGTCAGGCCGAAGATGCCCCAGCGCGTCAGCCGTGGGAGCGACTTGAAGGCGGCTACCGTGGCCAGGAGATCGCCGGCGTCGGCGAGCGCGGACGCCTCGATCCAGCCTCGCGTCGGGCCGCCGTGACGCAGGGCGATCAGGCTTCCAGCCCCGAGCGCCACGTCCCGGCCGCCGAGCGCCCGGGAGAGTACGTGCCCTCCCGCGTCCTCGGCCACGACGTCTCCCACCCAGGGCCGGACGACGAGCTTGGGCGTGACCCAGGCAGCGACCCCGATGGCGATGCGCGTGGCGGCCAGCCCTATCGCGACCTGCCGCGCCTGCCGTGGCTTCAAGAGCTTCGGGAGTGAGTCACTCACGTTGTGGTTTCCTTTTCTCTTTTCGTCGACCCGCCGCGTGGTCCGGACTTTCGGGGGAGAATGGACCATGCCAATTCCCTCAGGCGACGCCGATCTCGCCGTCGTAGTCAAGCGCCTTCCTCACGGCGAGCCCACTCCGAGCGACTTCGAGGTTCGCAGTCTGCCAGTTCCCGAGCTGGCCGAGGGGGACGCGCTAGTCAGAACGCTCTATCTCTCGATCGATCCGTATCAGCGCGGCAGGCTCCGCCCCGGCCCGTCGTACGCGCCCGGGGTGAACCCCGGCGACGTCATGACCGGGGAGACGGTGGGCGAGGTAGTCGCCTCGCGCACGCACGAGCTCGCTGAAGGAGACCTGGTGGTCGGCGCCCGCGGGTGGCGCACCTATCACGTGGTCCAGCCCCACCAGGTGGTCAAGCTCCCGGCTGAGGGACCATCGCCTTCCACCTACCTCGGGGTGCTCGGCATGCCCGGGACGACCGCCTATTCGGGCCTGAAGGACATCGGCCAACCCAAACGAGGCGAGACCCTCGTGGTGGCGGCCGCTTCGGGTGCAGTGGGCTCGGTCGTGGGCCAGCTCGCAAAGCGAGAAGGTGCCCGGGTGGTCGGCATCGCCGGTGGCCCCGATAAGTGCGCTTTCGTCGAGGACGTGCTGGATTTTGATGCGAGCGTGGACCACCGGGCTCCGGGTTTCCCGGAGGCATTGGCGGCGGCGTGCCCGCACGGCATCGACATCTACTTCGAGAACGTGGGTGGAGCGGTGCAGGTGGCCGTGTTCGCGCTCCTGAACGACTACGCCCGGGTGCCGATGTGCGGGATGGTCGCCAACTACAACGACACGACACCTGCGCCAGGCCCAAACCTGGGCTTCACGATCGGCAAGCGGATCCGGATCGAGGGTTTCATCGTCTCCGACAAGCCCAAGCGCTTCGGCGAGTGGCGGGCTCTGGCCGGTCCCTGGGTGCAGCAGGGCAGCCTCCGGCACCGTGAAGACATCGTCGAAGGCCTGGAGAACGCCCCGCAGGCACTGATCGACCAGCTCAACGGCCGGAACTTTGGAAAGTTGCTCGTGAAGGCGTGAGCCGTACCGCCGCCCGTCTTGGACGATCGGCACCGCTGGTCTGGACGCGGTTCGGCGTTGTCGCGCTGGGTGACCGATCTCAATCCGCCCTCAGAGTCCGGCGCAGCTCGCTAATGCCGGCGGCGCATGCACCAGGCCGACTACGAGCACGACGATCCGGTCGAGCTGCTCCGGCGGGAAGGACCATCGCCCCTGGCGTTCGGATGAGCTAGGGCACACAATGACACGAGAGGAGCGTTGCAGTGTCCGCTCGATGCACACAGCTCAGAAGCCGGGGACAACCTCCCGGCAAGACTGAGCCTGGAGAGAGGAGGTCGACATGACCGACGATGAGGGCCAGGCCAAGTGGAACGTCACGGAATGGCACGGCAGGATGCTTGTCGATCGCAACGGCGAGAAGATCGGCAAACTGCAGGACGTCTACGTTGACGTCGAGACCGACGAGCCGCAGTTCGGCACTGTCAAGGAAGGCTTCCTCGACCGCCACCTGACCTTCGTGCCGTTGGCCG
>JBEKLQ010000104.1:0-14675 GCA_050010115.1 Acidimicrobiales bacterium | reverse complement strand
TGGGCGAGTCGCGTCTCGGCACTCGAGCGCGGGCTTACTCACAACCAGGACCTCGCCCACCGATACCGAGACTGGCTGGACGATCGAGCCCGCCTGAGCGCTTGACAAATATAGGAGCGTCAACGGCCTTGTCCCAACGAGACGCTGTACGCGGTTTGTTCCGACAGTCGGTACAAAGCGCGTACAGCGTCGCGTCCGGGCGCCGGCCTGCGGCCATGACAGACCGGCCGAGCCTGGGCGAGCCCGAGAGCGCCGGCCTGGGCCGAGCCTGGGCGAGCCTGAGAGCGCCGGCCTGGGCCGGCCTGGGCGAGCCTGGGCCGCTTGCCACTGCGCCGATACACCCCATCGATAGGGTGGAGCCCGGCCGATCCACGACAACCCAAGGAGGAACCGACATGGCCGAATACCGCTCCTCCTCGACGCCCCCCGCCCCGGCGGGCACCGGCATCCAGCCACAACTGCCTTTCGTCGCCCAGAGCGTCCGTCCTGAGATCGAGATCCGCCCCAGCACCCGGAGGCGGAAGACGGCCACGGCGTTCTACGAGGCCGGCCGCATCGTCGTGCTAGTTCCGGCGCGGCTTCGCGCTGGCGAGCGCCAGGAGTTGGCCGAGCGGCTCGTGGAGCGACTGCTCAACCGGAGCTCCCGCTCCTTCGCGTCCGACGACGCTCTCGCCACCCGCGCCAGGCTGCTCGGCGACCGGTACCTCGACGGGGTACGTCCCCGATCGATCCGCTGGGCGTCCAATCAGACGCGTCGCTGGGGCTCGTGCACCGTGTCCACGGGGGACATCCGCCTGTCGGCGCGGCTACAGCCCGTGCCCGATTGGGTGCTCGACTCCGTGATCGTCCACGAGCTCTCCCACTTGCTGGAGGCGTCACACTCATCTCGGTTCCACCAGCTGGCCGGCCGGTATCCCCGGCTGCGGGAAGCCGACGCCTACCTCCTCGGCTACTCGCTCGGTATGTCGTCGGGAAGCTGGCCGGCCGGTGGGGATCCGGCTTGCGATACGGCCGGAGACCCAGGCGAGTACCCATGCGACATCATCGGGGCCGAGATCTCGGGCTGACGCACGAGCGTCCACGGCACGACCGACGGGCGTTCGGCGCCGTTCACCGGCGCCCTCGGTCGGGTCGCGGAGCCGTCATCGAGCCGGCGGTTGGGGAGGCAGGGGAAGTTCGAGCACCTCCTGCAGCCGCCGGGCCACGGCGAGGAGGTCGGTTTCGCCGCCCGCGAACGCGCAGTAGGCGAGGTGCGTCAGTCCGATGTGCACCTCGTAGCACCGGAGGCGCTCGTCGAAGTTCGGCACGTCCAGATCGATGGCAGCGTAGTGTCGGCGAATCTCGCCCCGGAAGTCGACGGCAGCCAGACCACGGTGCCAGGGCGCCCAGAACGTGAACCAGGCGATCTCGTAGAGGAAGTCCCCGTAGGTCGTGCACCCCCAGTCGAAGATCGCCTCGAAGCTCCGCCCGTCGTCGGCAACGAGAACGTTGCGGTTGAGGAGGTCGAGGTGCAGGACGTGGCGGAGCTCGGGGCAGGCGCCTAGCAGCGCCCGGAGCGCTCGTTCGCCTTCGACGAAAAGATGGTCGAGCTCGGCCGAGGCAGCCAGCGTTGCTCGCCAGCCGCCTACGCGGTCGTCGGGATTGTCGACGAGCGCTGCCAGGAGCCAGTCGCGCCAGCTCGTGCCATCGGTGAGGCCATCGGTGCACCAACGACAGCCGGCATAGGTCGGCAACGGCACGAGCCGGAGGGCGTCAAGGGTTCTCAGCAGCGCCGGAAGGAGGAGGCGGAGAGCTGGCTCGTCGAGGGTTTCGAGGAAGCGGCCCGCGTGCAGTTCGGAGATGGCGTACGCGCCATCGAAGGCGTCACCGACTTCGAGCACCCGCGGCACGGGAAGGTCTGGCCCGGCGATCGACATCGCCCACTCGTCTCGCAGGTAGTCCTCCCGGTACTGGCCGAAACGGGCCACCAGAGCCGTTCCATCGAGACAGAACGAGAACGCCCTCGACCAGTCTCCGCCGCCCAGCTCGGCGATGTCCGTCGCCCGCCGGCGTAGCGCCGCCGAAGGAACGATCGCGCTTCTTCCAGATCGACGACCTGGCCGGCCTGGCGCGAACCGGCGGAGTGATTGTCGAGGTTCTTCTCGGCCGGCAAAGTACTCGTCAACTCGTGTCCTTGATCATCCGTCACAGAGCACTCCGGGCCGCCCGGCACGTACGGGCTGACGGTAGTGGCTGGTTTGCAACGTCGAGCGCCAGAACTTCACCCCGGTCCTCTCTGCGAGGTTCAATGGTTGCAGCCCTACCCCCACCGAAAGAACCGCACCGCCAGCAGGCCGAAGATCACCGCGTAGGCGACCAGGACCAGCAGCGATGTCGCCGGGGGAAACGACCCTTGCATTCTTGCATTGCGCTCTGCATCGCCTGCTGTCTTGCGAAGGTTCAAGACCTCGATTGCGGGGCGCCCTTCGTTACGCGAGGAGGACTGCGTGGTCATCAGCTTTCCACAACATCGGATTGTCACGACGCCACATCGCGGTCGACAGACCCAGGTTTCTCGAGTCGTGCCAGCCAGCCGGCCTCAGCGGCAGCCCGCTCCGTGTTCCCTTCGGCGGTCAGGCCAGCGAAATGACGGAGATGGTGGTTTCGCAGTCCGTCTCTTCGCCCGCCTCGACAACCCGCTCGGCGCCGTACTACCGGAGCGTCTCGAGCATAGGGCGGTGTCGTAGTCCCACCACGAGGCGACGTCGTACTTGGGTACTGTTCGGAGGGCTCATCTTGAGCTGAAGATCCTCCGCTAACGGAGGAAGATCGGCGGTCCGCATGGGACCTCATAACGATGACCTGGCTGCCGCTCCTGCTGGGGTACCGGTGCAGCTGCGCAGCCGCCGCTGGTACGGCCAGGGGCCGTTCTCGTTCGAACACCGAGGTCGAACGATGCAGTCCGGGTTCTCGCTCGAGGACTTTGACGGCAAACCGGTCGTGGGAGTCGTGACGACGTGGTCGGAGGCGAATCCATGCCATGCCCACCTTCGCGACGTGGCGGACGCCGTCAAGCGGGGTGTCTGGTCGGCTGGAGGTTTCCCACTCGAGATCCCCGTGATGTCCCTGGGCGAGACCTTCATGAAGCCGACCACGATGCTGTACCGCAACCTGGCGGCGATGGAGACCGAGGAAGTGCTGCGCTGCCACCCGCTGGATGCGGCCGTGCTTCTGGGTGGATGCGATAAGACCACGCCGGCGCTGCTAATGGGCGCAGTGAGCGCCGACATTCCGTCGATCTATGTTCCCGCCGGGTTCATGATGCACGGCAACTGGCGGGGCACGCGGCTGGGTGCCGCCATCACCGCCTGGAAGTACTCGGAAGAATTGGTTGCCGGTGAGATATCGATGGACGATTGGTACGAGATCGAGGACGGGTATGCGTGTTCGCCGGGCACGTGCAACGTCATGGGGACGGCGTCGACCATGACAGCGATCGCCGAAGTGCTCGGCCTGACGATGCCAGGAGCCTCCTCGGTGCCGGCCGGCAACTCCCATCAGAGGCGTTTGGCCGCGGCTGCCGGTCGTCGTTCCGTCGCCATGGCCGTCGACGGACTGCCGCCCTCGGAGATCCTCAGCCCGGCGTCGTTCCGCAACGCGGTCGTGGCCACCATGGCCCTCGGTGGGTCGACGAACGCGACGATCCACCTCCCGGCCATCGCCGGGCGGGCCGGGATTGACGTCGCTTTGTCGCTGTTCGACGAGATCGCCAGGGAGATCCCGGTGCTGGCCGACATTGAGCCATCGGGACAGTTCTTGATGGAGGACTTCTTCGAGGCTGGTGGCCTGCGGGCCCTGCTGCAGCAGGTCCGGCAACATCTCGATCTGTCGTGTCGGACCGTCAACGGCCACACGTTGGGCGAGAACATCGCCGAGGCGAGCGTGTTCAAGGCGAAGGTGATCAGGCCCTTCGACGATCCAGTGCACCAGCTGGCGTTAGCTGTGCTGCATGGCAACCTGGCACCGGACGGTGCCGTCATCAAGGTGAGCGCGGCCAGCCCGGGCCTGTGCCAACACCGGGGACCTGCCGTCGTGTTCAAGGACCGGGAAGACCTGGACCGTCGATTGAATGACCCCGAGCTCGATGTCACGGCCGAGTCCGTACTCGTCCTTCAGAATGCCGGCCCGCGGGGTGGTCCCGGCATGCCCGAATGGGGAATGCTCCCGTTGCCCTACAAACTGATTCGGCTTGGCGTGCGCGACATGGTCCGGATCAGCGACGCGCGTATGAGCGGAACAAGCCACGGAACGACGGTCCTCCACATCGCACCGGAGTCCTTCGTTGGCGGCCCGCTCTCCCTGGTCCGTGACGGTGACATCATCGAGCTCGACGTGCCCGGTCGGCGCCTCGATCTGATCGTCGGTCTTGACGAGCTGGCGGCACGCCGTGAAGCCTGGACAGCGGCTCCGCCTCGATTCGAACGGGGCTGGGGTGCCCTTTTTGACGAGAACATCATGCAGGCGAACCGGGGCTGTGACTTCGAGGTTCTCCGCGGTCGGCGAGGAGCCCCAGAACCCGCCATCTACTATTGAGCTTCTATTGAGCGAAGCACGCTCAATGTCGTGAGACCAGCAGGGTGCGTCGGCCACTCAGTGCACAGACTCGTGTCGCGGCGGCGGTTGGAGCTCGGAGGAGTTCGGAGTGACCGGTGACCGCGTACTGACGCAAGCGGCCTGATCTTGATCGACGGTCGCGCTCGCCGGCTCGCTGCGCGTAGAGTCCGGGCGGCATGGATGCCCACACCGTCGAGACCACCGGGCGCAACTACCTGATGTCCCAGCTCGTCCGCGACGGCTTGGAGGTCGCCCGACCCAAGTGCGACTCGGGCGTGGACCTCATCGCCTACTTGGATCCGGACGAGACTGGCGGCGGCTTGCTGGCCTGTCCGATCCTGGGGCAAGCGGAGCGTCATGACAATTTCATAGGACGAAGCCACTGACGTGCGCGGCACCACGTCACCGCTGTCAGGTTGGGAGCGAGGGTCGAGGAAGCGTTGAAGGGTCTCGATCCACTCTGGTTGGTGCTGGCCGGATTCGGTGCCGGCCTTACCGGCAGCGTGGCGGGACTGGCGTCGCTCATCAGCTACCCGGCCCTCCTGACCTTGGGGCTCCCGCCGGTGAGTGCCAACGTGTCCAACACGGTTGCCCTCGTGTTCAACAACGTCGGCTCGGTCTGGGGTTCGCGGCCCGAGCTGATCGGCCAGCGAGCCCGGGCTCGGCACCTGGGCCCAATCGCCGTCGCCGGCGGGCTCACTGGCGGGGTCCTTCTGCTGGTTACACCGTCCAGTGCCTTCGCGCTGGTCGTTCCATGGCTGATCGGGCTGGCGTCGTTCGCCATCCTCGTCCACCCCAACCCCGCCCGCCGGGCGTCGGCCGAGGTGCACCGGCCAAACTGGAAGCTCAGCGCGGGCGTGTTTCTCGTCGCCGTCTACGGCGGCTACTTCGGGGCAGCAGCTGGAGTGCTGCTGCTCGCCCTGCTGCTCGTTACCACGGCGGAACCGTTGGCACGAGGCAACGCCATGAAGAACCTGCTGCTCGGGTTGGCCAATGCTGTGGCTGCGGTGGCGTTCGTGGCATTCGGGCCGGTCCGCTGGTTGGCCGTGATCCCCCTCGCTGCGGGCTGCTTGCTCGGTGGCCGACTCGGCCCCATAGTCGTGCGCCGGGTCCCGGCGGCACCGCTTCGGGCCCTCATCGCCTGCGCAGGGCTCGGCTTGGCAGTCCACTTGGGCCTGGATGCGTATCGTTGAGCGCTTCGCCAACGAACTTCCGATCGAACGTGTCGAGGTTCTCAGCGCTTCTCACCAACACCTCCGACACGTTGTTGAGGCGTTCCGGCTCCGGGCCGCTGCAAAGCCCGAGCACGATGCCGCCATTCAGGCGATCATCGCGGACGACAGGTGGAGAACCGCATGGTCGGCCCCTCCAGAAGGAAACCCGAGCTCATTCATGCGATGGACTCGGTGAAGCTCAGAGCGAGTCAGGGGTGGCGTCGCGGGCGGCGAGCGAGTCAGGGGTGGCGTCGCGGGCGGCGAACGAGTCAGGGGTGGCGTCGCGGGCGGCGAACGAGTCGGTGGTAGTGGCAGTCACAGCCCTGGGGCGCGGAGGTGACCGTTGTCGATGCACGGTGGCAGCTGGGCGGGCCGCCGGGCGGGGCCGAGCTCGAGCGCGGCCATGTGCCGGGGACGCGGTTCGTCGACACGGCCCGGGTGCCTCAAGGCCAGTGTCGAGGTTCGACCAACTTCCTGACCGCCGCTCCGGTCATGATCGAGCCTCACCCATAGCGGCCACGCGAATGCCCAAGGTCTTCGCTGCTTGAATGAGGGCTTTGTCGCCTGCAGCCAGCACCAGGTCACGGTCCTTGAGGAGCTCCGCAGACGCAAGATGGGCGGCGTCGTGCCCGCGCAGACCGAAGGTCTCAGCGAGGGCTCCGAGTGGCATTGGCCGCCGGCGTCACGATTCCTTCGGCTACCAGTCGATCGAGAGCTCTACCACCAGCAATCGGGCTGATCCGGGCTACCGCCGTCATGATTGGCCTTCGCACCCAGGGGCCATGATGGTTGCATGCTCATCGAGCCGGCCGAGCTGGACAGCCTGCTGACATCCAGGGCGTCGGAGGTGTCCGGGGCGTCGTCGGGGGCGGCGCACCGCGGGTCCGGGGCGGCGGTGACCGTTCTCGACGCACGGTGGCAGCTCGGCGGGCCGCCGGGCCGGGCCGAGTTCGAGCGCGGCCACGTGCCGGGGGCGCGGTTCGTCGACACGGACCAGGATCTGGCCGGCCCGCCAGGGCCCGCCGGCCGTCACCCGCTCCCGCCGACCGAGGCGTTCGAGACGGCGATGCGCCGGCTCGGGGTGAGCAACGGCGTGCCCGTTGTCGTGTACGACGGCCGCGATTCGATGAGCGCGGCCCGTTGCTGGTGGCTCCTCGTGTACTACGGCCACCGGGATGTCCGGGTGCTCGATGGTGGGCTCGAGGCGTGGCTGGCGACAGGCGGCCGGCTCGAGAGCGGAGCCGAGGTGACTCCAGCGACCCCGGGTGACTTTCAAGCCGCTCCGGGCCACCTGCCGTTGCTCGACGCCGACGGCGCCGCCGCCCTCGCCCGCAACGGTCTCCTCCTCGACGTCCGCTCCGGGGAGCGGTACCGAGGCGAGGTCGAACCGATCGACAACGTCGCCGGCCACATTCCGGGGGCAATATCCGCACCGATGTCCGAGAGCGTGGAGGCGAGCGGCAGGTGGCGACCGCCGGAAGAGCTGCGAGCGCGTGCTGCCGGCTTGGGTGCCACAACTCCAGGACGTACCACGGGCGCATACTGCGGCTCAGGCATCACCGCCGCTCACGAAGTGCTGAGCCTCAGGCTTGCCGGCGTCGACGCCGCCCTCTACGTCGGGTCGTGGAGCGAGTGGACCTGGGACGAGTCGCGGCCGGTCGCAACCGGGCCGGAGCCTGGCTGACAGCCCCACCCAGCCCACGGCGAGCAATCCGGTCCCACCCGCGCGAGGCTGGATTACAGACTCACCAGGCAACAAAGCGCGACGGACGAAAGGAGTCGTGATGCCCTACAGCAGCGGGCGGGTTGTGCACGACGCCGATGCCCACATCATGGAGACGCCGACCTGGCTCCGGGACTACGCGGATGCCGGGATCCGTGACCGGATCCAGCCGCTTCGCTACCCGGGTGGCAACGAGCTACGGCAGACCGGCGACCCCGCGGAGCAACAGCACAACCTCGCGGACAGCTTCGAGCGCCTGCGGGTCAAGCACGCCTCGGACGAATACCGGTCGACCGAGGAAGCCGAGATCATGGCCCGGAAGAACTTCGCCGCCACCGGATCGTTCATCCCGGAGGATCGGGGGAGGGCGTTGGACTTGTTGGGTTTCTCGAGCCAGCTTGTCTTCAACACGTTCCACAACAGGCGCCTGCGCGACTGGGAGCATGCCGGCGACCTCGCCTTCGCCTATGGGACGGCCCGGGCCCACAACCGGGGCATGATCGACTTCTGCTCGGTCGACCCGAGGCTGCTGCCCACCTGTTACGTGCCGCTGGCCGACTTCGAGCTGGCGGCGTGGATGGCCGGTGAGGCGATCGGCAGCGGAGCGGCGGCGTTGCTCGTGGCCTCCGGCTGCCCAACCGACCACTCCCCGAGCCACATCGGCCTCGACCCGGTCTGGGCACAGGCACAAGAGGCCAGGGTCCCGATCGTCTTCCACGTCGGCGGCACGTCGGATCTGATCGACGCGAGCTACTTCCGCAACGGGTTGCCGATCCCGCCCGACTTCCACGGCGGGGAGGAGAACTTCCGGTCCGTCGACTACATGGGCATCCCGGGCCCGCCCGCACAGACGCTGGCGACGATGATCTTCGACGGGGTGCTCGACCGCTTCCCCGAACTGCGGTTCGGAGTGATCGAGCAAGGAGCGATCTGGGTCCCGTCGTGGATGCGACAGATGGAGTCGGCCTTCCAGGCGTTCGCCCGCCACGAGGAACGGCTGCAGCGACTCCAGCTACGCCCGAGCGAGTACGTACAGCGGCAGATCCGCTTCACGCCGTACCCGACCGAGGACGTCGGTTGGATCATCGCCAACGCCGGAGACTTCGTCTGCATGTTCTCCTCCGACTACCCGCATGTCGAGGGCGGAAGGCGACCCATCGAGCGCTTCGAAGCGTCCCTCGGCGACGCGAGCGAGGCGACCCGGCGACGCTTCTACTCCGACAACTTCCTCGACCTGATCGGCCCGTCGATTGCGGCGAGGTTGCTCGCAGCCTAGGAAGCCCGACGAGAGGAGAGCCGGCATCACCCCACGTGGCGGCGGAGTTTCCGGAGGGCGCCGTGGGCGTGCGCCCGGACGGTTTCCTCCACCACGGGAGCCATGAGCACGCCGGTGAACCCGGAGAGCCGCTCGTAGGAGACCTCGAGCAGAACCTTCGTCGACTCCCCGTCGGGCACGAGCTTGAACGTGAGGTGCTGCTGCTGCCCACCCGCCGATGCCCACGTGACAAGGTGATCCGGGTCGTATTCGGTGATCTCGACCGTCGTCCGGAAGGTCTTCGGCCCCACCCGCATGACGGCCTCAAAACGAGCCCCCTCCTCCGACGTGACCTCGGTCAAGGGACTGAGCCGCTCGAGACCGTCGATGAACAAGGGCGCTACCTGGTAGTCCGCCACGCAGGCGAACAGGGTCGCAGGTGCGGCATGGTACCGGCCCGACACGCGGACTGTGGTCCTCATCGGTCGCGGACCGTTCGCACAACCAGCGCCTCCCTCCCGCCTCCCTCCCGCCTCCCAGCCCGAGCACCCGAGCACCCGAGCGCCGGAGCGCCGGAGCGCCGGAGCACCCGCGCGCCGGAGCGCCGGAGCACGCGCGCCCGAGCGCCGGAGCACCCGCATCGGCCGCCGGCGGGCGCTCGCAGTGTACGCGAACGCGGCCGCGCAACTCAGCGGAAGACGACCGGTCTGCATCGCGCGGCCCTCACGTGCAGGCGCTGATCGAGGCCTCCTCAGGTGTGGTGGTCCGCCCATTGGCTACCGGCCGGATCTCAATGGTGACGATCCCGACGGCACTGTTCGACTGCGTCGACTGCGTCGACTGCGTCGACTGCGCCAGCGTGAGCACGCCGGCACCGGGTGGCGATGTCACCCGAGCACCCTGCACTTCGGCGACGTACCCGTGGCGATACTGGAACGCCGGTATCACGACCGCTGTGCACGACCCGGCCCCGAACGCGCGCCCGCTCGGCGACCGCGTCGTGTACGCAAGACGGAACGTGTGCGTCACCAGGTCGAACGAGTATGAAGATGGCGTGCCGGCCACGACACGCGGGTACGGCTCCGCCAGAACCGCCAGCTTGGCCTCGTCGACATTGGCGCCGGTCGCCGGAAGCCGAGGGTTCGAGACGAGCGCCTCGATGGCCGGCGGGATCGTGCCGGTCGGGTCGTCGCACCCGCAGTACGCCCAGTCGATCCACGGGATCTGGTGGGAGTCTGCGTCGGACACCACGCGTCCGAGGTCTGCCAGGTCGTCGGTCGAGCCGAACTCGCTCATCAACAACGCATTACCCGTGGAGGCCGATCTCGCCAGCGCGTTCGCGATCACCAGCTCCTCTGAACGCGTGCAGGACGCTTCGTGGGTGACTGCGTCGCTCAGGCAGTAGTCGTGGAACGACATCCCGAGCGCCGGATCGGCGAAGTCCGGCAGGTGCGTCTGAACACCGAAATCGGACAGGACATAAGGCTCGTAGAAGATCAGGTGCCGGCGATCGACCGAGCGGATGGCCGAGATCACCGTCGTGTAGAACGCCCCGAGCTGAGCGTCCGAGGAGTGGCCCGGCCAGGGCTCGTTGAACAAGTCGTAGCCGAGCACCCACTCGTTGCCGGCAAAGCGCTCGGCCACATACCGCCAGGCGGCGGCGTACCGCTGCTGCAGGCCGATGCCGCCTGGGCCAGGCCGGTCCGCCCAGAAGTTGTCGTAGGCCTCTCCGAGCGCCGGGCTGTCCGTGTAGCCGAGCGGGAACACGTAACGATGCACCGGCAGGCCTCCGGTGTCGACGGACCACGCCGGGAACCCTTCCCCACCGAATCCCGTGCTGAGCTGATCCTGGTGGAAGTCGAGAAGCGAGTACACGCCCTCGTGCGCAAGGGCCGCCACGGTGCTCACGATCGAGTCGACGTAGGCGCTCGAGAACACCCCGGGCTCGGGCTCGACGGCGGAGTAGATGACGCCGACGCGCACGACGTCGAGGCCGTCGCCCGCCAACGTGCTCGCCGCCTCCGACCCGAAACCCGCCGCCTGTGGCTCGTACGGCGGTCGCTTGAACACCATGTTCACGCCATGGACGATGACCACCTGGCCGGCTGAGTTCGTGAGCCAGCGCCCGGCGTGGCTGACGAAGATCGCCGGCGTGCTGCCCACCGCCTGCCGCCGTACCGTCGTCGCCGTGTGGTTGTGGCTCCCGCCCGCAGCCGTGGACGAACAACCTGCGACGACCGCCGCCAGCGCCATGACCGCCACGACTCGCCCCGGCTGCGCGGGCGAGCCGGAGCCGTGGATCATCGAGCCTCGCTCTGCTTGCGGGACACGCGGTCGCGCAAGGCCGCCAGGCGCTCGGCGAAGAACGGCTGGCCCATCGACCAGATCTGGGCAGCTAGCTCCACCTCGACGGCTGCATCATGGTCACCGGGGCCCGCAACGACCCGGAGCGTGTCCTTTACCCGCATCGCCAGCGCCCGCGGCGCCGAAGCCGCCGCCAAGGCGAACTCGACCGCGTAGTCCAGCAACTCGTCGTCGTCCACGCACGCCCAAGCGAGGCCGTGCGTAGCGGCGGCCTGCCCGTCGAGGCGCTGGCCGAACAGCACCATGGCGGCGGCGACCTGCGCACCGGCGACGCGCTGCAACATGAACGTGTGGCCGCCGCCGGGGTGCAGGCCGAGGTCGAGGAACCTCGTGTCGAAGCGAGCCGCCCGCCCGGCGATCCGGACATCGCAAGCGAGCGCGAGGTTCATGCCGGCTCCGACGGCCGGCCCGTTGACGGCTGCGACGGTGGGCAGCGGGCATCTCGCCACCCTGAGAAACCCTTCGTAGATCCCCCGCAACCCGGCCTCCACCCCCGACCGCTGCTCGGCCTGAATGTGCTCCGTCGCGCGGTCACGCTCGGCCGCAAGGTTGCCGAGATCCGCCCCTGCGCAGAACGCCGGCGGGGCGCCGGTCACGACGAGGGCTCCCACAGACGTGTCGGACTCGACCGCGTCCAACGTCTCTATGAGCTCGGCCACCAACTGCCCGGACAGCACGTTACGGTGACCGGGGTCGTTGAGCGTGACCAGAGCGACGGCGCCAGCCTGCTCGCCGGCCTCGCCATGCCGAAGCTCGAGCTGTAAGAGTTCCACGCCTCAGACTCCTCGAATCGAAGGGGCTAGCGGGGGGTGAACCGCCGCTGTTTGGAATCGCACCAATCCCTTGTAATCCTGGGACAGCCTCACGAGGTTCGGGCGATGACCCAGCGATTCCGGCCGGCCGTCTTCGCCTCGTACATGGCGCCGTCCGCCAGTTCGAGCAGCGCATCGGAGCCACCGGGTATCGCCGTCGTGGGCGCGAAGGCGATACCGATGCTGGCGCCGATGGAGACTGCTCGGCCCTCCACCTCGATCGGTTCGCTGTTCAGCGCCGTGAGGAGCCGGTCGGCGACAGCGGTGACTTCGTTCACCTTGTGAAGGCCGAGGCACAGCACGGCGAACTCGTCGCCCCCGAGCCGAGCGAGCACGTCGTGCTCCCGGAGCACCGAGCTCATCCTCCGAGCCACCTCGGTCAACACTTCATCGCCGGTCCCGTGGCCGTACACGTCATTGACGACCTTGAAGCGGTCCAGATCGACATAGAGCACGCCGACGAGTGGCTCGACCTCGGCCGGCGACTCGGGGTCTGCGGCAGCGCCGCGTTCGGGGCTGCACAGCCTGGCATCGAGCTGATCGAAGAACGACGCTCGATTGCTCAGTCCCGTGAGGCCGTCACTGCGTGCAGCCCGCTCGAGCTCGGTGACGTGACGCCGCCAGTGCAGTACCAGTGAGAGCGCCGTCGACATCTGGCCGACCGAGTAGCGATGCACCGACAGCTGAGGTCCGCTGGTCGCCGCCCATTCGATGATGACAGCCGTGCTCCCGTGAAGAGGATCAGGCACCGGGACGGCACGGCAGCTGGCGAGCCCTGCCGAGGCCGCAGCGCTGCGCAGTTCCTCAGGCAGCTCGTCCGGACTGCATTCGACCGTCGCCCGACTGGCGGTGGCACGGGCCCAAGGGGTTGCCTCGCCGGCGTGGTCGTCTATGAGCTGGGCGACCACCCCGTCACCCATCCGGGCCGGGTTGCCGTGCACGTCGTCGAACATGACGAGGTAGCAGCGCTCGGGATGCCGCCAGCGACCGAGCTCGGGGATCAGCGTGATCACTTCGCCGATCGGAGCTCCCTCGGTGAGCAGATGGCTGATGCGCATCTGGACGTCATGGTCGCCCGGGTACCGGCCCACGACGACGACGCGGCCGGCGAACGGCCCGCTGTCGATGCGGGACGTCGCGCTGAGCTCCAGCGGCATCCAGTCGCCGTCGCCCCGCTGCACCCGGAAGATGGCCGGAGTCACGTGCAGGCCGCTGCGCAGTTCGCCGAGGGCTTCGATCGCCCCCTCGAGGTCACCGGGATGGATGAGGTCGGTGATGTGCCTGCCCACGAGCGCGGCCGGCGAATATCCGAGCATCCTCTGAGCGGCCTCGTTGCTGTAGATGACGAACCCATCACCATCCAGCAGCACGAACAAGTCGCTCTGGCATTCGAGCACTTTCAGGTCGGCATCGCTCGTGTCGCCAGGTTGGCCGGGACCGGCGGAAGTCATCGCCACTACTGTGCCACGCCGGAGCCCGACATATCCGCCTGGTCGTGAGATCTCGGTCGTGGGCAGCCAACGCCGCCGTCTCGGGGTTATTTGCGAGAAACTGTCGATCCGGTTCGACTCGTTCGTCGTGATGATGAGCGGTCCGGTGGGCGGGCTGCGACGAAAGGAAGGGTGATATGACGCAATACCTGGTCCTCATTTACGAAGACGAGGCGGGTTTCGAGACCAGCGGGCAGGAGGTCGGCGAGCAGGTTATGGCGGCTCACACGGCGTTCGGCGATCGCAATCAGGCCGCCATCCGGGGCGGCAACGCCCTTCAGTCGGTGTCGACGGCAACCTCGATCCGCCAGGACTCGAACGGCAATGTGAGCGTGACAGACGGCCCGTTCGCCGAAACGAAGGAAGCGCTCGGCGGCTACTACATCATCGAGGCGGCTGACCTCGATGAGGCACTCGAGATCGCGAAGCAGGTGCCTGCCAGGTTCGGCGGGGTCGAGGTCCGTCCGATCAGGGTCTTCGACTGAGGTCCCCGATCATGGGCGGCCCGCCTGCGGAGGCCGTCGCCGCTGCCGTCGCCGACGCGCACCGTCGCGAGTGGGGCTACGTCCTCGCTGCGACGGTGCGCGTCACTCGCGACATCGACCTGGCGGAGGAGTGCGTGCAGGACGCCTACGCCAAGGCGCTGACGCGCTGGCGCTCCGAGGGCCTCCCGACGCGGCCGGCGGCGTGGCTGACCACCGTGGCCAGGCACCGCGCCCTCGACGAGGTCCGCCGGCGCTCGACTCTCGAAAGGCGACTGCCCCTGCTCGTGGACGACGACCTCGCACCCGGCGGCGGCGGCGGCGACCGCGGCCCTGGCCAGCCGGGCGAACCCGGCGACGATCGCCTCCGCCTCGTCTTCACGTGCTGCCACCCGGCGCTCGCTCCCGAAGCGCAGGTGGCCTTGACTCTTCGCCTGCTGTGTGGGTTGACGACTGGTGAGGTGGCGAGGGCGTTTCTCGTGAGCGAGCCCACGATGGCCGCTCGGATCACCCGGGCGAAGAAGAAGATCGCCGCGGCTCGCATCCCATACCGGGTCCCCGCCCCGAGCGAGCTGCCCGCTCGGATCGACGCCGTGTTGACGGTCGTTCATCTGCTCTTCACCACCGGCCACACGGCGCCGCGCGGCCCTGGACTGGTGCGCAACGACCTCGTCGAGCGAGCGCTCGACCTGGCTCGGATGCTCCGGCCGCTCCTGCCTGACGACGCCGACGTGGCCGGGCT
>JBEKLQ010000103.1:0-14838 GCA_050010115.1 Acidimicrobiales bacterium | reverse complement strand
GAGCCGACACGGGTGGACCGTTCGATGGGCGCCAGCACCGGCTCGAAGGCGAAGAAACCCTCGGAGCAGCCACCCGCGACCGTCGGCACGATCTCGCCGCCGGGCACGCGCGCCCAGCAGCGAAACAGCCGCCGGCCTGCCTCGGCCTCGGCGAGGTGGATGAGGGTCATCCGGTTCAGCCCGACGCCGGCGAGGACGACCGCTCCATCACGCTCGCCGACGGCCCGCAGTGGTGCGTACACGTTCGTGACTGTCTGTTCGCGCACGAGGTCCTCGGCGAGGGGCCCGATCGCGGTGAACGAGTCGAGAGGATGGTTCCCACGCCGGCGGCCCGGGCGGGCGAGGACCTCGCGCGGGAGAGCGCCCATCGAGGGGTCGATCTCGCGCGACTCGGGGCTGAAGATCGTCGCAGCCCCTTGCGGGGCGCCGTCCTCAGCCAGTGCCGGCGGCACCTGCACCTCAAACGCCACGCCCGAGAAGGTCGGCACGAGGACGGTGACGCCACGCTCGAGCAGTGCGTCGACGATCGTGGCGGCACCGCCAACGACTGTTCCGTGCGCCGAGAGAGAGGTGTGGAGGCAGATCGGGCGCCCGGCGATGCCGAGCTCGTCGATCGCCGCCAGGACATCCGTGCGCCCGACGCGGGTGGCCTGCATGCCGCCGACGCTACCCAAGGCCAGAGGGAGCAGGCCCGCGGCTTGCCGTGCCCCCTCGGGTCACCCGACAAGCTGTGGGAACCGCAATCGACGCCTCCTCGACCCTGTCGGGCAACCGAGACGGACGAGACGAACAGAACGTCGCGACCGAACGCCGACGCGTCCCCGATGGTCAGCTACGCCGAACGACGGCTCGGGCGCTCGTAGCGATCTCGAGCAGCCTCGCAGCCGAGGCGTCGTTCACTTCACACTCAGCATGGATGCCACGCCCTCGGTAGGCCATCTGGTTGTCCGTCGACTCCGACCGCCCGGACGGTCAGTAGCGCACCAGCCGGAAAGCATGCCCGACCTGTGTGGTGAGGCAGGCACGCCAGCCAAGCAGCCGGACCCGTGCCACACTCCTGTCAGGGTGTCACCAACTTCGATCGTCCGGGTCTCCTTCGAGTGTCAGCTAGCCGTACAGCTAGGGCGAGCTGGCGCAGCCTCAGGGAGCCACGACGATGACGGCTGGACCCGCTTGGACCTTGATCGGCCTTCCGAGGGTGTTCGTGGCTGTGTCGATCGGAGTGACCGTGTCCGAGTCGAGATTGGAGATGTAGGCGGTTTTGCCATCGGGGGCGAAGGTCACCTCGTACGCGCCGGCCGATCCTGTCGGTATCGCCTTCCCAGCGGAATCTGCTGCGAGGTTGAGGGGAACGACCGTGTCCCCGCCGAAGGTCGAGCCGAAGACGCCGAATGCCTCTGTTACCAGGTACGCAAGCTTGCCGTTCGGGCTGATCGTCATCGTTCTGACTGCGACACCCTTGAGCGTTGAGCGGGGGGTGTCGGTGGCCACGGTGATCATCGTGAGGCCGGTCATGGTGGGCACGTAGACGGTCTTGCCGTCCGGCGCCATCGTGAGACCGTTCATGGTCTCTCCAACGGGGATCCCCCTGCCCAAGCTGTTACTACTCGTGACGATGGGGAAGACCTCGTCTGTCACCCGAGAGCTGTCCTTCCCGCGTCGGTAGCAGAGGACGTAGGCAAACGCGCTGTTTGGGGTGATGGCGATGTCAATCGGGCGCAGTCCCGTTTCGATCGCCGGCCCCGCTGTGTTCGTGACCGTGTCGATCGGGATCACGGCGCCCGCGCCGGTGTCGAGGACCACTGCCACGTAGAGGGTCCTGCCGTTGGGGGTGATCGCCAGCGGCTCGTCTCCCCACGGAACATTGAACCGAGTACCCGGCAGCGTGATCGGCCTGCCGGCGGAGTTGTCGCTGGTGTCGATCGGGACGACCCGCACCGGGCCTGTCGTTGCGCTGACGAGCACATAGACGGTCTTGCCGTTGGGAGCGACAACCAGGGTGTCGGCGAAACCTCCCATCGGGATGGCCGAGCCAGCACGGTTGTTGGCCGTCTCGATCGGAGTGACGCTCCCGGCGTTCCGAGAGCTCGTCGCGTTGGCTACGTACGCCGTCTTCCCGTTCGGTGTGATCGCCATGTCGGTCAGGTGCCCGACGCTGCCGGGCGATTCCTGCAGGACGATGGCGCGACCAGACGCGTTGGTGGCTGTGTCGATTGGTGTGACGTCCGTACCGTTTGGACCGAAGACGTAGGCAGTCGGAGCAGACCCTCCTGAAGCCGCGCCGCCGCCGGGGCCGGATGACTGTCCAACCGTGGCGACGAGCACGACGACGGCGGACGTTCCGAGAGCCAGCGCCGAGACGAGCGACAGGCTGAAGGCACGACGACGGCGGCGCAGGCTGCGACCACGGACCTTCGCGTCCCTCAGCACCTTCTCGATGACGTCGTTCTCAAGGACGCTCATGGATCGCCTCTTCTGCTTGGGGGCCGAGGGCGCTGCGCAGAGAGGACAGCGCCCGGTCCAGGTGCTTTCGAACAGTTGCGGGTGCGATGCTCATCGCCTGCCCTATTTCCTCGAGGGGCAGGTCGACGACGTAGCGAAGCACAAGAGCCTCTCGCTGGCGGGTGCTCAGGTCCGCGAGTGCAGCGCGGAGATCCATGCGTTCGTCGGCGGCGTCGTCGAAGGCCTCCGGAGTGGGCCTCGTCGACGCAAGACGAGTCGTTCGAGCAGCTCGTCTGCCGGCGTCGTGGGCCAGATTGACGGCGACCCGGTAGACCCAGGCAGCGCGATAGTCGGCGTTGACGAGATGCCCCCAGCGAGCGTAGGCCCGGGCCAGGGCTTCCGAGGCGATCGCCTCCACGTCGGCGCCGGCAGGAGCGAGCCGTCGCACGGCGCGGATGAGGTCCGGGATGAGTTCCCTCGCGAAGGCATCGAAGCTCTCGTCATCTGTCACGCCTTGGCCGTCCACTTCCCTCCGGCCCTGATCCAACGGACCCGTGGTCACAAGCGACCGCTGGATTCCGAGTCGCTCATCGATCGGAACGGAGGCTCTCACATCATGTAGACGTCTGAGCGCGCCTGACCGCGTACGTCGGGAGTCGAGATTTCTGCGTGGTCAGTCGCAGCTGACGCTGACACCGCAGTCCATCCACCGTCGATCTACTCGCATGGGCTCATCGAACAGAAGCTGCAAGCAATGGACTAAGCGGTTGTCCTGAGACACCGCCAGCCAACTCGGCAGACCGCCCGGACGAAGGGCACTGTCCTCCCAAGGCGGAGACAGCTCGAGTCTCGTCGGTCTCCCACGACAGTCGGTCCGAGGCCTTATCAGCCCTGGCATCGACCGAGGGCGCAGGGAGGTAGCGAGACGGCCCGCCATCTGTACCCGGAGTCGACCGTTCGTGCGATGAAGACACCGTTCGGTGGAAAGTTCCCGGCGACCGCCACGCAAGTGGTCGCGCTCGCACAGGAGACGACGGCATCAACGGGGTTCACGCGCTGGTCAAGATTCGACGGTCGGCCGGCGCTACCGACCTCTGACCAACGCTCACCCCCGTCGGCGCTGACGAACACGTCCGTTCCCGATCGGTCCGGGACGAGGTTGGCGGTCGCGAGACAGTGCTCAGTTCCGGCGCACGTGCTGGAGCCCGGCATGGCCGCCGCTGACTCCGCCGGTGCTCCGGCGGCCAGCTCCGAATGGAGGCCGCCGTCGCGGGTGTACAGGATCACGCCCTGGGAGTACGGGACGCCGACATAGGCGCCAGCCGACAGAAGGCAGGAGGACGACGACTGGCAAGAGACGGTGCCGAGCACTTCCAGCTTGAGGCTCGGCGGCGCCACCCACACGACGCGCCAGGAGCGTCCAAAGTCCACGCTCGCCATGACGCTCTCTGAGCCAAGGGCCGACGCGAGGCAGGAACCGTCCGCCGAGCAGGACACGCTCAAGGCAGCCAGAGGAAGCTTCGCAGCCGTCCAAGAGCCACCCGCGTCTTGAGTGACCAGCACCTCTGACCTAGGCGGCGGTGAGTACGTGAAGGCAACCACCGCGCACCAGGACGTGCTGCCACAGGCCATCGAGTACCCGCCCGCCCTGCCGAGAATCGGCAACGGTCCTTCGTCCCAGCTTGCGCCACCGTTGCTCCTCGTAACAAAGCGAGTCTGCTGTGTCGATCCGCCGGAGACCTGTCCGATGGCCAAGCAGCGAGTGACCGACACACAGTCAGCGGCGTCGAGGTCAGTGAGGTCGCTCGGCAGCGTGGCTATCTGCCACACGGCGCCGGCGTCGGTGCTGTAAAGCGCTCGGGCTGCGACAGGGTCGCCTGTCCTCATGGCCGTCGACGACCCCCCGGCGACGCAGGTTTGTCCCCAGCAGGAAACGTCGGTGAGCCCGGCCGAGGGTCCCCAGCTGACACGGCCTTGGCGTCGGGACTGCGTCGCCTTGGAGGTCGTCGTGACCGCCAGAGTCGTCGGCGTGACCTGGGTGTGCGATGCCGCGATCTTGACGGCTGTGCGACCTGCCGCACAGCCGTCAAGGGACAGGCAGCACAGTGTCGCCGCCAAGGTCGCCGCTGAAGCCTTCCGTCGCCCCACACCGAATGGACGCCTATCGCTCGCCTTGGCTTGCAAGGCGACGTCGTACTCCATCGGGTACGTGTGATCGAGACTCCGTCGTCGACTACCCAGCCGGCCGGTCCAGCCTGACAAGCTCCAACCGATCGGGGTCGAAGCCGTGACCCTCGACAGCGATGTCGACGTCGTCGACTGTCCCGATAGCCAGCCAGTGATCGCCGATCGTGATGCGCTCGAATTCGTGCGGCTCCCCGTCGATGACGATCTCGCAGGGTCGCCAAGCATCCTCGGACACTGTGAGCAGCGGCCACGTCCGCCCCGGGGAGAAGGGCACCTCTCGCAGCGCGACTCCGGCATGGTCAGCCGGGAGTCCCAAGAAGGCGAGGAAGTTGTGGATCATGAGCGCCCGCTCTGGGCCATCGGACTCCCTCTCGACGTCGTTGCGACTGCGCTCGCTCGTGACGCGCAGCTCGCCTCCGCCAGGGGTCCGCTGGGTGGTGTGCAACGATGTCACAGCGCCGTCGCCGAATCTGCGTAAGCCGAAGGGGCCAGCCTTCCTTAGACGCATACCGGCCTGCGCGACGCGCGTCGCCGTTGCAGCCGACGGAGTGCCAGCGAGCGCGAAGGACGGAACGTCGCTGGAGGTGAGCAGGCGGCGGTTGTACTCCTCGACTTGGCGAACCTCACGGGCGTGGAACCGTCCTGGTGCCACGTTCTGGGCGATCGCGATCCACCATCCGTGGAGCACAGGGAACCGGGGCATGCCGAGCATCTCCTTGCGAGTCACCGCCTCGGGCCCTCGATGTGATCACACGGCACGACGCTCATAATCGCAGACCGGGACTACTACCGAGGATCCGAAAGTGTCCTTCTCCAGACGGCTTGTCCATCGGCGTGACCATCTACTGGTGCGACATCGCCAAACTCAGCAGACTCGCCCGGACAGCGCACAGCACCTCGGCGAACCTGAGGTCAGTTCGGCGGTTCCGGCGGATGTTCGTCAACGCCCTCCCAAGATGGAGGCATGGTCCACCGGCATGTCCGGGGCGTTCCGATCAAACGCCGATTATTTGCCCCTTCGTCTTCGCTGGAGATGCGGGTCGGGCCGGTGCAGATCAGCAACTCTGGGCGCTCCGGTAGTCGGGTCCGGCTTGTCAATCCAAATCGGAATTACGCTGTCGATAGCCCCCATTCGGTCCGGGTGTGACATGGACGAGGCAACTGGGCTCGACCGGTTCGAGTCGGTGCCGGACACCGCGTGCCACGACGTACGCGTCGCCGGACCGAAGTAGAACCTTCGTCTCGACACCCACCGCCCGCTCGTCACCGTCGTCAAAGAATCAATTCCATCGTTCCGCTCACGACGTACAGGAACTCGTCGCCGTCCGGGTGGACCTCACCACCATGCGGTCCCGGCGCATCGATGTTGGGGATCGCTCCGATTGTGTAGCCATCGATTCGCCGTGGCGGTCCCGGCGGCGCAGATGTGATCGTGATCGACCAGTCGCGACCGTTGGCAACGCTCCCGTCAAAGTGGACCGGAGATGGGTTCGTCGCACTCGTCATGCGCACATGATTGCGCGCTATGCGCTCGGACCGCGTCAGAACGAGGTGGGCCGCTGAGGCGAATTTCGAGCCGCTTCGCGCACGATCTCAAAGATACCGGGGTGCGCTGCCTGCCCCGGCGGGAGTCGATCCGTCAGAGATCGCGCGACGGGCCCGGGCATTCCAACGTCGCCTTCAACTACGACCACCACAACACCCTTTCCTGAGGTCGACGCGGGAAAGGGATGTGAAGCTCGACGCCTCCGTCGGGACGGGCTGCGCGTGGAGTCGAAGCCCTATTGATCTGAGATATACATTCAGAGTATTCTCGCAGGTATGAGTGTACCGATGGCCCTCCTCGGGCTCCTTGATCGCGAACCGAGCCACGGCTACGAGCTGAAGCGCGACTACGACACCTACCTCAGCCCGAGGCGGCCACTGCCCTTCGGCCAGGTCTACGCGACCCTGGCCCGCCTGGCGCGCGACGGGAAGGCGCTTGCGGGCGACGTCGAACGGGGGGCCGGCCCGGAGCGGAAGCGCTACTTCATCACCGACGACGGGAGGCGCGAGGTCGAGGCATGGCTTGCCGAGCCGATCCCCGCCGAGCCCTACCTCCAGACGGACTTGTTCGTGAAGGTCGCCCTCTCCCTCATGCTCGGACGCCGGGCAGAGGAGTATCTCGACGCACAGCGGGCGGCGCATCTCAGCCGGATGCGCGAGCTCACGCAGCTGAAGCAGAACGGAAGTCTCGTTGACGCCCTACTCGCGGATCACGGCCTCTTCCACCTCGAAGCCGACCTCCGCTGGATCGACCTCACCGCTGCACGACTCGACGCGCTCGCCGGGCAGGTCCGGCGATGAACGGTGCCATCGAACCGCTCGCGACGAGGAGCAAGCCCGTGCTGCTCGAGGCGAAGAACGTTGTGTTCTCCTTCGGCGAGACGCCGGCACTTCGGGGCGCCTCCTTCTCGGTGAAGCGGGGCGAGATCGTCGCCGTGATGGGCCCGAGTGGCTCGGGCAAGTCGACACTTCTCCACTGCCTGGCGGGCATCCTCGTCCCGGACTCGGGCGAGGTGTGGTTCGAGGACCGGCGCATCGACACCCTTCGCGAGAAAGAGCGCAGCAGGCTGCGGCGCGACCGCTTCGGCTTCGTCTTCCAGTTCGGCCAGCTCGTGCCGGAATTGAGCGCCGAGGAGAACGTCGCGCTACCGCTGTTGCTCGGTGGCACGCACCGTGACGAGGCCCTCTGTGCCGCGCGGAGTTGGTTCGAACGCCTCGACCTCGAGGGCATGGAGCGCCACCGCACCGGCGAGATGTCCGGCGGACAGTCGCAGCGCGTCGCGCTGGCGCGCGGTCTCGTCGCCCAACCCGACGTGCTCTTCGCCGACGAGCCGACCGGGTCACTCGACTCGCTGAACGGGGAGCTGGTGATGGGCTTGTTAACGCGCGCCGCGCGTGAGCAGGGATCGACGGTGATCCTTGTCACCCACGAACCCCGCGTCGCCGCCTACGCGGATCGCGAAGTGATCGTTCGCGATGGCCGTGTGACCACGACCGAGGCGGTGCCCGGATGATCCGACTTGGCCTGCGCTTGACGTTGGGCAGCGGTCGCGAAGCGGCGCTGCGCGTGCTTGTCACCGCGGCAGCCGTTGCCCTCGGCGTCGGTCTGCTGCTGTTCGCCCTGGCCGGTGTGAACGGGCTGCGCACCCAGACCGACCGTGGCGCGTGGCTCAACACCTCGGCGCAGACGCCTCCCTCGACGTCGGGCAGCTCGACGTCCGACCGGCTGTGGTGGCGGCTCAGCGTCGACCAGTTCGGCAACCAGGCGATCGACCGCGTCGACGTTGCCGCCACCGGACCGAACGCACCGGTCCCGCCGGGGATTCCGCACCTGCCCGGGCCAGGTGAGTTCTACACCTCGGCGGCACTCACGACGCTCCTCGCGTCTGTGCCGGCGAACGAGCTACGCGACCGGTTCCCCGGGCGCCAGATCGGGACGATCGGCGCAGCGGCGCTTCCGTCCCCGAACTCGCTGATCATCGTCATCGGCCACGAGGCGCGCCAGCTCTCGCAGGTCCCTGGGGCGGTCGAGGTCCGAGGCATTCAGCAAACGCCGAGCAACTGCTTCAACTGTCAGAGCGGCACCGGGAGCGGACCCGTTCTGAAGTGGATCCTGGCCGGTGGAGCCGTCGCCCTGTTGCTGCCCGTGCTCATCTTGATCGCGACGGCGAGCCGGCTGTCCGCCGCGAGGCGAGAGGAGCGCTTCGCCGCGATGCGCCTCGTCGGCGCCACGCCGCGTCAGATCTCGGTGATCTCAGCGGTGGAGGCGACGGTTGCAGCCGTCGCGGGAGTAGCGGTCGGGTTCGCCCTCTTCTTCCTGTTCCGGCCGCTGCTCATCCACGTCCCCTTCGCCGGAGCGCCGTTCGCCCAAGGCGACTTATCGCTCAACCTCGCCGACGTCTTGCTGGTCGTGATCGGCGTCCCGATCGCCGCTGTCGTGTCCGCGCGCCTCGCGCTCCGCCGCGTCCAGATATCGCCGCTCGGTGTGAGTCGACGAGCGTCGTCCGCCCCGCCGCGGGTCGTCCGGACCGTCCCACTTCTAGCTGGCATCGCCCTGCTCGCGTACTTCGATGCCGCCGGCAAGCCGAAGAGCAACGGCAGCCAGATTCTGGAGCTGCTCGTCGGCCTCGTGCTGATCCTCGTGGGGCTGGTCCTCGCCGGACCGTGGCTGACCAAGGTGGGCTCTCGACTCATGGCCAGCCGGGCGAGTCGCCCCGCCACGCTCATCGCCGGTCGCCGGCTCCTCGACAATCCTCGGGCGGCCTTCCGCTCGATCAGTGGGCTCGTGCTCGCCCTCTTCGTCGCGAGCGCAGCGATCGGGGCGCTCAGCTCGATCGTCGCCGTCAGCTCCCAGGGAGGCAGCGCCGAGTCGACCGCAACCCTCGACGACCAGTTCTGCGGAGTCACGAATCCGTGTGACGCTTCCACCGAAGTTCCTTCTGTCCCAGGCCAGGTGCTCGCGGGGCTCCTCGCCGCGCCAGGGGTGCGCGGCGTGACGGTGGTCCACGTCGGCCCGTCCCCTGTTCAGCAGATGTATGGGGAGGGGCTGGTTGCGTGCGACCAGCTGGCGAAGACGCCCGCGATCGGCAAGTGCGCACCGGGAGCGACGGTGGCGACGATCGGCTACTTCCTCCAGCCGGTCACGGGGAACAGCTCGGCGTCCCCATCGACGGTCTGGCTGTCCGCTCACCTGTCGGTGGCGAGCATCGCGAGTCTTCCCGCCGAGGCGGTCGTCGTCGCCACGGACGGATCGTCCAGCTCCCTCGAGCGGGTACGGACCGCGCTTGAGCGGGCCTTTTCCTTCCGCGGAACGCCGGTGGTGGTCAAGGGGAACACGCCCGCCACCTCGCGCCTTCTCACGATGATCCAGGACATGACCGACGTGATCATCGTGGCGAGCCTGATCATCGCCGCCTGCAGCCTTGCCGTGAACATCGCAGCCGGGTTGAGCGAGCGCAAGCGCCCGTTCAGCCTGCTCAGGCTCACTGGCGTCCCCACCGGCGTGCTGCATCGCGTCGTCGCGCTGGAGAGTGCGCTGCCGCTCCTTCTCGTCGCCGCGGTGTCGATCGTGGTCGGTCTGGTTGCTGCTGCGCTCTACCTCAGCTCCCAGGTCGACATCGCGTTCAGAATTCCGGGGATCGCGTACTGGGCGACCGTCCTCGGTGGACTCGCGGCTTCACTCGCGATCATCGCCTCGACGTTCCCGCTCCTGAGTCGGATAACGGGACCCGAGGTAGCGCGAAACGAGTGAACGCGTCGAACCAGCTTCGAGAAGGTGAGCGATCGTCGAAAGATGGAGAGCTCCTTCGCGAAGCGCCCGGCCCACACGCGCTTGTGCGTCGGATTCGAGTTCGTGAACGCGTACACGGGAAAGCGTTGACTTGCCGCAGACAGCAGGGCTGCCATCCCTGGCACGGGGGCTATGTAGATGTCATTCCAACCGGAGACGATGTCATCGTCGGAGAGGCGGAGGCCAAGGTTCCGCCGCAACGCGGTGAAGTAGGCGGCAGCGTCAAGATCTCCTCGTTCGTGTTGCTTGTATGCCTCATCGAACCCGAATCGTCCGCCAGCTCGGCGGGATCACGGGAAGCACGTTCAGCCCAGACGCGGAACGCTTGCTTGAAGTCGAGTTCGATCACCACGCCGCCGAGGTCGAACAGCAAGGCGCGGACTGACCCGACATCATCAGGCGCTCCCTGGGTCATCCGGCGAGTCTCGCACCTTGCTCGTTCCGATCCAGGGAGGCATCCG
Source organism: Acidimicrobiales bacterium (assembly GCA_050010115.1). Classification (GTDB taxonomy): domain Bacteria; phylum Actinomycetota; class Acidimicrobiia; order Acidimicrobiales; family Bog-793; genus JAKACA01. The sequence goes on along the minus strand of JBEKLQ010000103.1, from coordinate 4,413 downwards.
GTCGAGGGCACTCGGTGCGGACCGCTGATCGTCGGCAATACAGCTATTCGTCGATGCGACCGACCGTTCGCATCGGTCGGCGCCGGAGCACCCGCGCGGCGACGCGATCAGACCTCACGCGCCTTTCGGCCGAGCGACCGCCGACGAGCGCTGCCACCCGCAGCCTCACACCTGCTCCGCGGTGCCTCCGCGAGCAAGTTGGTCTGGGGGCACGCGCCGAAGCCTCACGGTGCTGTCGTGATCGAGCACGGTGTCCACGCCGGCCTCAGCTTCAATAGCAGCTAGCTGGCGGATTGCTTTGTCGCCCAGGAGCAGTTGACACCGGATTCGGAAAGTCGGCTCTATGCCGGTGTGAGTTTCTTCCTCTGCGTCGTGGACTCTCGGCTCTATCTCGACGATCTTGGCCAAGCCTGGCAGCCTTGAAAGGATGTCGACTACTTCGTCCAGCGAGAAGTCGAAGCTGCTGACATCCATGGCAGAACCGTAGTGCGCCGCTCCCCGTGGCGCCGGCGACTTTCCTCGTCCTGGGATACAAGCGGCTACAGCTCACACTCGGGCACGTTGGGGCCTCGGTGCGGAGCAATGAGGACGGGCTACGCGGGCATTCGTTAATGAGGCCGGAGGGTCCCCGTCCGCGTCGCACCCGCCACGTTCGCGAAGGAGCTGCGAGGCACCGTTGGCTTGATGGGCAAGCTGGGTTCGACTGACGTCCTGTTGGGCACCCACTCGGGGCTCTTTCAAACCCGATGATCGGCCTGCCCGTTGTCCACCGCGAGGAGCGGCGAGGCGGCTGGTCGTGCCGCTGGCCTTCCGCGTGGTCGCCGTGGGTCATGGCCCTTCACGACGATCACGACGAGGTTTCAACCCCGGCGCTACTTCGGATCGGACACGTGTCCTGTCTGCCGGCTTCGGCATCCGGATAATTCGAGCACGCTCACGTCGCGGCGGCTGGGCTCAGACTCGACGCGATAGTTGCACGAGGACTCGCCCGAACAGGTCGTCGCTCACGGCGTTGGGGTCGATGTACTGTTCGATGGCTAGGCCGTTGGACAGTGCCAGCACCACGGTCACGACATCGTCGACGGTGAAATCGCCGAGGGGCGGATCTTCGCCGAGGATTTGCCGGACACCGTCGACTATCGCATCCCGCATGGTTCTTCGGTGGGCGATGAACCGTGTGCGCACATCATCGTCTCGGACGGCGCGGCGCCAGAAGTCCAAGAAGACCAACCGCCATTCCCGCTGCTCGGTGAACGCTTCGGTGAGAAGACCTCCGATGTCGCGAAGGTTCTGCGGTTCGTAACCATAGGCTGTGCGGGCGGCCAGGGCGGTTCGGACCGACTCCACGCGGACCAGCACTTGCTCGCTCATCATGGCGTAGAAGAGATCGTCCTTACTGGTGAAATTCGAGTAGATGGCGCCCTTCGAAAGGCCTGCGGACGCGGCGACTTGGTCCAGATTCGCGGTATCGAAGCCACGCTCTGCGAACACCTCCAGTGCCGCGTCCAGCAATCGACGGCGCACCACCTCACGCTTGGGCCGCCGGGTCCGAACAACGGGGGGAGCGTTCGGGTTCGACGCCGTTGCGGGCCTCACACCTGTCCTGCCGTTGACATCACTCATCCCAAAGAGCATACTGGACAGTATTCAATACTGATTAGTATCGAGGTGCACGATGGCACTGATCCCGTACGTCGATCCGCAGAGCGCTCCCAGAGAGGTCCGCGAGCTACTCGACTTCTTGCCCGACCTGCACGTATTCCGGATGGTCGGCCAGGCTCCCACGCTGCTCGGCCCTTGGCTCGCCTTCGGCGCGGCGATCCTGGCCACACTCGAACTCGACCCGCTGCTGCGCGAGCTCGCCATCTTGCAGGTTGCCTCCACGGTCGGCTGCGCCTACGAGCGACTCCAGCACGAAGCGATCGCTGCAGGTGTGGGTGCGACGAGCGAGCAAGTCAAGCTGCTCGCCACCGCTCACGAGAGCCGCGACCAAGACGCTGTGAACCGGGCCTTCACGCCCGGCCAGCGAGCTGTGATCAGCTTCACCGATCAGGTGGCCGGCCCCGGCCGGGCCTCCCAGGGAGAGGTTCTCGCCCTCCGCGAGCACCTGTCCGACCGCTGCATCGTGGAGCTCCTGCTCGTCGTCGGTCACTATCTCGGGATCGCCCGGTTGGCCGAGACGGTTCGCCTCGATCTCGACGAACCCGCGCAAATGGCCGTCGTCGACCTCGCTTCGGGCACCGTGAACAACGGGCGATGACAGTGACCGTCATCCCCGAGATCCCTGATCCGTTGCCGGCTCATGTGAGTGAGACCGCTGCGGGTACTGCTGGCGGCCACGGCACCTTGAAGGGTCGCCGCCTGCTCGTAGTGGGCGGAGGTCAGCAAACCTACGATCAGCACGACCCTCCAGTGGGCATCGGACGAGCGATCAGCCTGCTCGCCGCCCGCGAAGGCGCTTCGGTCGCCGTCGCCGACATCGACGCTGCCGCCGCCCAGACCACTGCAGATCAGATCGCCGAGGAAGGGGGTACCGCCTACGCCCTCGTTGGAGACAGCAGCGACGAAACTGACGTTGCGCGCCTCGTCGAGCAGGCCGTTGAGCACTTGGGCGGACTCGACGCCGTCTCGCTCAACGTCGGCATCGCCGCTGGTAACCACCTGGCCGGCACCACACCTGCCGACTGGGACAGAGTCATGGCGGCCAACGTGCGGTCGCCGTTCTTGTGTTGCAAGCACGCGCTTCCGCTGATGCCGCCCGGCGCCGCCATCGTCCTCACCTCCTCCACTGCCGCTCGCGTCGTCAGCACTACTGAGATTCCCGCCTACGCCGCCAGCAAAGCGGCCCTGTCAGGACTGTGCGCGTACGTCGCTAAAGAGGCAGCGCCGCGAAGAGTACGTGTCAACGTCGTCATGCCCGGGCTCATCGACACGTCGCTGGGGCGACTGGCGAGCCTCGTCAAGCCCGATCGGGACAGCACCCCGATTCCCCTCGGCCGCCAAGGAACTGGCTGGGACGTCGCCGCGGCCGCCATCTTCCTCCTCTCCCACGCCGCCGATTACATCACCGGCCAGATCCTCGCCGTCGATGGAGGCCTCTCCGAAGTCCGGTGACCGAGAGAATCGGGATGGCCAGCACGGCGTTCAGGTGTGCTGTTGCTCACCAGAGGCGGAGACGCAGAGCGACAAGCAGCGATCGGTCACTCGCTCGCATGGTCGCCGTGAACGATTGGAGCGACGGAGGGTTTGAATTTAAAGCCTTCCCGTTAGAGCTGCTGCAGACTCCGACGGTCGACTGGCCGCATATCATCTGCGTCGGAGTCCGGCTACTCGGGATGTCTGCCCGGCGCGAAAGGGGGACGAGGGATGGGAAGATGCCTTCGCGAGAGCGCCGCGCGGATGGGTGCGGGCACTCTTGCCATCACGGGCCTGCTGCTGTTGGCTTTGCTGGCACCTGTCGGACTGATGGACTTGCCGAGCGCTGCCGCAGCCCACGAGCCTTCTGCCCTGAGCGGGCCCGAGTCACTTGGGTGGGGTTTCTACTATCCCGACGCTGTCGCCTCGGGCGGGGGCACCTGTGGGTGGCGAACTACTACAGCAACACCGTGACCGAGCTGAACGCCTCGACTGGTGCCTTGGTCAAGGTTCTCAAATCTGCAGCGTACGAATTCAACACTCCCGACAGCGTCTCCTCCGACGGCACTCACGTGTGGGTCTCCAACTACTACAGCTCCACGGTCACCGAGCTGGACGCCTCCACCGGGTCGCTCGTCCAGGTCCTCTCCTCAGAGGACTGCAGCCTGTTTTGCTATCCCACCGCCGTGTCCTCCGACGGGACCCACCTCTGGGTCACGAGCTACTACGAACAGACGTCTTGGGTGACCGAGTTCGACGCTTCCACCGGGGCGCTCGTCCAGCTGCTCCCAGAGACGTTCGACGACTGCGACGCAGTGTTCTCCGACGGCACTCACGTGTGGGTGCCCGACTACACCGCCAACACCGTGACCGAGCTGGACGCCTCCACCGGTGCGCTTGTCCAGGTTCTCTCCGGGTCGAGTTACGGCTTCAACGGCCCTGACGCCGTGTTCTCAGACGGAACCGACGTCTGGGTCGCCAACAAGTCCGGCAACACCGTGACCGAGCTGGGCGCGTCCACCGGAGCTCTCGTCCAGGTCCTGACCGGCGCGACGTACGGCTTCAACGGCCCCGACTCAGTGTCCTCGGACGGCACTCACGTGTGGGTCACCAACAGGTCCGACAACACTGTGACGGAGCTGGACACCTCCACCGGTGTTGCCGGCAGGATTAGATGAAGACGGTTCGGCACCATTCCCTGGGGACGGTTCGGCGAGTCTGCATGCGGACGCGAAGCGGCGCCGATCGATGACCGTAGCCACCGACCGGCGCTGGAGT
>JBEKLQ010000102.1:0-14864 GCA_050010115.1 Acidimicrobiales bacterium | reverse complement strand
GTGGTCACCGTCGATCACCGAGATCTTCGTCAACGACTGCGGCGCCATGCCGAGCGACCGGAACTTCACCTGGCCGGACGTGCAGAAGCTGGTCTTCGGCCACTGAGGCCGGCACAGCCGGCCCGGTTCTGTCCGTGCCGGTCCGAAGGCCGCAGCGGAGGCCGATGAGCCTCTTGGCAGGCGCGCACACTGCCAGCAGAGTCGCCAGCGGAGTCGCCGGCACACCTTGCTGCGTGAGCCCACCGATGAGTAGGGTGAGCCCGTGCGAGCTGTCCTGGTCGGAATCCTGCTCATCGTCGGAGCTGCCGCCATCGCGGCTGGCGTGTTGTACCTCACGCAGCCGGCGCACTCGCTGCCGACGTTCTTCCCCGGGTACGCGGCTCACGTCGTCGGCAAGCACACGCACCGTGGCTACGCGGGCATCGCCCTCGGCGCCGTGCTCGTCGTCATTGCCTTCGTGGTGGGATTGACCGGCAGTCCGCGCCGTCGGCACGCCCGGCGCTGAGATCCTGACACGCCGCGGCCTTCGGGTCGGGCGCGGCGGCCCTGGTGCCGACGCGGTTCTGGGGGCTCCTGCTCGGGCGCGGTGAAGCGCCATCGTCGTTCCGCCTGACCTGGCGGGTGCTGCTGGGCGCCATCCGTTTTGACCGCCGATCAGCCAGAAACGATGTTCCGACAGGATCGATGCGAGTGGCTCACGCGCAAGTTCTCTGCCAAGATTTCGCCCGATGCCCGACAACGGCCCGGTCGAGGATGGCGAGTCGCAATTCCGGTCGGTCGTTGCCAACATCCCGGGCATCGTCTACCGCAGCGAGTGCAACGACCCGTGGAGGATGTACTTCATAAGCGCCCATGTCGAGACGATGCTGGGTTACTCCGCCACCGACTTCCTCGGCGCGGCCTTAAGGACGTTCGGCTCGCTGGTATATCCCGACGACGTGGAGCGCGTGGGCGTTCTCAAGGACGAGGTCATCGAACACCGCACCTCCTACTCTCTCGAATACCGCCTGGTGCATGCGGACGGCAGTACCGTCTGGGTCTCCGAGCACGGTCGCGTCGTGCGTAGCCCGGAAGGTGAGCCGCTCTGGCTGGACGGCGTGATCCTTGACATCTCGGGCCGAAAGACCGCCGAGCGGGCCCGCGACGAAGCTGAACGCTTGCTACGCCATCAGGTGCTGCACGATTCCCTCACCGGTTTACCGAACCGTGCTGCCTTCCTGGCCGATGCCGGAGCGGCCATCGAGGCCGCCCGGATCGAGGGCGCACACATCGAGTTGGCGATCATGGACCTCGACCACTTCAAAGAGGTCAACGACACGCTCGGCCACGCTAACGGGGACCGGTTGCTGCGGGAAGTGGCACGACGCACGGTCGCGGCGCTCCCGGAGCAGGATCTCTGCGCTCGCGTCGGTGGCGACGAATTCGCCTTTGCCTTCCACGCGTCTTCAACCCATGCGCCCTTCGATGTGCTCGACCGACTCCAGAAGGCGCTCGAGTCGCCCATCGAGCTGGAGGGGCTCCCGGTGAGCATCGAAGCGAGCCTCGGAGTGGCACGCTTCCCCGAGGACGGCGAAACGCTCGATCAGTTGATGCGCAGCGCCGATCGAGCGATGTACCGGAGCAAAGGCTCTCGGACCGGCTCGGCTTCTTATCGGGGCGCAGCCGAGGCCGAGGCCGGCGTTGACCCAGTCGTGGCAGCGGACCTTCGGCACGCCATCGCAACGGGCGCACTCGCTCTCCACTACCAGCCGAAGATCGACGTGCGAACTGGGCGCCTCGATGGTGTCGAAGCGCTGGTCCGTTGGCCGCACCCCCAACGCGGCCTGATCCAACCCGATGAGCTGATCCCACTCGCGGAAGGGTCCGGACTCGTCCGGCCGCTCACGCTGTACGTCATCGGCGAGGCCTTGCGCCAGTGTCGCGTCTGGCTCGATGGCGGGCGTCAGGTGCCGGTGTCGGTGAACCTGTGGACTAAGAACCTCATCGACTCTGGATTGCCGGAGGACGTGGGTGAGCTCCTCGCGCGGTTCTCGGTTCCTGCGAGCATGCTCAAGCTCGAGATCAGCGAGGCGACGATCGTCTCCGATCCACTCCGCATCGGTGCGGTGCTCGAGCGGCTCGGCGCTCTGGGAGTTGGGCTGTCGATCGCCAGATTCGGGGTTGGGTATTCGTCGCTCGCTTCCTTGCACCGACTGCCCATCACCGAGGTGAAGATCGACCGCGGGCTGGTGTCCGGATTGCGGTCCGGCGGGGCTGACGAATCGGTCGTTCGGGCGGCGATCGGGCTCGGGCGCGACCTCGGGTTCAGGGTCGTCGCCGAGGGCGTCGAGACTGCCGAGCTGCTCGAGCGGCTCAGCGGCCTTGGCTCGGACGTGATGCAGGGCTTCTACCTGTGCCGCCCGCTTCCGCCGGCTGAGCTCGAAGCGTGGTTGGACGACCGCTTTGGAAGCGAGCCGACTCCCGAGGAACAGCGGGAACCCCGCTCCCGCAGCACCGGTTGAGACCCAGTCGGGGCTGGCGACACCGTGTCCCCGATGACAGCCTTCATTGGCCGGTTCCTTCGATGAGGTGTTCATCGTGAGTCATCGACGGCTCGTTGGAGGAGAGCCGGGTGTCCGGCCGGCCTGCCGGGGTCGGGGGGGTCGACCCCGTGTCGAGACGGCGCTGGCGCGACCAGCGGCCAACCACCCGCTCTTCGAGCTCGAGCTCGTCGAGCCGTAACTGCAGCTCGCGAAGCGCCTCTTCGAGCGCTGGCAAACGGTGCCGCTCAATGGCACGCGTGCGGCGTTTCGTGGCCCGCAGTTCTTCGTCGATGCGCTGGAACGCCGTCTCGGCGATGGCGTGCGACAGCGCCGCCTCGATGGCACGGCGATAGGCACGAGCTGCGGGCCGCAGGGCAGCGTTCCCGGCAGCTATCTCGGCCGGGTCGAGGACGGGCAGGCTGCAGGCGGAGTCGTCCGGGTGCCGAATTCCCATGGTGTCGCGCCATTTCACATCGATGAGGGCCTTCCCCGACACCGCGTTCGCCGCCAGCGACAGGCCAGACTGTCCTCCCAGCACAGCTGAGCGCCGGCCCCAACGCTGCGCCTCCGCGTAGGAGTTCTCCCACGCTTGGCGGGTCTCACGGCGGCGTAGCGCCAACCTGCGCGCGTCATGTTCGAGCAGCTGCCACTTTCGGTCGAGGAGCTCCTTGCCGCGTCGTGCGGTGGCCAGTCGACCGACGAGCCACAGCCGCCCGGCACGACCCGGCGGGACCTGCTCAGGCATCGTTGGTCAGATCGGTCGATGCGAGGTCACCTGGCGCACGGTCCGCGTCGGTGTAGAAGGCGGCGATGTCCGCCGCAGACACCATCGTGAGCTCGCGGCTCGGGAGCACCGAAGCAACCTCCCAAGCCCGGGACAGGGTCGCTTCGAGCGACCGTGACTCGCCCGCTTCCTGGTTGATCAGGGTTGAGGTGAAGGCGTCGGCGAAATCCAAGTATCGGCGGTCGGTGTCGGTGAGGGCGGCGGCACCGATCAGCTCGGCAAGGTCGCGGACGTCGTTCGCATGGGCGGTGGCGGCGATGAGCTGGGCGGCGATGGCAGGGTGATCCGCTCGCGTCCTGCCCGCACCGGTGCCCTTGCGCATCAGGCGGGAGAGCGAACCCAGCACATCTACTGGCGGGTAGATGCCCTCGCCTTGGACGGAGTGGGTGAGCAGGATCTGTCCCTCCGTGATGTAACCGGTCAGGTCGGCAACAGGGTGGGTGATGTCACCTGCGGGCATCGTCAGCACCGGGACCAGGGTTACCGAGCCCGGGTGGTCCCGCATCCGACCGCAGCGCTCGTAGATGGAGGCGAGATCGCTGTAGAGGTAGCCGGGATACGCCCGCCGACCGGGGATCTCGCCGCGCGCAGCCGACACTTCGCGCACCGCTTCGCAGTAGCTCGTCATGTCGGCAAGGAGCACGAGCACGTGTTGGCCGAGGTCAAAGGCGAGGTGCTCGGCGACGGTAAGCGCCACGCGAGGCGTGAGGATGCGTTGCAGCACCGGGTCGTCCGCCGTGTCGAGGAACAGTGCCAGGTCGCCGCCCGAGCTTCGCGCCTCGAGCACCTGCTGCATGGCGCGTGCGTCCGCCCGTGTGAGCCCCATGGCGGCTACGACCACCTTGAACGGCTCTCCGCTTGCATGAGCCTGCGCGGCGATCTGGGCCGCCAGCTCGAAGTGCGGTAGGCCGGCGCTGGAAAAGATGGGCAATTTCTGCCCACGAACCAGCGTGGTCAGTGCGTCGATGACCGAGATGCCCGTGAGTATCGGGTCGCGGGGCACGTCGCGCACGGTCGGGTTCATGGGCGAACCTGTCACCGATCGGGTCGTCGCACCGAGCATCGGCGGACCCCCGTCGAGCGGTTCGCCGAGCCCGCTCCACACCCGACCGAGCCAACCTTCGCCTACGGGTATCTCAAAGGGACGGCCGGAGAAGGCAACCGTCGCCAGCTCCGGATCGATGCCTGAGGTGCCTTCCAGCACCTCCAGGACAGCCAAGTCACCGTGCACCTCGAGCACCAGGCCGCGCCGGGCCTCGCCAGAGGGCAAGCGCACGGTGGCGAACTCGTCCCAGCCCACACCGGCGACTCCGCTGACGACGAGCAGCGGACCCTCCACGTCACGAGCACCCCGATACTCGACCGGGACATTGAAAGAGGAAGGCTCGGTCATCGCAGCCCTGCCAGCACTTCGAGGAGCTCGTCTCGTCGCCGGACCACGCTGGCGGCGTCTTCGGTTCCCGCCTCGTCGCGCACCCGTGTCGCTCCGGTGAAGTCCACCTCCTCGATCGCCGCCGCCGGGACTCCTTCGTCGAGCAGATCGAGACAGCGGTCGTAGACGGCGAGAACCATGTCGAGCAGCGCCGTCTGCTTCTCTGGTGACGAGTAGGCGTCGTTGTCGATCGTGGCGTTCTGTTGCAGCACTGCTTCCCGAAGCAGTCGTGCGGTCAGCAGCACGATGCGCTCCCGAGCGGGCAAGGCGGCGAGACCGACGAGCTCCACCACCGGCGCGAGCCGGTCAGCCTCTGCGAGCAGCCCCATGGCGCGGGAGCGAGCAGCGCTCCAGCCAGGCCGGCCTGCGGAGGCGTGCCAAGCGCCTATGGTCTCGGCGTCGCGAGAGAAGGAACGTTGCCACGTGATCGCCGGGTAGTGCCGGGCATAAGCGAGGTTGCGGTCCAGCGACCACAGACAGCGGACAAAGCGTTCGGTATGTGCCGTAACGGGCTCGGTCATGTCGCCTCCCGGCGGCGAGACGGCCCCCATGATGGTCACCGACCCCTCCTCGCCTCCCAAGGTGGTCACCCTTCCGGAGCGCTCGTAGAAGGCGGCAAGGGCGGAAGCGAGGCTGGCCGGGTATCCCTCCTCGGCGGGAAGTTGACCGCTTCGGGAGGAGAACTCCCGAAGCGCCTCGGCCCAACGCGAGGTGGAGTCGGCGAGCAGCACCGTGTCATAGCCCATGTCCCGATAGAACTCGGCCACGGTCATCCCGGTGTAGATGCTCGCCTCGCGAGCCATGACGGGCATGTTCGAGGTGTTGGCGATCACCACCGTGCGCTCGGTCAGGCTGTGACCTGTGACTGGATCAGTCAGCGCGCCCAGATCAGTCAAGGCGTCGGCCAACTCGTTGCCTCGCTCACCACATCCGACGAACACGATGACGTCCGCCGCGCACCACTTGACGATCTGCTGGAGCAGCACGGTCTTGCCGGTTCCGAACCCTCCCGGCACCGCCACGGTCCCACCCTTCACGACCGGGAACAGCAGGTCCACGACGCGCTGGCCGGTGATGAGCGGTGCCGCGGGATCGAGCCGAGCCCGCACCGGTCGAGCGGCGTGCACCGGCCATGACTCGGCGACGGTGACGTTGGTCCCGCTCACTACGGCGACCGGCTCATCTTCGTCCACGTCGGCGTCGGGGGCGATCCATTCGAGCCTGCCCGAGGTCCGGGGCGGCGCCAGGACGCGGTGGACGAAGCCGCCACGTGTGAGCACGGTTCCGAGCTCGCTGCCCGGTGACACCTCGTCTCCTGCGCTCGCGCTGGGCCGGAACTGCCAGTGGGGGGCGGCGCCGGTGGCGGAGCCGAGCACACCAGGAGCCAGCCAGGTGGGACCGCCGAGCAGTGGACGGAGCAACCCATCGAAGACGCCGCCCAGCAGCCCCGGGCCGAGCCGAGCCGACAATGGGTGCCCCAGCCCTCTGGCGTCGTCGCCAACAGCCAGGCCTCCGGTGTACTCGTACAGCTGTGCAACCACGCGCCCGGTAGCCGAGACCGACACCACCTCGCCCGTCAGCCGGGCGGGCCCGATCTCGACGACATCGAGCATGGCCGTGCCTTCGAGCCGCTCGATCTCGACCAACGGACCGTTCACGCGAACGATCTTCCCGGAGCCGTGATCGGCGGCCGGCTCTGAAGCGGGAGCCGTCGTCACGCCCAGAGCCCCTCGACCTGCGGTGCCAACAAGGCCAGATGATGGTCGACGAGCTCTTCCAGGCTCACAAGGGCGACGCGGTTGCCGGCGACGGCGACGATGCCGATCTCGCGTGGAGCGCCCTGCTGAACGGTTGCGCCCTCGCCGAGGCGGGTACGGGCCAGTACCGCCAGCCGTTCTTTGAGCCGGACTGCCTCCTCGGTCCCGGCGCGGCGCTCCATTTCCTCGAGAGCGGAGCGGCGCAGCGCTTCGTAGGCCTGACGACGGGCAGCCAGCACGAGGCCGTGCGCCTCGCGTCGCGTTGTCGCCAGCTCCACAGCCGCCTGCCGCTCGGCCGCCGACTCTCCACCGACGCGCGCCCCTTCGAGCAACGCGTCGGCGATGGCTCGTGCCTTGGCCAACTCTGCGCGCCCATGGGCCTCCTCCGTCTCGAGGATCAAGAGAGCCCGCCGGTGGGCGTCTGCGAGCAGCGCCGCCTCGACGGGTGCGAGCGATGTCCGCATCGTCTCGCGGCGAGAGCGACGAGCATCCGCTTCGGCGGGGGCGATGTCTGATCCCTCGCGACCGCCGAGTCGGGCTGCGGCGGTCGTTCCTGTCACGTCGGTATCACCACGGTCAGGACGTCGTCGTTCGACGCCGGTATCCCGCCCACGGCCGCCGCAGCCATCGGTGTCAGGACGACGAGGACGGTGTCATCGGCCAGCGTCAGCCATGCGTCGCGTGCTCCCGTGGCGTCCTCCGTGCAGATGACCGTCGCGCCGGCGAGCGCAAAGCCCTCGACGTGAACGGTCTCACCGATGACGGCGACTCGCCCCATCGAGCTATGCCTTGCCGATGAGAATGATCGCCACGACCAGGCCATAGATGGCAATGCCCTCGGCCAGACCGACGATGACCATGGCCCGGCCGAACATGTCGGGTCTCTCGCTCATGGCCGCCAGGGCGGCCGAGCCGGTGTAGGCGACACCGATGCCGGCTCCGATCGAGGCTCCCGCCACGGCGATGGCCGCACCAATGAGCGCTTGTCCGCCATAGGACGGGACGGTGCCAGCAGCGCTCGTGGCTGCCGCACTCGGGGCGGCCGACATGGCGAGGGCAGTGACGATCCCTGCCCCGAGGAGGAGCACCAGATTCGCCACCTTCACGAACCGGAGTGCTCCTCTCGGCCGGCGATGGAGCAGCACGCCGACGAGGGCAGCCACAGCCACGAGAACGGGGAAGCCGATCAACCAGGCAATCATGGTGTCTCCTTGGCAGACAGGGTCGGGACATGCCACGGCCGGAACGCCCGGCCCGAGGTTGAGAAGATCCGGGAGAACAACTCGTAGTACTCAAGACGTAGCGCCTGTACTCCCGCCACCAGCGCTTCGAGGGCGAATGTCAGCAAATTGCCCACGAGGAACACTGCGGCGGCGAACAGAACGGCAACGGAGCCACGCTGCCACAACGCCGTTGTGCCCTGCCAGACGATGCCTTCGAGGGCGGCGTGGGTAAGTCCGAAGGCGGCGAGTCGGGTGAACGACACCGTGTTCGTGCCCAACCGAATCACGGCATCGAAGAGCCCCACACCCGCTTGGGCGACGCCCGAGCCGCGACCACCGGCCTCGGCCCACAGACCGACGAAGCTGAGCACGAGACCACCGGTGGCGAGAAGTCCGCCGGCGAGCTCGAGCCCGCCGATGTGGCGGTACCAGCCCCACCCTACGAGCGCGAGACCCAGGTACATGCCTGCGCCGGCGAGCCCCGAGACGGCAAGGAGTGCTCTGCGTGCCCCACCTTCGCGCCAGCGGTTCACGGTCCCGAGCGCGTAGGACACGGTCAGCAGGCCCGCACCGACAGCCACGGCCACCGACAGCAACGTCGTGGCGTGCTCGAGCGGGGACAACCACAGCGTCGGAACGACCTTCGTCGGTCCGAACGCCTCACCGTAAGCAAGGCCGAAGGCCATGCTCGCAAGCCCTGCCCCGATGACGAACGGAGCCAGCCGGCGGAGGTGAGCGAGCGAACGAATGCGTCCTGTGTGCAGAAGCACACCACCCACGAGCAGCAGCGCACCGTGGCCGACGTCACCGAACATCATTCCGAACATCACGATGTATGCCACACCGGCGAAGATCGAGGGGTTCACATCCGCGTAGGGCACGGTGGCGTAGGTATCGACGAGCGGTTGGAAGGTCCCGGCTGCCCCTTCGGTGCTCACGAGCGTTGGGGGCTCGACACCCCGGGGAATCGGCATGCGCACGACCGCCGACCCAAGGGGGACCAGGCGACGGGTCAGGTCGTCGACGTCGGCAGACGCAGCCCAACCTGCCACTGCCGCCAGGTCGTCGCGTCGCACAGCAGCAGCCAGCACCTCCTCGAGCTCGACCTCGCCGGCAAGCTCGTCGACACGACCATCGCGTTCGAGCACGTCAAGATCGGGGGCATCGTGCGCGAGCATGGCGGACGGAGCCGCCGCCGACTCGGCGCCGCTTCGCCTGACGCGCTGCAGCGCGGCTGTCGCCGGCCCGGCGGTTGCACCGATCACGCGCTCCGGCTCGAGTACGCCGGCATCGGCAACCGCGACAAGGGCGTTGCGCACCTGCCCGACCGGCGCCACGACAGCGACACGGTCCATCCGGGCCGGCGCCAGAGCGTCACGCCACCGCACCGGTGACCTCGCGCAATGATCCGCCGCCGCGGGCGGCCATCTCCAACGCGGCCCGGACCCGCCAGCCGTCGACGACGAGCAGGAAGCACGACCCGAGAGCCGAGCCTGCCCCACTCCAGCTGCTTCGGCTCACGGAGGCGGCCTCGTACTCGACTCGCTCCCACCATCGTGCTTCGGCGCGCCACAGCTCGTCGGGGTCCTCGATGCCGGCGAGCACCCAGGCGGCCCTGCGCGGAAGGCGCCGACCGAGATCGCCAACCGATCGAGCCGTGTCCCAATCGGGACCGAGGAGGCGTTTGCTGTCGTTTGCCCCCGTCCCGGCCAGCACGGGAACCGCTTCGGCGGCGATGGTCCGTGCCGCTACCAAGGCGGCGTAGGCAGTCGCCCACCCGGCTGCTTCGGGAGCGCCATCGGCGATCCGGCGCGCCCACCCGAACTGCATGACCAGCCCGACCGCCGCCGGGTCTTCGGACCCGGGATCGCCCCAGGGCGACGTAGCCAGGCTCCGCCGTACCTCGGCCGGAGTGGGCGCCTGTGCCACCCGTGGCCACGCCGTGGCCAAAGCGCCGAGCACGAAGGCGGGATCGACGTCGTGGCCCGCCAGCGCGTGCAGGTGTCCGACGACATTGGTGATCTCGAAGCTTCCGGCGACCAGACGCAGCTGGGTTGCACCCAGAGGAGGACCCCAACCGGCGAGCACGCGCAGGTGCCACAACACGGTGGCCGAGACCGCGTGCTGCGCACTGCTCAGGCCCATTTCGGCGCGTACGTCTCGCCCATAGGGACTGTGGCTCAGGAGTGCCACGGCGTCGGCAAGCGACGTCTGCGAACCGAGCTGCTCGCAGGCTCCACTCCCGAGGCAACGGCGCACGAGCCCACGTCCACGGACCCCTGCTGCCACCCATCCGGCGCTCATGGTGCGCCCGCGCCCGTGGCAAGGACTTGATCGACCAGCTCCTGGACGACGCCCGGCAGGCGCTCTGCCGTCACGGACTCGATGCGATCGACCTCGGCTTCGGCGGCGGCGACGAGTGCACTGCGGTCGCGATCCGCCACCGCCATGCGGACGGCTACCGTTTCGGCACGAACGGCACTGGTACGCGCTTGAGCCTCGCTCACGATCCTGAGTGCGCGCACGGAGGCTTCGGTCCGGCGCTGGTCCGCCTGCTGCTCGGCCTCGGCGACGACCGCCGCCGCACGTCGCCGCGCATCCTCCAAGAGCGAGAAGATCGGGGCGAGCTCGTCCTGCACTGCGGCGGTGCGATCGAGCGGCACGCCGGCGGCTGAGGGTGCGCCGGGAACCCCGTGGAAACGGAATCGGTAAAGGAAATCAGCAAGCCGAGGCACCGCCACCTCCTCCGGCACCTCGGCGGGCTCGCCGTCGATCTTGGCTGCTCGCCCGTGGCGGCAAGGACGCACGTCCACGTCGGGGCGGCAGCTTCCCGTTGCCGGTCATCACAACGCCATCCACGATCATCGGAGACGCTGGCTCACTTCGGGCACACGCTCCCCGGGCTTGTCCGTGGTGGTTATGACCTGCATCGTGAACCTCCCGCGCGCTCACCTTACTGAGTGTGGCCACGGCAACTTGGAAGAGCGACAAGGATGGGGACGCCTTCGTCCGGATCGGGATAGAAGTCTCGGGCTGCGTAGCGTTCTGTGGAGCGTGATGGCCAGGACACCCTCGGCGAGCACGAACGACGTTTCTCCGTAGGCTGGACGGAACATCGACGACAAGGGGCAAACATGACTGACGACGAGCTTCGCCGGTGGGTCCGCTGCTGGAGCGCCCAATACCCGGTCGAGCACGACAACGTGCTCATCCCCCTCCACGGGCGGGCTGTGTTCACCCTGGAAGAAATCGACGAGATTCTGTATTGGATGCTTCGGAAGGCACCGCCCTACCTCACCTCCGCACGCAACAACCTCAAGTCCCTTCCGGAGAGCTACGTGCTCGACATCGTCGCGCGGGCCATCGGGTGCAACGACGATCTTGGTGCCTACCTCCTGCTTGCCGACCTGAAAGGGGCCCGGCATGCCGTCCCCAGTGCCATCCTGGCGACGGCCGACCCTGACCGGTACACCGTCTACGACCAGACGGCGAAGAAGTCGCTGAAGGCCCTTGGGCTGCTTCAAGACAGTCAGTGCAAGGGCGAATGGCTCAACTACCTCCACTCCTGCCGCCACATCGCCCGCCGCACGGGCTTGTCCCTTCGGACGATCGACCGGGCGCTCTATGAGGCCAACGGGAACAAGGGCCTGCCGCCCGGCTGCTCCCACGACACCGGGTGATGCGCCATGGGCTTGAGTGCTGCGCCGGATCGCTCAAGAGTGGTCCGTTCCTTGCCGATGCAAGAGAGCGGCACGTCGGAAGGCCGGGATGAGCGACTTGATGGATGAGCAGCCGTCGGCGTCTCTCACCTTGAAGCGTTGGCGCCGCCGGCGGCCCCAGAGCCCTGAAAGCGATCACAACCTCGGCTCGCTCCCGATGCTCACGGCGGTCGAGCGAGCGGGCAGCCTTCGCCGCCCGCTGGTCTTTGCCATCGCGGCTGCCATGGAGGTTGGGATCGCCGTTCTTGACTTCGTGACCGGGCCACACCTGTCTATGCGGCTGTTCTACCTCGTCCCGATCGTGATCGTTGCCTGGTCGATCAGCCGATTCGCCGGCTGGATGTTCGCTGCGGCCAGCGCCGTGATCGACACGTGCGTGCACCTGGTCCAGCAACCCCATTACGTGGTGATCATTCTGGTACAGGGTCTTCTCGGGGGCGTGGTCCTAGTGGCCGTGGCCACATTCGTGACCGAGACCCGCGTCCTGTTGCATTTCGAACGCGAAACTGCCCGCCACGACTACCTAACCGGCCTGCTCAACCGTCGCGCGTTCAACGAGAGCGCGGATGTGGAGTTCGCCCGCGTCCAGCGCGGCCGGGCCCCCTGGTCGCTTCTTCTGATGGACATCGACAAGTTCAAGGAGATCAACGACAAGATGGGCCACGATGCCGGCGACGACGTGCTCTGCGCGCTCGCGGCAGCCGTCACCAGCACCGTCCGCGCGACCGATGTGGTCGCGAGGCTCGGCGGTGACGAGTTCGTGGTCCTGTGTCCCTTCGCCACGGAGCATGATGCCGTCAATCTCGCCGGCCGCATCCGTGCACGATTCGGGGACATCTGTAGCGGGTCGTCGATCAGCATCGGGGTCGTCTCCTCGCCCCCCGTCCCTTGCGAGATCGACGCCTTGATGGATGCTGCCGACGGATTGATGTACGAGGCGAAGCGCCTCGGCAAAGGCATCGCCTCGATCACCCTCGAGCCGCTCTGATCGCCCTCGAGCCGCTCTGATCGCCCTCGAGCTCCCGGAGGGCCTGGCCGCCTCGCTCTCCCGGCGGTGAAGGCCAGCACGCGCCTGGCCCATCAGGCCACCCGCACCGCTCCGGATGCCCGATCACTTGACCGGCGCTCCCGCAATACGCGACTTGCCCTGCTCTGTGACAGGCTTGAGCGGTGCCCAACGGTTCGTCGGAAGAGTCAGACCCGCCTGTGACTGGCGCCGCCATGAGCGGGTCGCCCTCCCGGGAGCCGGAGAGTCCAGACACCGAGCCCGAACCACCCGAGGAGGCCCTCGTTCGCTCCTTGGCGGCTCGTCACGCCCCGGAGCGGCGGGAGTTCCTGGAGGAAGTCGTATCTGCAGCGATCAACCACCGGAGTCTTATGTGCGTCGTGATTTCTTGCGACATCGGTAAGTCCACATTCCTGATGAAAGAAGCCGTATCCCCCGCACGATTCGCGAGCACCCTCGATGAGTACGTCAGCGCCGCGAAGAATGTCGTGCGGAACCACGCTGGATGGTTCGATAAGTTCACAGGGGATGGCTTTATCGCTTATTGGCCCTACGAGCAGGGCGACTTGATTCCCACAGTCAGCAACGTGATTAAGAACATGTTGGTTGCTATCGATTTCTTCAATGACAAGTTCATCCCGTTATTTCGGGCAAATTCTCAAAATTTTCCAGATGGTGTCGGTATATCCATGGGCCTTGACGCAGGTACGTGCTTTCCAGCCGTAGTCGCTGACGACCTTACAATTATCGGTGCTCCCGTAGTGGGCGCAGTACGCATGGGAAGCGCAGCCAGAGCGAGTGAATTCATCGCCAATGTCTATGCTGGCGAGTTTCTGTACACCCACCAGGGCTCGCTCTTTCCTGCGGGCATCTCGGTTAGAGAAGAATACCGCGACACCAAGGAGTACCGCCAGCAGGTATTCCCTATCACATGGGACCGCGAGGTGTTGGACGCCCACGAGCCAGGTGGAGATTGAACCCAGTTTAGAGGCCCCCATATCAGCGATTTGTGAGACGCCGACCGTCCCGCCACGTCGCTTTGACGGTGCAACCCCCGTTCGGTTGAGTCAGAGAGAAAGACCCTGTAGTTACAGGCGTAGTGTGCTCGACGTGCAGCTTCGCGACGATGCGCTTTCGCGAGCATGGTCTCTACAAAGGGCCGCATCTCCGCGCTGCAGGAGGGCCGAGGGCAGCTGGAGCAGCGGGGACGGGCGCTGAAGGCTCAGCGACCGATGGCTAAGAAGGAAGCTGCCAGCCCTCCGGGATCGGTCCAATGAAGACTATGTTCGGGGAGGGTTTCGAGCGCGAGGTGCTCGCTGGGGCCGACTGGTGCAGCTTCCGGCCCCGGGTCGTGGTCATGGAAGCGACCGTGCCAAAGTGGCTCCCCGCGTTGAACTGGGAATCTTGAGTTAGCCGACCATCCACCACAGGGGCCAGGGGCCCCGACATCGTTGGTGTTGTTCTACGACATCGACGACGAGGGGACCCCTGACGTGATCGACGGTACTGGCCTGGCGGAGGCACTGCTAGGACTCGACGGCTTCAAGGTCCTCACCGTCACCGAGGGCGAGCACGAGCTCGTGATCGCCGTGGAGACGACCGCCACGGTGGCGGGGTGTTGGGGCTGCGGCGTGCAGGCGGAATGCCAAGATCGTGTCCGGCACGACGTGCGAGACCTCGCCTGCTTCGGTCGTCCGGCACGCCTCGTGTGGTCGAAGCGACGCTGGCGCTGCAGGGAGAGCGAGTGCCCCGTCAAGACCTGGACCGAGCGCTCTGCGCAGGTGCCCACAAGGGCGGTCCTCACGCGCCGCGCCGGCATCGAGGCCTGCCGCCAGGTGGGCGAGCTGGCACGTCCCGTCTCGGGTGTCGCCGACGAGCTCGGGTCTGCTGGTGGACGGTGATGCACGCCGTCGAGCTGCACGGCAGGCCACTCGTCGATGACCCGGATCGCGTCGGACCGGTCGCCGCCCTCGGTGTCGACGAGACATCGTTCCTAAAGGCCAACCGGGAGCACCCGATCATCTACGCCACGGGTCTCGTCGACCTGGACGGGAAGAAGGTCATCGACATGGTGCAGGGCAATGCAGCCCGTGACCTGCGCCGATGGTGCGCCGGTGTCGACCCCGACTGGTTGGCCGGGATAGAGGTCGTCGCCACCGATCTGGCGGAGTCCTACCGGGCAGGGCTGAGCCCGCATCTCGATCACGCCGTGCGCGTGGCAGATCCATTTCATGTCGTGAGAGTCGCCAACCGCTGTCTCGACACCGTGCGCCGGCGGGTGCAGAACGAGCTCCTCGGTCACCGCGGCCGGAAGCAGGACCCCCTGTATCGCATCCGAAAGCTCCTCTTGTCGGGATCCGAGCGCCTCGATGAACGCGGCAGCTCGAGGATGCTGCTCGGACTGCGGCTCGGTGACCCCGA
>JBEKLQ010000101.1:0-15379 GCA_050010115.1 Acidimicrobiales bacterium | reverse complement strand
CGTCCTCGACGACGCTCGCGATCACGACGACCACGATTCACTACGTGCCGAGGTACGTGTCGGTCGGCGGGCGCATTGTCTTGATGCCCACGGAGGACCACCACGAGCCGATCCAGGCCTACAGCAACTTCGGTCAGAACGTCATCATCACGAACCAGGGTTTCGAGCCGTCCAAGCTGTACGCCGTGAGGACGTCTCCCGTCGTGTTCACGAACCTGACGGACCAGACCCAGGAAGTTGTCTTCTACCATGTGCCGGGCACGCCCAACTCCGGCCCGATCGCTCCAGGTGGCCACTACACCTTCAACTACAGGTTCGCGTTGGCCCTCGTCTACGGCAACAAGTCGGGGTCCGAACACGGGCACGTCTACATCGGGCTCTGCCCGCCGTCCTGCGGCTGACGCCCCGGGTCGCCCGCCGGCGGGGCCGCCCTGCCGGAGGATCTCGGACTGGGTGCACACAGTGCCGTAAAACGCGCCTTTACGACACTGTGTGCACCCAGAACAACGGGCAACCCCAGTGCGCGGCAGTTCACCGCCGTAGAGGGGTGCCGGAGCCCACCTCCGCCCAGCGAAGGTCAGGCCGGCACTACCGAGCCGTACGTGCTGCACAGACCCCAGGCATCGATCGCAATCAGCGCCACGACGATCGCTAGCACGAGTACGGTCCGCCATCTCGAGGCCCGAGCGCCGCTCGCAGGCGGCATGTACCACTGTGGCAACCCCGGCAACCCCGGCAACATCGGCGCCACACGGCCGAGCCACGCAACCAGCGACACCGCATCCGGGTCGAGCGGGCCATCGGGATCGGCAGCCAGCGCTAGCGACGTGAGCTCCTCGTCAGTGAAGGGCGCCTCGCCTGCACCAATTGCCGGCACACTTTCCACCTCTTGCATACCCATCAGCGGGCCACGCGGTAGGTCGACCGGCCGGAGGCCTTGGCCTCGGCCAGCGCCCCGTCGGCAGCGTCGACGAGTGCCTCGCTGAGGCGGACCCAGACGGCGCCGGCGGAGACCTCGAGCGGCACCCACGTGCCATCCGAATGGGCCACCTTGAATCGGCTCATGCCCGGCGGTGGCTGTTCCGTGTTGCTCAGCGACATCAGCCCGCCGGCCCGCTCGAGCTCGTCGGGGTGCAGCCATTCGACGACGTTCCTCCCGATGCACTCCGCCGGCGACTGGACGATGAGTCGTCCCATGGCGGCATTGCAGAACACGATAACTCCGTGCGGCCTCATCGCAAAGCGCCCGGCGTCGGTACGCTCCAGTCATGATCCTCGCGGCCCACACGATCATCTTCGCCGACGACGCCGAGAAGGCAAGGGCCTTTTTCCGGGACGTCCTCGAGCTCCCGTACGTGGACGCCCACAATGGTTGGCTCATCTTCAAGCTGCCGCCGTCGGAACTGGGAATCCATCCGACTGACGAGACCAATGCAAGCGGCCGCCATCGGCTGTACCTCATGTGCGACGACGTCGAGGCGACGGTTGCCCATCTCGCGAGCCGCGGTGTGGAGTTCACCTCTGGGGTCGAGGATCAAGGTTTTGGGTTGATCACGACGCTCGAGGTCCCTGGCGCCGGCGAGATCAGCCTGTACCAGCCCAAGCATGCGACGGCGTATGACGTCGAGGGTGGCCCGTGGATCTCCGGTGGCTAGGTCGCTGTTCCGGCAGAGCGAGCACCGGCCGGAACAGCTCCGCGAGCTCCCGGTAATTCGCATCCCGAGGCGAGGTAGCTCGCCACGCGAGGCCGATCGTCCGAGACGGTGTCGGCGCCCGGAACTCGCGCAACGTGATGCCGTTACCGGGCCGGGCCTCCACCGCTGCGGCGCTGAGTGGCAGGAGCGTGACCCCGTTCCCGCTCGCCACGATCTGCACGAGTGTGGCCAAGCTCGTGTCGTGGACGGTCGTGGGCTGAGCGCCGGCGAATTGGCAGACCTCGAGCGCCTGGGTGCGCAGGCAATGCCCGTCCTCGAGCAGCAGGACTTCGAGGTCGTGGAGGACCTCCACGTCGAGGGGGGTGTGACCGGCCGCGAGCGGGTGCTGGTGGGAGACCGCGAGAAGAAACGGATCACTCGCGACCGGCTCGCTCACCACGCCCTGCGACTCGGGCACAGGCACGGCCAGGATCCCTAGGTCGAGGCGCCCGCTGCGGAGCTCGGTGACGATGGCCGCCGTGCGCAGCTCGCGGAGATGGAGCTCGGCAGCGGGAAAGCGGGCGGCGAGCACCGGCACGAGCTGTGGCAACACGTACGGCGCCATCGTCGGGATCACGCCGATCCGCAACGGTCCGCTGACCAGGTGCCCCTGCAGGCTCGCCTGCTCCACGAGCTCGTCGACCGCACGAAGGATCTGGGTAGCTTGGGCGACGGCGCGTTCCCCCGCGGCGGTCAGCAGCAACCCACGGGGGAGCCGCTCAACCAGCGTCACCCCAAGGCGGCGCTCGAGCTCCCGGATCTGGCTGCTGAGCGCCGGTTGGGTTATGGCACACGCGTCGGCCGCTCTCCCGAAGTGCCGTTGCTCGGCCAGAGCGACGAGGTACGTCAGCTGTTGCAGTGTCGGCCGTTCGATTACTTCAGATTATCACCACCATAGAGACAATCACTTGGACTTCTCGCGATGGCGCCGCCATCATGTGGGTAGAGACGAAGACATGGAGGCTCATCAATGTCAGATCAACACTTGACCACCGAGTCCGGTGCTCCGGTTGCCGACAACCAGCACTCCCAGACGGCAGGACCCGGCGGGCCCGTACTGCTGCAGGACCAGCACCTCATCGAGAAGCTCGCCCGCTTCAACCGCGAGCGCATCCCTGAGCGGATCGTGCACGCTCGCGGCTCAGGCGCCTACGGCCAGTTCGAGGTCACCGCTGACGTGACGGCCTGGACGAAGGCACGGTTCCTGTCGGAGGTCGGCAAGCGCACCGAGACCTTCGTCCGGTTCTCCACAGTCGCCGGCGGCCGCGGCGCACCGGAGGCGGTGCGCGACCCGAGGGGTTACGCGGTCAAGTTCTACACCGAGGACGGCAACTACGACCTCGTCGGCAACAACACGCCGATCTTCTTCATCCGCGACCCGCTCAAGTTCCCCGACTTCATCCACTCGCAGAAGCCGGACCCGTTCACGAACGCCCAGGAGCCCGACAACGTCTGGGATTTCTTCTCCCACTCCCCCGAAGCCACGCACATGTTCACCTGGCTGTTCGGCGATCGTGGCATCCCGGCGTCGTACCGGCACATGGACGGCTTCGGCTCGCACACGTACCAGTGGGTGAACCAGGCCGGTGAGCGCTTCTTCGTGAAGTACCACTTCAAGACCGACCAGGGCATCGAGACGCTGACCTCGTCCGAGGCTGCCGAGACGGCCGGGCTGGACCCCGAGTCCCACAACCACGATCTCGTCCAGGCAATCGAGCGGGGTGACGCGCCGTCGTGGACCGTGAAGGTCCAGATCATGCCGGCGGTTGATGCAGCGACCTACCCCGTCAACCCGTTCGACCTCACGAAGGTGTGGCACTACGCCGACTATCCGCTGCGCGAGATCGGCCGGCTGGTGCTCGACCGCAATGCCGACAATTACTTCGCCCACGTGGAGCAGGCAGGTTTCGATCCTGGCAACTTCGTGCCGGGCATCGGGCCGTCGCCGGACAAGATGCTGCAGGGGCGGCTCTTCGCCTACGGGGACGCCCATCGTTACCGCTTGGGCATCAATCACACCCAGGTGCCGGTCAACGCCGCCCACGCCGCTCCGGTGGCCAACTACGGCCGGGATGGCGCCATGGCGTTCGGCGACAACGGCGGTCGCTCGAAGAACTACGAGCCGAACAGTTTCGGTGGTCCGGTGGAGACCGGCGAGCCGCTCTACGCCGGCTTGGAGTCAGGGGGGGTGTCCGGCACCTACGAGTGGGATGACCGTGAGAGCAACGATTTCGCCCAGGCCGGAGACCTCTACCGGCTGCAGAAGCCAGACGCCCAGAGCCGGCTGGTCGAGAACATCGTCACCGGCCTCAGCCAGGTGACGCGCTCGCCGGCTGGCGACGGCATCGTCCAGCGGTCCATAGCCCACTTCACCGCCGCCGACGCCGAGTTCGGCGCTCGCATCGCGGAGGGGGTCGCCGCCCGGCGCAACCAGAGCTGACGCGCCGGCGGCAGCTACCCCCCCGCTGACGTCGTCGTCGAGGACGATCCGCCGGCTGACGTCGTCGTGGTACTGGAGCCACCCGTCGTCGTGGTGCTGGAGCCACCCGTCGTCGTGGTGGTACTCGACGTCGTCGTGGTAGTGGTACTCGATGTCTTGTGGAGGGTCGTCGTCGTCGTCGACTGAACCGGCTTCGTCGTCGTCGTGATCGGCCGCGTCGTCGTCACGGCCGTCGTGGTTGAGGTGGTCTCGCTACCGGGCACGACATAGAGCACCTGGTATGCGGGGCGGTAGTAGAAGTAGAGAAACAATGCCGCCAGGAAGATGCCGAGCGCGATCCAGGTTGACGGCCGCACGTGGCCGAGACGGCTACGCCAACGAGCGGTCCCGCTCGGTGTCGTCATTGCTCTCCCCCGGTCACCATGGTCGCCTCCGCGATGCCCGCTTCACGCAGCGCCGTGGCGATGCGGGCGCGGAGGGTGCGGCTCACCTCGAACTGCTTGCCGGGAAGCGTCCTTGCGACGACCCGGATGTCGATCTGGTCGACGGAGATGGACTCGACGCCCATCACCGACGGCGCGTCGAGCAGGAGCTGCCGTAGCCACTCGTCGGCAAACGCCTCCTTCCCCACCTTTCGCAGCACGCTTGAGGCCGCACTGACATCAGTGGCCGCCGGCAGCGGCACGTCGATCACCGCCCGAGCCCAGTCGCGCGACAGGTTTGTCGCGAAGATGATCTGCCCGTTCGGCACGTATACGACCTCACCGTTGACCGTCCGGAGCCGGGTGATACGGAGCGTGACTTCCTCGACCGTGCCCATCGTGACGACCGCCGAGGTGGTGGTGATCCGCACGATGTCGCCGTAGCCATACTGACGTTCCGTCACGATAAGAAACCCGGCCAGCACGTCCTGCACCACCCGCTGCGCCCCGAAACCGAGCGCGACGCCGGCCACCGCTGCCGGCCCGAGCAGGCTTGCGATGGGGACGCCGAGCCGCTGAAGGATGAGGATGGCCACAACGAAATACAGCAACGCCAGGAACGACCACGTCAGCACACCGGTGACGGCCTGACGGTGCTTGGTGGCCTCCGATCGGACGAGGGCGTCGGTCGCTTGGATCCGCTTGTCGATGCGCGCCGCCTCCCAGCGGCTCAACCACGTGACAACCCGTGAGAGGAGCACGGCTCCGCTGACGAGCATGACGATCTCGAGGGCGCCCGAACGCAGCCACGTCGTGAAGTCCGTCAAGGGGGTAACCGCCAACATCATCAACATTCATCCTGACAGGCGCCTGGGCCCGCCGCGGCCCGCCGACGGCTGGGCTCATGCTCCGGGCCAAGCGGCGCCGGGACGGCCGGGCGCCGGGAGCCTCAGGGCGACCGGTAATCGGCCTCCAGTACCGCATGGCAGTGCTCGTCGTGGAACTGACCGTCCCCATACCGGTGGGACAGGCGATGCGTGCCCTCGAGCCGGAGCCCTGCCCGCTCGGCCGTTCTGCACGATGCGTGATTCTCCACGCTGTGGAAGATCTCGACCCGATGAAGTTTCAACCGATCGAAGGCGAACTGAGCCGCTGCCCGGAGCGCTCGCCAGGCGACTCCTTGCCCGCGGCACCCCGGCGACACCCAGTACCCACCCTGGCAGCAGTCCTGGTCCGGCTCGATCTGGAACAGCGAGATGGACCCGATCGCCTGGGCCGGCTGCTCGGAGAAGGCGATCGCCCAGCTCGCGTGGCTCCCATCCGACCAATCGGCGCGGTTCGCGCACCAGATCCTGGCAGCGTCCAGCCCGACGACCGACAGGTCAGGGTCGAACGGGTTCCACAGGCGGATCAACGGGTCGGCTGCGACCCTCACGAGCATCTCGGCATCGGCCGGTACGAAAGCGCGCATCATCAGTTCTCCGCAGTGCACGTCCTCGGGCTGGAAAAGCATCTGCATCGCCACGATCGTAGGCACCGGCGCCCGCCAGGTCCCCGTGCGCGTCCCGGAGCACGTCACGATCGACCACATCGGTGGCGTCGGCTCCTGGAGCGCCTGACGCGGGCTCACTAACCTCGGCGCCTGAGCTACCGATCGGGAGCGTGCCGGTTCGCCGCCTGGCAGCCGATGCACCGGGTCGCCCACGGCAACGCCTCGAGCCGCTCGGGAGCGATCTCACCCCCGCAGGCGTCGCAGCGGCCGTAGGTGGCTTCGGCGAGTTTCTCGAGCGCTCGGTCGATCTCGATCGAGACGTGGTGGAGCTGCTCCGCGGCAACCGAGCGCTCCATCTGCATCACGGCGTCGCTCGTGTGGTCGCCGGCCCGCTTTCCGAATTGCACCTGCACACCCGGCGCCCGGATGGGCTCTGCCAGCGCGGTGACCTCGCCGGCAAGGTCGGCTTTGCGTGCGCGCAGGGCGGCGGCGGTCTCTTCATCGGTCGCCATGGCCGTCCATCGTGGCACCCCCGGAGGTGAGCCGCCCTGGCGGCGTGAGTCGCGCTGCCGGCGTGCTAGAGATCGAAACCCGCCGCCATCGACATAGCCGACCTCGCGAGCCCGAGCTCCGGGTAGCCGAGCAGGTCCTCGGTCGTCTTGAGCAGGGAGTAGTGGTCGAGGAAGGCACTGAAGACCGTCCCTGGTGGCACCGAGGGAGCGATCACGACCAGCGGCACATGGCAGCTCGGGTCGGCCGTGTTGGTCACACAGTTCTCGCCCAGGGTCCCGCCGGCCCCCTCGTCCCAGACGATGAAGATCGCCGTATCGCCGGACCGGTACACCGGGGTCGCCGTCACGAGCGGGATCCACTGCTCGAGCCAGCTGTCGCCGGTCTTGATCAGGTTGTTCGGGCACCCGGTGGCGCCGTGCATGTCATCGCAGATGTTCGGCGTCACGAGCGCGAACGCCGGCGCGGTCGACTGGCTGGAGAAGTCCCGGATCAGCGGCGAGTCGGTCGCCGTCCCGAGCGCCAGGTCGTCGCTGGAGCAGCTGGTGAGGTCTGTGTAGTAGACGGCCGGATTGTGCCTCGGCGCGTAGTTACCGGCGTAGGCCCGGTCACAGTTGGACGGCATCGACTCGGCGTAACCCTTCCAGCCGCCGGCGGATGCCGCCTGCTCGTACAGGTTGGTCGTCGTGACCTCGCATGACGGCGAGGGCGAGCAGTCGTCGAGGTAGGGGCTCAGCGCCGCCAACGGAGCTCCGTCCGTGAGCCCGAGGTAGTTCGGGAGGCTCAGGTGCGTGATGTTGTGGTAGTCGCTCGCCACGCCGCACCGCTGGGCGAGCGACGCGAGGTAGGGAGTGCCGGCGGATCCGATGATGCTGCTGTACGAGGAGTTCTCCTCGAGGATCCAGATCACATGCCGGTACGTCGGGGCCGGGGAGACCCTGCCGCACGGTGAGCTGGACCGAGCGGCGGGCACCGTGGAGCTCGTCGCAGTGGACGTGGGGAGCGTCCCGGTGCTGGCGGCGTAAGCGCGGGACGTCGTGGTCGGCGTCCGAGTGGACACGGCGCGAGCACAACTCGTTCCCGCCAGCCCGAAGAGCGTCAGGGCGGCCCCCACCAGCACCGCTACCAGCATCCGCCGTGTCACGCTCCGCCTCCTTCGCCATAGCATCGTCATCATGGCCCTCCAAGGAGAGTACGAGCCCAGCACAGCGCAGTGGGTGCGCGACCAGGTCGAGGAGTACGAGAGCTCCGGCGGCGAACGGGGGAACACGCTGCGAGCACCGAGAGGGAGATCCCCGTGTTTGTGACAAGCCGGCGGGCCTGACCGCCGCTTTCGCCGAGCACGCCCCAGGACGTAGCGTTCCCGGTATGCGCTTTGCTTTCAAAACCGCCCCGCAGCACACAACCTGGGACGCCATGCTTGAGGTCTGGACCGCTGCGGACGATATCGAGGTGTTCGAGTCGGGTTGGACGTTCGACCACTTCTACCCGATCTACTCCGACTCGGCCGGGCCGTGCCTCGAAGGCTGGATCACCCTGACCGCTTTGGCCCAGGCCACCAAGCGCCTCCGGTTCGGCACCCTCGTGACCGGTATCCACTACCGGCATCCCGCCATCCTGGCGAACATGGCTGCCACGCTCGACATCGTGTCCGGTGGCCGGCTCGAGCTCGGCATCGGCGCCGGATGGAACGAGGAGGAGTCTGGTGCCTACGGCATCGCCGTCGGGACGCCGAAGGAGCGGAGCGATCGCTTTGAAGAGGCCTGCGAGGTGCTGGTCGGGCTGCTCAGCGCGTCGACGACAACGTTCAAGGGCAGGTACTACGACCTCACCGACGCCCGCTGCAACCCGAAGCCGATCCAGCAGCCCCACCCGCCGCTGTGTGTCGGGGGCAGCGGCGAGCGCCGGACGCTGAGGACGGCTGCACGATTCGCCCAGCACTGGAACTTCGTCGGCGGCACCGTCGAGGAGTTCGTCCGGAAGCGGGATGTGCTTTTCCAGCACTGCGCCGATCTGGGCCGGGATCCCGGGGAGATTCTGCTGTCGAGCCACGTGCGCTTCGACACCGACCCAGGGGCAACAGCCGAGACGGCAGCGGCTCTGGCCGAGGCCGGCGTGGGACTCGCCATCGTGCAGTTGAGGCCGCCTCACACAGCCGAAGTGCTCGAGCCGCTGGCGACGGCCCTGGCCGAGCTGGATTGATCTCTCGGATGCGAGCAGCGTCAGCCGGCTTTATCCGCCGGAGACGGCCGCCAGCAGTGCCACCTCGCCACCCTCGGGCACGACGGAGTCCACGCCGTCGAGGTCCCGGGCGTTGTCTGGGCCGACGAACACGTTGACATGGCGGCGCAACGTGCCGGCCTCGTCACGGATCCGTCGCCCGACCGCCGGATAACCGGCGACAATCGCCTCGATGACCGAGGCGACGGTGACCGGCGCTGGCAGGTCGAGCTCTAGCTGAGGAGCCCCTCCGGCATGGGCTCGGAGCGCCGGCGCCAGCCGGACCACGACCCTCAGCGAACAACCGCCGTCTTGACGCACAACACCGCCGGCAGATGGCGTGCCACCTCTCGCCACGACTCGCCGGCGTCGGGCGAGGCGAAGACGTTGCCGGTGCGCGTGCCGACGTAGAGCCCGGCGGGGTCGAGCGTGTCGGCCGCGAACCCGTCCCGCAGCACGGTGAGCCAAGCGTTGTCCTGCGGCAGCCCGGCTTCGAGGCCTTGCCACGAGGCGCCGCCATCAGCCGTGCGGTACACCCGCAATCGCCCATCGGGGGTGCAGCGGAATTCGTCCGACGTCAGCGGGAGCACGTAGACCACCCCCGGCCGGTTGGGATCGACCACGACCGGGAAGCCGAAGGTGGATGGCAGCCACTCGGCGCCGATCTCCTCCCAAGCGCCACCGAAGTCATCCGAACGGTAGACGCCCCAATGGTGCTGAAGGAAGAGCGTGTCCGGCTCAGCCGGATGGCGGTCCACCTTGTGCACACACTGGCCGAATTCCGGGTGGGGCTCCGGCAGGAAACGGACGGTGATCCCTCGGTTGGCCGCCTCCCAGTTCTCACCGTCGATCGTCCGATAGAAACCCGCCGCCGATACCGCCACACCCATCCTCGGCCCGCCGGCCGGATCGGGCACGATCGTGTGGAGGCACAGGCCGCCACCGCCTGGCTGCCACTGGGCACGGTGCTCGTGCCCCCAGAGGTGCTCATCCAGCTGGAACGACTCGCCACCGTCGTCGGAGCGGAACAGCGCTGCCGGCTCCACGCCGGCGTAGACGACGTCGGGTTGGGCGAGGCCCGCAGGCTGGAGCTGCCAGACCCGCGCCACGGCGGCGCCAGTCTGCTCCGGGAATGCCAGTGTCTCCGGTTCCGGCTCGACCCACGAAGCGCCGAGGTCGTCCGACCGGTAGACCGATGGGCCCCAGTGGGAGCTCGTTGCTCCGACGAGCAAGCGGGTCCGGCCGCCTCGGCAGTCCAGCACGGCGGAGTAGATCTCCTCGCCACGGAACCAGGGCCCCGCCAACTCCCAACGCTTGCGATCCGGCCCGGCGGTGAGCGCGAACAAGCCCTTGCTGGTGCCGAGCAACACCACCACGTCCCCGGCCGATGCCTCCAACCCACGAATGGCGCTCATTGTCCCAATCCTAAGAGCCGCCCGTCGCGCTTCGCGCCAATCGGCACGTTCGTGTAGGCATGTCCTGAGTAGTCCACCAGACCGAGAAGGCGACCCTGAGGAGGCACCGATGCCTGAGCGCTCCTACCCGCTCGCTCGCCGAGGCGACGACGCGGACGACTACCACGGCGAGCTGATCCCTGACCCGTACCGGTGGCTCGAGGACACGGACGCACCCGAGACGAGGACCTGGATCGAGGCTGAGAACGAGCTGACGGAGGCGTTCCTCGCAGCCGTGCCGGCCCGCGAAGCCATTCGCTCTCGCCTCACCGAGCTGTGGGACTACCCGAAGCTCGGCGTACCGTTCGAACGCGGCGGCCGGTGGTTCCAGACCAGGCAGTCGGGCCTGCAGAACCAGCCCGTGCTCTTCGTGATGGAGGCGCCGGATGACGAGGGCCGGCTGCTGCTCGATCCGAACGTCCTCTCGGGGAGCGGGACGGTAGCGGTGACGAGCCTGGAGGTCACCGACGACGGATCGCTGGCCGCCTACGCGACGAGCGAGGGCGGGTCGGACTGGCGGACCTGGCACGTGCGGGACGTTGCCACCGGCCTTGATCGCGAGGACCTCGTCGAGTGGTCGAAGTTCGGGTTGGCTGCGTGGAGGAGGGACGGGTCGGGTTTCTATTACGTCGGCATGGAGCGCCCGGCCGCTGGGGCTGAGTATCTGGCGGAGAGTCGCGGGGCGCGAATCCTCTTCCACCGGCTCGGCACACCGCAGCGCAGCGACACGCTCGTGTACGCACCCGACGATCCGGATTGGCTGCCGCACGCGGCGGTGAGCGACGACGACGGCTACCTGATCGTCTCGATCGGGCGTGGAACGTTCCCGGAGGCGCGCATCGAGGTGCTCGACCTCGACCACCCGGACGCCGGCTTCCGGGAGTTGGTCCCTGACTTCATTTCTCGGGTGGCCGTGGCCACCAATCTCGGAACGACGTTCTACCTCGTCACCGACTACCAGGCCGAGCGACGCCGCGTCGTCGCTGTCGACTTGGACGCTCCGGAGCGGGAGCACTGGCGCGAGATCATCCCCGAGACGCCGGACACCTTGCTCGAGGCGCACTTCTACGGGGGCCGGTTCGTGTGCCACTACTTGCACGACGCCCATTCGGTGCTCCGGGTGTACCAGCTCGACGGTGAGCACGTCCACGACATCCCGGTGGCAGGCTCGGCGTCACTGGCGGGCGGCGCGGTCGAGCATGAAGGCATCGAGGGTCGCCCGACGAGCGACGCCGTGCACTTCGGGATCACGTCGTTCACCGAATCGGGCTCGCTCTGGTCGCACGACCTCGAGTCAGGGACGACAAGGCTCCTGCAACCGTCAGCGGCACAGGTCGATCCCGAGGCATTCGTCACCGAGCAGATCCTCGTGCCCTCAGACGACGGAACGCCGATCCCGATGTTCCTCACCCGCCGGCGTGACCTGGCGCCCGACGGCGGCATCCCGGTGCTGCTGTATGGGTACGGGGGTTTCGACATCCCGATCACGCCGTCGTTCACGGTGACCCAGGTCGTGTGGATGGAGCGTGGCGGGGTGCTCGCCGTCGCCAACCTCCGCGGTGGCGGCGAGTACGGCCGTGCGTGGCACGACGCCGGCCGGCTGGCGAACAAGCAGAACGTCTTCGACGACTTCGCCGCCTGCGCGCGCTGGCTGGCGAAGTCGGGCTGGTCGCGGGCGGATCGCATCGCCATCAACGGCGCCTCGAACGGCGGCCTGCTCGTCGGAGCCTGCCTGACACAACACCCCGAGCTCTTCGGTGCCGCCATTGCCGAGGTGGGTGTGCTCGACATGTTGCGGTTCCACAAGTTCACGATCGGGTGGGCATGGACCAGTGACTTCGGCAACCCCGACGACCCCGAGCAGTACCAGTGGCTCCGCCCCTACTCACCACTGCACAACGTGCGAGATGGGACGTCCTACCCCCCGACGCTGCTGATGACCGGCGACCACGACGACCGGGTCGTTCCCGGCCACTCATTCAAGTTCGCCGCCACACTGCAAGCCGCCCAACGGGGCGAGACGCCGATGCTCATCCGAGTCGCGGAGTCGGCCGGTCACGGGCTGGGCAAGCCGACTGCCAAGCAGATCGCCGAGCAGACGGACTTCCTCGCGTTCATCGAGGCAGCCTTGGGAGTGACCGACTGAGCCTCCTGGCGGATGGGTGCTGTGCCCGGATGTCAGCCAACCGCGAGCTTCGGTACTCTGGCGTAGTGCCGCGGGTGAGCGACGGCGCGCCCAACAGCGCAAAGACCATGCCTCGGTTGGTGTCCAGGACAGACGGCTATGAAGTGACCTCCGGTCACGCAGAAAGGTGAGAGTTGCCAGCACGGCAAATGCTCGAGTGGAGGAGACCGTGAGCGCTTTGGGATCAACAGCCTCGCCGGTCGGCCGGGATTCGAGGGGAGCGGCGGCTGCTGTAGCGGCACCGCGCCTCGAAGAGCTCGTGTCCGAGGCGATTGCCGCCAATCCTGGCGCGCTGGCAGTCGCAGCCCCCGAGGGTCAGCTCACCTATGCGGAGCTGGATCGACAGGCGGCGTCGCTCGCCGACGAGCTACGGCGGCTGGGTGTGGTGCCGCGGGAGCTCGTGGCGCTGGCGACGACCCGCTCGCCCGCGATGGTGGTCGGTGCGCTCGGAATCCTGAAAGCGGGCGCCGCCTATGTATCACTCGACCCCTCGTATCCCCGCGAGCGCCTGGAATTCATGCTCCACGACGGTGGGGCGAAAGTCCTCGTCGAGAGCTCTCCTGAACCGCTCCGGCCGTCGGTGCGTTCGCTCGACGTCCCGGCCGGAGCTGCCGAGCGAGTTCATCTCCCGGTCTCGACCGACCCGCCTGCGTACCTCATCTACACATCGGGGTCCACGGGGCGTCCGAAGGGCGTACTGGTCACTCAGCCGAGTCTGTTGAACCTCGTCCGGTGGCACCAAGCCGCGTTCGGGGTGACGGCGCAGGATCGAGCGACGCTCACGGCCAGCCCGGGCTTCGACGCGTCGGTCTGGGAACTATGGCCCTATCTCATGGCAGGCGCATCGGTGCATGTGGCGCCCGAGCAGGTTCGGCGCGACCCGGTTGCCTGGCGCGACTGGCTGGTGGAGCACCGGATCACGATTGCGTATGTGCCCACCGCGGTAGCGGAGCATCTCATGGGGCTCACGTGGCCAGAGGATGCGGCCCTGCGGTACCTCCTGACAGGCGGTGACACGCTGCTCGTGAGCCCGCCGCCGGGGCTCGGGTTCACCGTGGTCAACAACTATGGGGTCACCGAGGCCACGGTGGTCACTACGTCGGGACCGGTGACGCCGGTGACCAGCCCGACATCAGCACCGCCCATCGGCTTCCCGATCGCGGGGGCAGAGGTCTACGTGGTCGACGAGAAGCTCACGCCCGTCGCCGACGGCGAGCCGGGCGAGCTCCTCATCGGTGGGGTCTGTGTGGCGGCCGGGTACCTCAACCTTCCCGAGCTGACAGCAGAGCGGTTCCTTCCCGACCACCTCGGTTGCGAGCCGGGCGCTCGCCTGTACCGTACCGGTGATCGCGTGCGTAGGTGTCCCGACGGCGGTCTGGAATTCCTCGGTCGCTTGGACGACCAAGTGAAGGTCCGCGGATATCGAGTCGAGACCGGAGACGTGGCGGCTGCGTTGCTCCGGCACGCTGACATTCGTTCCTGCGTCGTCGCGGGGACGGGTGAGCACTCGGGCGAGAGGCGGCTGGTGGCGTACGTCGTCGCCGCCGGCGACCGGCAGCCGGATATCGATGAACTCCGGGCCCACCTCGAGCTCATCGTCCCCAACTACATGATCCCGACGCTCTTCGTCTGGCTCGCGGAGCTGCCGACGGGACCCAACGGCAAGATCGATCGAGCGGCGCTTCCGGTACCCAGTCTCATCGAACGAGAGACGCCGGCGGACGACGAGGAGCGCACCGACCTCGAGGGAGCAGTGGGTGTAATCGTGGCCGAGCTGCTCGGTCTCGCGAACATCGGCGTCAACGAAGACTTCTTCCTTCTCGGGGGCCATTCGCTCCTCGCCGCCCAGCTCATCGCCGCTCTGTCGGATCAGGTCGGAGTCGAGGTCTCACTTCGGGCCGTGTTCGAGGGGCCTTCGGTGAGAGAGCTCGCCGCCGAGGTCGAACGTCTCGTGCTGGCGGAGATAGAGGACATGAGCGAGGACGACGCCGAGCAAATGGTCAGCCGGATCTCGAGCCAGGCCTGAGACCGGTCGTGGGAACGATGACGACGCCTCGCGCCGCTCCGCTCAGCTTGTCACGGCTTCTCGAGCCCGAGATCCTTGCCGATCCGTATCCGCTGTACCACGCGCTCCGCCGGCAGGCTCCCGTTCACTTCGACCCGTATCTCCATGCGTTCGTGGTGACCGGCTACGACGACGTGGCGACGGTGCTGCAGTCCTACTCTGCCAACCGGACGCACACTCCCGACAAGCTCACGGCGCTTGGGCTAGGCCACATGGCTCCGATCGCGGCGGTGATGGTCAAGCAGATGCTGTTCCTCGATCCTCCGGCTCACCAGCGCACCCGGCGGCTCGCGTCCGCGGCGTTCACACCCAAGCGAGTCGAGCTCTTGCGGGACCACATCGCCGAGATCACCGACTCGATGTTCCGGCGCCTCCGAGCACGCGGCGAGATGAACGCCATGGAGGACCTGGCCAACCCGTTGCCGGCGATCGTGACCGCCGAGATGCTCGGGGTGCCTGCCTCCGACCATCGTCAGCTGAAGGTGTGGTCGCAGGACTTCGCCGAGATGCTGGGCAATTTCCAGCACAACCCAGGCCGGATCGATCAGGTTCTCCGCAGCCTTGAGGAGATGACGGCGTATTTCCGGGCGGCGATCGACCGGCAGCAGGGAGAGTCCGGCGCCGGACTCGTCCACGCGCTGGCCACGGCGGAAGTCGATGGCGATCGGATGTCGGAGGACGAGGTCGTGGCAAACCTCATCGTCATCATGGTGGGAGGCCAAGAAACCACCAGCAACCTCATCGGCAACGGCCTCCTCACCCTCCTTCGCCATCCAGAGGAGGCGGACCGCCTCCGGGCCGACCCGAGCCTCATCCCGAGTGCCGTCGAGGAGCTGCTGCGCTACGAGAGCCCCAGCCAGCACACGGCTCGCCTCGCCCCCGATGACGTCGAGCTCG
>JBEKLQ010000100.1:0-15818 GCA_050010115.1 Acidimicrobiales bacterium | reverse complement strand
TGCTCGCCAGGGCCAAAGCCAAGCTGGACGTGATGGCCGACGAGGTCCACACCGGCGCCGAGCCGTCGATGTTCTCGGTCAACCGGGCTCTCTCAGCGGCGCGGCGTCAGCGGACGGACTCCGAGCTCGACGACGTTTACGACGTCTTCACGCGGCGGGTAGCCGAAGGGCGGAAGCTCCCGATCGAGAGGGTCCTCGAGATAGCCAAAGGCCGAGTGTGGACGGGCGCGGACGCCATGAACATCAGGCTTGTCGATGAGCTCGGGGGACTCCAACGAGCCATGGCACTGGCCGTCGAACTCAGTGGCGCCCCCTCCGGAACGCGGGCCCGGCCCAAGCCCATCCCTCAAAGGCCGGGCCGGTTAGGTCGTCTCCCCTCCAATCAACCACACAGCAGCGACGACATCGCGGCGGCGGCGTCCGTCGGCGAGGGCGGACGGATGCTCCTCGGCCGAGGGAGTGATGCCCTCGCACGAGTGGCGGCCGGCCTCCCTAGGAACCAGGTGATGCTCCACCTTGGCTGCGACCCAGGAAGGTACTGGCTGCCCTGACGACCGAGGCCGCACCGGTAGGTACCCGTGCGAGCTCCTTCATGCGTCTCGCTGAGATCGACGGCTGTCGACAGTAACCGTGCCCACGGAGTTCCTCGACGTCGTTCGTCCGGCAACGGTGGCGGTGACATCCGGGAAGCACTGGTCCGGTCGACGCGGCGACGGAGGCGTTCATGCGGTGGCCGAGCTTGGACCACATGGCGTGCGTGTCTGCGGCATCTGGACCGCCGGCGTCGCCGAGACCCTGTCGAAGGAGAGGCTGATCGGAGCCGGCGGTCCGGGCGCGCCTGAGCCGTAGACCGTTGAGCAGATGATTGCCGGGATGGCCGCGCTCCGCCGGGCACCCAGGCTGTCCGACATCGCCGAGGTGGCGGCGTTTCTGGCGTCCGATCGGCCGCCGGCCTGACCGGGTCAATAGCGAACGTGATGTGTGGTCTCGTATTCAAGTGTGGACCGAACCGACCTCGCTTCCGGTGTTCGGGCGGCCACCGACGCGGCGCTTCGCTGGCAGCTCGTGACAGCTGGCGAACACGCCGATACGGTAACCAGTCCGGAACTGACGAAGGTCGAGCCATGGAGATCATCAGCGAGTCGGTAGAGAAGGGCGTCGCCGAGCGCCGGTTCGACTTGACCGTCGACGGCGAGACGGTGCCCGGCATCGTCTGGACGCCGGAGCACGCCACCGGCCCGATCCCGGTCGTTCTCATCGGTCACGGCGGGACTCAGCACAAACGAGTGCCCAACGTGCTCGCGCTCGCCCGCCGTTTCGTGCGCCACTTGGGCTACGCGGCGGTGGCGATCGATGCCCCCGGCCACGGGGAGCGGGTGACCGACGAGGTTGCAGCCAACGAAGCCCGCCAGAACCTTGAGCGCCGCATCGCGGCCGGGCCCGGCCAGAGCTCCGTCTTGGACATGAGTCCGGAGCAGGCGAAGCTGTGGGCCGACCGTATTACTCACGGTGTGAACGACTGGAAGGCAACGGTCGACGCTCTCGAGGGGGAAGACGGACTCATTGATGGCCGCATTGGGTATTGGGGCGTCTCGATGGGCACCGCCATCGGTCTGCCCTTCGTCGCCGCGGAGCCACGCGTGAAGGCGGCCGTGCTCGGCCTGGCGGGCCTGTCGAATGTCCGTACCGGCGCGGCCGCCCTCGAGCGGGCCGCTCGCAGCCTGACGATTCCCATACTGTTCGTGTTCCAATGGGACGACGAGCTGATGTCCCGCCAATCCGGTCTTGACCTCTTCAACACCATCGGCTCGTCTGACAAGGCGATGCACATCCACCCAGGTGGACACATCGAGACGCCGCTGTACGAGCGTGACGCTTACGAAGCCTTCTTCAAGCGCCACCTTGGCAACTGGCCGGCCTGAGGTACCGGGACAGTTTGAGGTAGTCGGGACCTTCGCCTCTGTTCGCCGAGCGGCCGAGTCTGGAGACTTAGCGCAGAAGGTGACTGTGGTGACACGCCGAGCCGCTCCTTTCCGGGCGCGGCGCCTTGAAAGGAGTCGGGTACATGCCAGAGAGCGTCTACAAGGTCATCGAACTTGTTGGCACGAGCACCGAATCATGGGAGAAGGCGGCGACGGCCGCAGTGGAGAAGGCCTCGCAATCGCTTCGCGACCTTCGCGTCGCTGAGGTGTCCGAGCTCGACATGCATATCGAGAACGGACATGTCACGGCGTACCGGGCCAAGGTGAAGGTCTCGTTCAAGTACGAGGGCACCGCCTGAGCCCCAGGCCGAGTCCCTTGGCACGCTGCGCGAGCAGCTGTGGATGCTATCGGTGAACGAGGACGAGTTCGTCTCGTAAGCGGCCAGGTCCGTGCCTGCACCGCCCTCCGAACTACGTGGAGATCGTGAAGGCCAACCAGGGCAACGCGACGCTGAACCCTGAGGAGCTGCGAACGGCGGTGCTACTTGGAGGACGCAGGCCGTCCCAAGCGGGATCGCGTTCCTCGACAGCGTGTCGTGCGCGAGCCGGAGTGACTGCTGGGCGATGTGAGGCACCGTGGCAGACGTTGCAGCCATCGAGGCCACTACGGACGGGGGAAGCACATGGAGGTCTCAGTCCCTCCCGACGGTGATCTCCGAGCTCGGAGCTGTGTCGTGCCCGACCCTCACCGACTGCTGGGGTTCCGGCCTGGCGAGCACCGGCGGTGTCGTGATCCTCTCGACTGCACCGACAATCGAGAGCGTCTCACCGACCTCCGGCAAGCCCAGGACGGCGGTCACGCTGAGCGGAATCAACCTCTCGGGAGCCACGGCGGTGAGTTTCGACGGCACGGCCGCCAAGATCGCGACTGACAGCGCCACCGAGCTCGCGACGGCGGTGCCCGCCGGGGCCAAGTTCGGCGAGATCACGGTCACCACCCCGCTCGGCCGCGCCTCGAGCCCTGCGGTCTTCTCTGTGATGTAATCCGTCGTACTCCTGAGCTGAGAGGGTGGCAGCATTCCGGGCCCGCCGCCGCGGAGCCCGGTGATGACCTCCTCGACGCGATCAGCGGTCGGCCACGATCGAGCCCACGCGCCCGGCGATGCTCGGATCGCGGCGAGTGAGGAACGCCGCGTAGATGACCGATACCACGAGGATCGCCAATGCGACGTAGGGGTACCAGCTGTACGGTGAGGGCTGGCCCGGCTTGGAGAGGTAGTACAGGGGCACGACGATCGACGCCGCCCCGAGCAATGGCAGGACCACGTGCCTGACGACCTTGAATTGTTGCGGTTCGTACTTGCGGATGAAGAACGGCAGGGCCAGGTTCGCCGCCAGGTACACGACCAGGACGAGGATCGTGCCCATCGTCGAGGACTCGGCGAAGAAGTTGATCGGGTTGAGCGCTGCGTGCCCCTGGACGCTGTCGAAGATCGCCCAGACGCCGATGATCGCGAGCGCGATGCCGACGAAGAGGAAGATGGCGTTCACCGGCGTGCGCCGACTGGGGTGGACCCTGCCCACCCAACTGGGCAGCAGGCCTTCCCGTCCGGAGTTGAAGACCAGCCGTGCCTGGGAGTTCGTGCCGGCGATGAGCGCCCCGAGCGTTGAGGTGAGGCCGGCGAGGTAGGCGAAGACGGCCAGGCCGGCGATCGTGCCATGGGCGACGCTGATGAACGGGATCGCAGAGCTGCTCAGCGTGGTCACGTTGTAGCCGAAGCCAGTCACCGTCGAGTAGGCGAACAGCAGGTAGCTCACGACCATGATCCCGACTGACAAAAAGACGGCGCGGGGGACATTGTGCCGCGGGTTGTCTGTCTCCTCTGCCAGCGCAGCGGAGTTCTCCCACCCGATGAACAGGTAGATCGCCAGCGGGAACCCAGCAGCAAGCCCTGAGAACCCGTTCGTGATGTGGCTCGGCTCGAACGGCGCGAACGAGAGGTGGCCGGCGTGCTTGATGATCGAGGCGATCGACACGACGATCAGCACCAGGATCTCAAAACCGAAGAACGTGCCGGCCACCCTGGTGGAGATGGCCACTCCCCGGATCATCATCATCACGGCGAGGATGGTGAGCGCGACCGTCAGGATCCCCCACGGGATGTTCCACCCGAAGTAGTAGTTCAGCGTGATGGAGAAGAAACCCCCCGAGATCGCCACGACCGAAGCCATGGCGACGATGTACCCGGTGCCGGCGAGCAGCGCTGTCGTCACCGCGCTCGTCGGGCCGAAGCTCTTGCCGACGAACGTGATGAAACCACCTGTCGACGGGATGTGCTTCGAGAATTCCGCCAGCGTGTTGGCGAGGAAGGCGATGGCGATGCCGGCGACGAGGATTGTCAGCGGTGCGGCCACGCCCGCCGTGAACGCGAGGAAGCCGAAGCCGAAGTAGAAGCTCATTGCCGGTGCGACGTTCGCCATCGTCGCTGCCGAGATGTCGACGAGGCCGAGCGCGCCTTTCGGGAGCCGGTGCTCCTGGCCGACTTCGCCTACCGGTGGGCTTTTGGACTCTTCGATGGGAAGTGGCGTTATATCGCTCATCACTGTCCTTTCGTGGGTGCGGTGGGCCGGTACGAGTTCTGTGCCGCCGAGCCGGCCGAGCGGTACACGCTCACGAGGTCGCCTCGAGGGTCGGGACGGTGACGGCGACGACCGGGATCCCGGGGCGGAGCTCGGCGAGATAGTCGGGCTCGGGTCGTTCGCCGACGGCGACCTCTACGACGCGGATGTCGGGCCTGTACGGAGCGAGGGACGCCACGAGCCGTCCGGAGGCATCGGCCACCCCGGACGCCCCGCAGAAGACGAGTCGCGATTCGGAGCCGACGAGGTTGACATAGACGTGGGGTACGCGGTTCTCCATTGCCCGGACGCGCAAACAGAGCGCGTGGTCGTCCGCGTACGGGTCCATGTTGGCGGCGATCGTGACGAGCAGCTCGGCACCGGCCGTGACGACCGCTCGTGCCGGCTCTGGGAACTCGACGTCGTAGCAGATGATGGGCGCGACGTTGACGCCGGCCAACGTCGTCACCAAGTAGCGATCGCCAGCCTGGAAGTAGCGGTGCTCGGCGCCGAAGAGGTGGACCTTGCGGTAACAGCCGGCGATCACACCGTGTTCGTCGATGCACAGCGCCGAGTTGGCGATGCCGTCCTCCGTGCTTTCGGCGAAGCCGACGACGATGGCTGTCACATTGCGCCGAGCGGAGCTCGCGAGTGACTCGAACGGCGATGATGGGTCATCGAGCGCTGTGGGGCTCATCCCGTGGAGTGAGTAGCCGTTGAGAAAGAGCTCGGGGAACACGGCGAGATCCACCTCGGGATGCTCGTCGATGACCTCGAGCGCGACCGCGACGTTGGCAGCGAGATCGTTCGCCCGGGGCCGTAGCTGAGCGAGCAGCACACTGAGCGATCGGTCCACCATGGCCCCACCCCCTCCCGGACTCCTCGGTGCCCTAGCCCGCGAAGGTATCAAAGACGTGGAGCGCTCGGCCGGGATCGCTTGCTTCCGGGCCTCGCAGCTGAGATCGCGCTGGCGACGGCAGTAGCTTCCGGCGATGATCGCTGAGTCCACCGAGCCGTTGTCCGTTAGGTTGATCGACTCGTTCTGGGCA
Source organism: Acidimicrobiales bacterium (assembly GCA_050010115.1). Classification (GTDB taxonomy): domain Bacteria; phylum Actinomycetota; class Acidimicrobiia; order Acidimicrobiales; family Bog-793; genus JAKACA01. The sequence continues at coordinate 10,228 of JBEKLQ010000100.1, read as the reverse complement.
CCTCGGCAGGCCCAGCTTCGTGATCACACGCTGCCGGTGCTGCTCGATCGGCTCGAGGCTCACGGGGTGGTGGACAACTTCCGGCGGCTGTCGGGGCGGTCGGCGGCGGAGCGCCGGGGACTGCGGCATGTTGCGACCCAACCACCCGCGACCGCCTTCAAAGTCCGGGCTCCGGCGCCGATGGCGGCGTTGTATCGTCCTGCCGACGTGAGGCGGAAAGAGGGGTCGGGTACTCCGCGGCCTGTGCTGACCGTCCCATATCACGCCTGGGCCAACCGTGGTCCCAGCACGATGCGGTTGCGGTTCAACCGGAGATGAGCCTCGCAGACGCTACCGCTCAGGCTTCGCGCTCGACAGCGGGGTCAGGCACGGGTGGTGCGTCGACCGCGGCCAGGTTGCGCAGCGTGCAGTCCTGGAGCCAGCTCAGCGCAGCGGGGGAGAGCCGGTCGCACACCCAGTCCCAGTGGAGCGACACCGTGTCGCCGGGCCGGAGCTCGATAGCAGGACCCACCCCGTCGAGGCTGCACCGGGCCTGCTCGACTCGCTCGGCTCCGAGCGCGAGGCGCGACCCGTCGAACGACAGCACCTGGCTCCGCACCGTCACGAGGTCACCGGTGACCGCCTCGACGTGGCCCCAGCGGATGCGGCAACGATCCAGCACCTCGAGTGCCGGGCCTTTCTTCCCGGAGCGGAGCAGGCGCAGCCACGGGTAGACGGCGAAGACGTGGAGGCTGTGCTGGGGGACGCCGCCGGCTGGCGCTGCCGACATCGAGGACTCGAGCAGCTGGATGGCCGGTTGCTGGAAACGGTCGCTCAACGACGCCGCCAGAGCGGGCGCCGACACCCGGTCCACGAGCTCGTTACCGACCCAGTAGGCCTCCACGACCCGGGCCTCGAGCGGATCACTTATGCCGTTGCAAGCGGCGATCAGCTGCAGGTAGGGCCACGCTCCTTCGAAACGGGCCGCCAGCCGACCCAGCCCGTCGAGGTCCGGGCCATCCGAGGCTGCTTCGAGCAGGGCTGCGGGGTCCGAAGGGCCGCAGTAGCCGAGCGAGTTGGGGGGATACGCGTAGCGAGCGAAAAGGACCGGGCCCGGCGTGGCGGGCTCGTCCGGTGCACCAACTCCCTCGGGGCCGCCCTCGGCGCTGGCCTCGCGGTCGCCGGCGAGCTGATCGCGACTCACGTGCCGGCCGACAGCCGCAGCTCCGCCGCGACTGCCTCGGCTTCGGCCGCGTCGACCCGGTCGATCGCGTACCCGCTGTGGACCACCAGCCACTCCCCGGGCTCGGGCGCCGGCCCGTCGAGAGTGAGCAGCGACACGCGGTGCACCTTGCCGTCGATGTTCTCGACATCCACGGAACCTGGTCCTGCTGTGCGGAGCACCCGGTGCAGCCGGCTCACGCACATCGCCGGATCTCTCTGATCAGGTCGACGACGTGGCGGACGGCGTGGGGAACGGCGGCCTCGACTGCCGGACTGAGACCCGTCCCCATCTCGAAGTTCTCCCCTTCGATGCCCACGACGACCACCCGGACCGGGGCGTGACCGATCGCGCGGGCGAGGCGGAACACCCGCGCCAGGCCGATCCCGTGCGTGCTCGTCGCGCTCCGGCCACCGCCGGCGGCTTCGGCGTCGGCGGGGCCGCCCGGCTCCAGCTCGACCAGGCGGATCGTGCCGGGCTGTGCTCCTGAGCGCACGGCATCGACGACGATGGCCAAGCTGGCCCCGTCCCAGCGCCCGACCAGGTCGAGCGGGTCAGCGAGCGGCCCGACATTGTCTGCCGCGCCGGTTTCGCTGACGGCGCGGGCGACCACCAACGGACCGACGCCATCGTCGCGTCGGTACTCGTTCCCCAAGCCAGCAACGACGACCCGCGCCGTCCCGGACTCCGCCGACCCTGGCCAAGCCCGCGCTGATGTGTCCCTTGTCACTCCCGGACCACGGTCACGTCGAGGAAGTGGGCGGCGCAGGAGATGCACGGATCGTGGTTGCGCACCGCTTGCTCACATCGCCACTTCAGGTCGTCATCGTCCAGGTCCAACCCGCCCTCGGCAACGCGGCGTAGGTCGGACTCGATGGTGAGCTGGTTCTGCGAGGTCGGCGGCACGATTCGGGCACTGAGGATCGTGCCGTCGGCGTCGATCTCGTAGTGGTGGAACAGCAGCCCTCGGGGAGCCTCGGTTGCGCCGGTGCCCGTCCCGGCGCGCGGGGTCACCTCGGCGGCGGGGGGATCGGGTGGCGCGTACGCCTCGATGAGCGACAGCGCCTCGTCACAGGCGAACACGAGCTCGACGGCACGCACCACGATGGAGCGGAACGGGTTCGTGCACACCGAGCCGAGCTCGGCTCTCGCCGCAGCCTCGGCGGCTAGTGGTGGGAGGGAGCCTGAGTTGAGCGCATAGCGCGCGAGCGGGCCGGTCAGGTATTGGTCGTGTCCGCCCAGCCGGGCATGCAGGGCGGTGGAGCGCTCGACGTGCTCCTCCACGACCAGGCGGGCGAACTCACCCGGGCTCACATTCAGGCCGTCCGAGGACGCCGGCCGGCCGCGCTCGATGGCGTACCGGCCGGGGTCGCTGAGCGCCACGAAGCGGTAGTCGCCGGAAACGTCCGGGAAGTCGAGTCCCGACACCCACTCGACCGTGGCCAAGGCGTCGTCGCGGGCACGGCGAAGGGGGTCAGCCAGGGCTGCCACCGCGGCCGGGTCTGGTGCGCTGTAGAAACCCCCGACCCGGACATTGACCGGGTGCACCGCACGGCCGCCGATGGTCTCCATCACGAGGTTGCCAGTGCGCTTGATCCCTAGTCCCCGCTCCACGGTGGCGCGGTCGCGCTCGGCAAGCTCGACGGCGTCGGCACAGCCCAGGAAGTCGGGAGCGTGCAGGAAGTAGACGTGGAGGGCGTGGCTCTGGATCCACTCCCCGCAATAGAGGAGCCGCCGGAGCGATGCGACTCGTTCGTCGACGGTCACCTCGCAGGCGTCCTCCATGGCGGCGCACGCGCTCATCTGGTACGCGACCGGGCAGATGCCGCAGATGCGAGCCGTGATGTCGGGGGCCTCAGTGAAATGCCGACCCACGAGCATCGCCTCGAAGTAGCGCGGTGGCTCGAAGAGCTCGAGGGCGACGTCAGTCACGTGGCCGTCGTGGATCACGACCCGCAGGGAGCCCTCACCCTCGACGCGAGACAGGCCCTCGACGCCGATCGTGCGTGGCGAAGTCGACCCGTGGCTCATGGCCGGTCACCATAGGAAGCTCGCGGAACAGGGCCACCGATGGCGACCGGCACGGCGCCTCCTTGTGCTATGGACTCGTCTCGAAATGCCGGCGCTCCGGCGTTGAAGGTTCGGAAGAGGCGTGACACGTCGAGCGGCGCCGTGCCGTTCCGGCGTAGCCGGGCCGCCAGCGAGGCGGTGTTGGTGGTGTCGGCCGGGCCGAAGCAGCCGAAGCAGCCCCGCCCGATCGAGGGGCACACGGCGCCGCACCCGGACCGGGTCACCGGGCCCAGGCAGGCCGTGCCCTTTGCCACCAACAGGCAGACGGTGCCGCGTCCCTTGCACTCCTGGCACACCGAGTACCCGGGGACGACCGGCCGGCGCCCGGCCAGCGTGGCGATGAGCACCTCGAGCAGCTGGTAGCGGTCGATCGGGCAACCGTGGAGCTCGTAGTCGACTTTCACGTGTGCCGAGATTGGCGTGGAGGTGTCGAGCGAGGCGAGGTACTCAGGATGGGCGTAGACCGTCGCGGCGTACTCACCGGAGGCGGCAAAGTTGCGCAACCCCTGGATCCCTCCAGCGGTGGCGCACGCTCCGATCGTGATCAGTCGGCCCGAACTGGCCCTCACCTCCCGTATCCGGGCAACATCGGCGGGGGTCGTGATCGAGCCCTCTACGAGGGACACGTCGTAGGGTCCTGAGATCGTTGCCCGGGAGAGCTCGGTGAACTGAGCGATCTCGACGGCACCGGTGAGCGCCAGCAGCTCGTCCTCGCAGTCGAGCAGGCTCAGCTGGCAGCCGTCACAGGAGGCGAACTTCCACACTGCGAGCGTGGGCCGCCGGTCGTGGCGCTCCGTCGCTTTGGGCTCCCGAGTCCGGACCGTGGCCCCGGCTTCCTCTGCCGGGCTCATCGCTCGCGCTCGTTCAGTAGGTGGGACACGACCCCGCCATAGGGCACGATCGGGCCGTCGCGGCAGAGGAGGAAGGGTCCGAGCTGGCAGTGCCCGCACCACGCCACCCCACATTGCATGTTGCGTTCCAGGGTCACGCGGATGCGGCTGGCGTCGACGCCGCGATCGACGAGCGCGCGGGCTGTGAGGCGCATCATGATCTCAGGCCCACAGACGAGCGCGGATGCCCCGACCGGGTCGAAGTCGGCTTCGCTCAGCCGTGCCGTCACGAGGCCGACGTGGCCCTTCCACCCCGGCTGTGACACGTCGACCGTGACCATCACTCGGGCGCCGGCGTCCGCCCAGGCCTCGAGGTCCTCGCCGAAGATGATCTGTCCGGGCTCGCGGGCGCCCACGATCACGAACACGCGGCCGCGCCCGCTCCCGCCGCGGTGTACGACCTCGTCCGCTGCACCGCGTAGGGGAGCGAGCCCGATTCCTCCGGCCACCACCACGACATCGCCGCTTTCGATGGCGCCATCGTCTGCGGTCCCCCAGTCGGTGCCGAATGGCCCGCGTACCCCGACGATGTCGCCTATTTGGGCATGGCACAGGGCGTGGGTCACCGCTCCGACGTCGCGCACCGTGTGCTGGAGGGCGCCGCTCTCGCGCTGCGTGCTGCTCACCGAGATGGCGGCCTCGCCCACCCCGAACGCCGTGAGCATGTTGAACTGTCCGCAACGGAAGGCCATCGGTTCGCCAGTCAGCGGGGCGAGCCAGAGCGTCGTCACGTCGCCCGTCTCGTGCCGCCGCGCGACGACGCGGTGGGGGACCGGGACTACGGGACTCGTGGGCTGCAGGCGCCCCGATGTCAGCTCGGTTCCGCTTGCCACGGTGACGTCAGCGGTCACGGTCGACCCCGTACAGGTCGAGCACGCGTACCCGAGTTGCCTGCAGGCGATCCAGGAGCACTGCGGCCACGCGCTCGAGCAGCATGTGGGCCAAGGCGTGGTCGGCGTCCGCCTTGGCCCTCAGGCAGGCTCCGTCGACGGCGATGGCGCCCACGGTGTCGAGGGCCCTGGCGTCGAAGTGCCAACGGTACGGCGGGAAGAGCCAGCTCCACCCGACTGTGGCGCCAGGGCCGACGGTCTCGATAACGATCGGTCCGCGGCCCGGCGAGTTGATCTCGACGGCGACACGGCCCCGTCGCAGGAGGAAGAGAGTGTCCGCAGGTTCGCCTTCGGCCAGCAAGAGGTCGCCTGGGCCAAAGGCCACGTTGAAGGCGCATCCGGCCACCTGGTCCACGGCGTCGCCCGGAAGCCCGGCCAGGAGCGGGTGCGTCGACACCAGCTCGGCAACGGAAGTCTTCTTCACGCCAGCCTCCTTCCGGGTGTCACAGCGACCCTGACGGCTCCGTCGGTCGCCCGTATGGCCGCCGCCTCCTCGGTGAGGTCGATGCCGACCGGGCACCAAGCGATGCAGCGGCCGCAGCCGACGCAGCCCGAAGAGTCGAACTGGTCCCACCACGTCGCCAGCTTGTGGGTGAGCCACTGCCGGTAGCGCGACGATGTCGAGGCGCGTACTGACCCCCCGTGCAGGTACGAGTGGTCGCGGTCGAAGCACGACGCCCACGTGCGTTGGCGGAGGACCTCACCGGTCAGGTCCGAAGTGTCCCGCACATCGCTGCAGAAGCACGTCGGGCATACGAGGGTGCAGTTGCCACACGCCAGGCAGCGGTCGGCCACCCGGGCCCACTGCGGGTGCTCGAGGTTGCGGAGCAGTAGCGCGGGCAGGCCGTCGGTCTCGAGCCTGCGCCCCATGGCGCCCGCGGCCGAAGACAGCATCTGGCTGCGGCCGTCCAGGTCGGCGTCGGTGGCGGCGACCGTGGGCACCCGCGCCAGCACCTCGGCCCCGCGCTCGGTGCCGACCCGTACGACGAAGCGGTGCCCGCCCGCTTCGTCGAGCTCGCTCAGCGCCAGGTCGTACCCATCCTCGGCCCCGGGTCCGGTGCCCATGGACGTGCAGAAACAGGTGGCGGCCGGGTTGCCGCACTCGGCGCTGACCATGAAGGCGCCCTCTCGTCGGGCCACGTAACGCGGGTCCGGTACGGCGCCGTCCATCAGGACGCGGTCGAGGACCGCCAGCGCGGCGAGCTCGCAGGGCCGGGCACCGATGATGGCCAACGGAGCCGCCGGCGGTTCGGGCTGGGTGAAGGTCATCTCGTCGCCGTCCGCCTTGGCGCGCCACAGGTCCTGGGTGGGTGGGAAGACTTCGGCCTTCCACGAGCCCGGCCCGACGGCCCACGCGAAGAGAGCGTCGTCGTCGCCGTGCTCGAGGCGATAGTGCCCCGGTGCCTGCTCGTCGTGGTAGCCGGCGGGTAGGTCAGCCACGCCAGCAACCGGCCCGGGCACGATGGCGCCGTTCCGGACGACCGGGCCCTTCGTCTCGTACCCGAGATCGGCCAGCACACGGATGAGCGCGTCGAGACCCTCAGTATCCATTACCGTCACGTGACCGATGGGCACGATGGAACTCTAGGACCGGGGACTCGTGAACGGAAGGGCCGGAAGTCCCTTCTACGGACTCGGGCTCGAGGAGCATGACCGCTGGGGACGTCACCGGAGCCGCCCCTCGAGCGTCTCCGATCGGTCAGCCGACCGGGCTTGGCCCGAGGGGCACAACGTGCTCGCTGAGATTGAGTGCGGGGGAGCCGGCCGAGCGCGGAGTCCAAGCCACGACTCAAGGTGACGGCGGCGCTGATATGGCTGAGCCACTCGCTCTGTCACGCCAGTCGACCAGCTTCCCTCTATCGTCGTGTACATGCTCATTGCTTCGCGAGCAGGCTGACCCGAGAACGAGGACGGACATGGACGATCACGACGTCGTGCAGCGCATCGACAAGCTTGTCGCTGAGGAGCACCAGCTCCGCGACCAGGTCACTGCGGGCCATCGCTTGACCGAGGCCGACCGTGAGCGACTCCGTGAGCTCGAGGTGAGACTCGATCAACTGTGGGACCTGTTGCGCCGCCGCCGAGCGCGGGCGGAGTTCAGGCAGGACCCCGACCGCGAATCGCTCAGGCCCGAGGACATCGTCGAGGGGTACCAGCAGTAGGTGCCTCGTCCGCCGCCCGCCTTCCCGCCCGCTCGTCCCCCCGCCGCCGCCTTCCCGCCCATCGCTCAGCGGCCGGTGGTCAGCCTTCGAGCGGGCCGGGGTAGAGCGCCTCGGCGATCTCGACCAGCTGGTTGGTCTTCCTCCGGACGAGCAGAAAGGTCACGATCACTACCGCGCCGGCAATGCCGAGGACCACGAGGTTGACGGTGCCCGACACATGCCGGAGAGTGCTCGCAGCGGCGTAAGAGGCAAGAGTGTAGATCGCGGACCACACCACGCCGCTTGCGGCGTTGAACAGGAAGTAACGCCGCCATTCCATGCGGTTCGTCCCGGCCAGGAACGAGGCGTAGGTCCGGAGCACGGCAACGAACCGGCCGAAGAACACGACCTTCCCGCCGTGGCGGTCGAAGATGTATCGGCCGACCTTCAGCTTGCCCGCGTCGAGGCGCACCTTCGATCCGTAGCGGCGGACCAGCCGGTATCCGCCTTTCTCGCCGATCCAGTAGCCGATGCTCCCACCGGCGATGGTTGCCGCCGAGGCGACGGCCCAGATCAGCCAGGGTGACAACTGGTGAGTGTGCCCGGCGAAGCCTCCGGCCGCGATGAGCGCTGTCTCGCCCGGTAGTGGGACACCGAGGCTCTCGATCGCGACGAACACGAAGACCGCCAGGTAGCCATAGCTCGCGACGAGGTGGTCGATGTTCATGGCGCCGGCATTGAAGAAGCGGCAGACCTCCCCAAGAAGCCGGGGACCGCCCCCGGCAGCAGTTCGGTGGCATCTCGCACGGCGGGTACGCCTCCAGGCAGCGCCGCCTCGGTGGCGAGCGCCGCTGAGTACCCGGGAGCCACGTCGAGATCGTGCACGAACCAGGTCCGAGGCTCATCCGGGACGCCCGGGCGCGCCGTGTCCCAGAGAGCGACCTCACCGCTGACGTCGAGCGCCTCGAGCGGCGCGCCGAGGCCCACGCCCAGTGCCTTCAGCACCGCCTCCTTGCGGGTCCAGATCTGGCAAAAACTCCGCTGCTTCTCCTCATCGTCGAGGCCGTCGAGGATGGCGCGCTCGGCCGGCGAGAAGATCCGGCCTCCGACCGCTTCCACGTCCCCGACGCGAGAACGGTCCTCCAGGTCCACGCCGACTTCCGAGTCGAAAGCGAGCGCAAAGAGCCCAAGGGAGCCCGAACGGGACATGCTGAAACGCAGCCGCGCCGGCAGCGGTGGAGCTAACTCCGGCTTTCCATCCGAACGTGTCTGCAGCCGGATCTCTGCAGTGCCCACCCCCAGCCCGTGTGCGAGGACGAGGCGGAGCCAGAGGCGACTGGCCGTGAAGTGCACCCTGTCGGACTCGAAGCGCAGGCGTCTCGCCCGCTCGAGCTCCTCCTCGGAGAGCAGCGAGCCGCTCAGGCGGTTCTCCAGTGCGGCGAGGTCGAGTTGTGCCGTCCACAGCTCGACCTCGCCGCTTCTGCCCGTCGCGGAGCCGCCCGCCGGCGCAACGGAGGTCACTGGACTCTGTCAAGGCTCTGGCGGATCTCCCTGGCGAGGATGCGGACGTTGCGTGGATCGAATAGAACGAGATGGTCACCCGGAATGGTGTGCACCCGGAGGACGTCCGAATGGGATCGGTTCCAGCCGAGTGAGCGACCGTGCGAGATGGCGCCGCGCTCCGAGACGAAGAGGTCGAGGGCGAGCTCGTTCGGCCGCGGCGCGTATCCAATCGAGACAGCGAAGGCTCCGGCGCCATCGAAGTCACCACGGCCGCCGGCTCGATTGACGGGTGCAGATCCGAGGCGCCGACCGAGCGCGGCCACTGAGGCCCGCGGACGGACAAGAGCGCGGGCAACTTTCACAGGTACCCTCGACGGCCGGGCGGCCTTAGCCGGGGCATAGGTGTTCACGAGCCCGAGCCAAGCCACCTGCTGCCCATCTTCGTGGAGCAGCGTGGCGATCTCGTAGGCGATGAGCCCACCGAAGGAGGACCCGGCGATGAAGTACGGACCCCGGTCCTGGATCCGGACGATCGATTCCAGTATCGAGGCCGCACGCTCTTCAATGCCCGTCGCGCGATCGAAGGGCTCTCCGTGACGTCCGGCGAGAAGGCCTACCACGGTGTGCTCGGGGGCAAGCGCCGGCCGCAGATGTCGCAAGGCGGCAAGAGTGGGCTCCCACGGGACGACGAAGAACACCCTGGAGACGCTCGATCCTGGCTTCCCCTGGCGGGTCGCCGACGTGCTCTCGCCTGCACCCGCGGCCTCGTCGATCGCGGCTGCCATCGCCCGTACGGTCGCGCCATGTTCGTAGAGGAACGAGAGCGGTACCTCGGTGCCGAGGCGGCTCCCGGCGGCGACGACGAGCCGTACCGCGAGGAGCGAATGCCCGCCCAGCTCGAAAAAGTCGTCGTCCACGCCGAGGCGCTCCACACCAAGAGCTTCGCTCCACATGCCGAGCAGCTGATCCTCGAGCGGCGTCAGTGACGCGTCGGGACCCTCGGCTGAGCTCCGCCCAGTGCCCGAGGAGGCGAGCTCCGCAGCGGGTGGCGCCGGGAGGCGACGGCGGTCGAGCTTGCCGTTCGGCGTCCTCGGGAGCTCTTCCAGCGCGACAAAGGCCGAAGGAACCATGTAGGCGGGGAGGGTCACCTGCAGTTGCCGGCGAAGATGCAGTTGCCGGCGAAGATCCGAGTGCTGCGGCATTGGCCCGTTGGGCACCACATAGGCGACCAGGCGAGCGCCTGCAGGCGACGACTCGTCGATCAAGGCGACAGCGGCCGAAGCCACGCCCGGATGCAAGCGAAGCGCCGATTCGACCTCCCCGAGCTCGATCCGGTATCCCCGCAGCTTTATCTGGTCGTCCAAGCGCCCCAGGTGCTGGAGCCGCCCATCTGCGAGTTGGCGAACCAGGTCACCGGTTCGGTACATGCGCCCGCCCCGGTTGAACGGGTCATCCGAGAAGCGCGCCGTAGTCTCTTCCGGACGGTTGAGGTACCCGACGGCGACACCGGCGCCGGCGATGTAGAGCTCCCCG
>JBEKLQ010000099.1:0-15665 GCA_050010115.1 Acidimicrobiales bacterium | reverse complement strand
ATCCATTCCGGAGAGTCCTCCGTCAGCCAGATCGAACCCGTGAGCGAGGCGGCGATCTCCGGTGTCATGTCCTCGATCGAGAGGCCCTCGGTCATGAGGAAGACAGGAAGCTGGTCGAATCGGGCCTGGGCGAGCGCGAGCAGTTCGACCGGTTCTCGCTCGTCAGAAGGTCGCCCGAGTCCCTCGGCCCATCCGACCAGGATGGCGCCGAGGTCGGGATGTGCCTTGATCGCGAGCATCCCGTCCGAGTGGTCCTCGGCCTCGATCACGCTGAAACCGAGCGCCTCGAGCTCCTTCACGATGTGCTTGATGGCGCTGCGGATCGTCGCGCCGGCCTCGCTCGGGTCGTGCACGACGAGTACGGGAAGGTTGCCTACTGACTTCATGGCTGCTCGCCACCCTCCACGGCTCAGACGGACCATCCGCTGAGCTACGGGCATCTTGCCCCTGGGCGGGTTGGCTCGCCTAGGGCCGAAGGTCCGGACTTGGCGCTGGCGAAGGTCCAATCGATGGCGCCTTCCTGGTCAGGTACTGATTCGTGACCCACGGCGGGCCTGTATGGGACGTTCGGCCCTACTGCTGCACACCCTTCGGGGAAGAAGCTGATGCCGAAAGTGCACCGTGTGGGGCGTGAACCTCGGAAGGAGGAGCGATGGCAGTTGCGCAGAAGCCGTCTGGTGGTCTGCACCGCCTGGCGACCATTAGCGAAGGGGCACCTGCCGGCAAGCCGATCAAGTCCAAGCGAGTCCTCGGCATGACCAGCCTGGCGATGATCGACGTCGCCGCAGTCATAAGCTTGAGGAACCTGCCCACCGTGGCCGAGTACGGCTGGGGTTCGCTGTTTATCTTCGGGCTGGCGCTGCTCGGCTTCATGATCCCCGTCTCCTTTGCGGCCGCGGAGCTGGCGAGCGGCTGGGCGGAGACCGGTGGTGTGTACGTCTGGGTCCGTGAGGCATTCGGCCACAAGTCCGGCGCCATTGCCATCTGGGCTGACTGGGCCGAGAACCTCGTCTGGTACCCGACGGTGCTGGCGTTCATCGCCGCGGCGCTGGCGTACTTGCTCGTGCCGGCGTGGGCGAACAACCGGGCGTGGCTGTTCATCGTGATGATGGTCGTGTTCTGGGGAACAACGGTGGCCAACTTCTTCGGCGTGAAGGCATCCGCCCGCATCAGCAGCTGGGGGACCGTCGTCGGTTCGGTGATCCCGGGCATCATCCTCATCGGTCTCGGCATCGGCTGGATCGCCACGGGTCACACTTTGGCAGCTCCCTACCACGGAGCCGGCTCGCTCATGCCGAGCTTGAGACTGTCCAACCTCGTCTTCTTCTCAGGCGTGCTGCTCGCCTTCGCCGGCATGGAGATGGCGGGGTTCCACGCGCGTGAGGCGAAGAACCCGAAGAAGGATTTCCCGAAGGCGACGCTCCTTGCCTGCCTCATCCTGGTCGGGCTGTACGTCCTCGGCACGCTGGCGATCGCGTTCGTGGTCCCGGCGAAGAAGATCGAGCTCAACTCGGGTCTGTTGCAGGCGTTCCAAGTCTTCTTCAACAAGTTCGGGGTCGGCTGGCTCAGCCGGCCGATGTCGCTGCTGATCTTCGCCGGTGGCATCGCCCTGTTGTCGACGTGGATGTACGGACCGGCCCGAGGCTTCATGCGGGCCTCATTCGAGGGTGACTTCCCGAAGGTCTTCCAAGGGCACAACGAGCGGCTCGCACCGACTTCGGTTCTGTGGATCCAGGCAGGGGTCGGGACGCTGTTCGCTCTCCTGTTCCTGTTCGAGCCGACGATCAGCACCTCGTACTGGATCCTCTCAGCCCTCACGACCCAGCTGCTCGTGGTCATGTACGTCCTCATGCTCGCCGCCGTCATCCGGCTCCGCTACTCCGAGCCCGACCGGCCAAGGCCGTACAAGATCCCCGGTGGCAAGCTCGGGGTATGGATCATGTCGGGGTTCGGCATCGCCGGTTGCGTCTTCGCCTTCTACGTCGGCTTCGTCCCGCCGTCGCAGATCTCGACCGGTAACCACACGCTCTACATCTGCTTGATGGTGTTCTTCACGGCCCTGCTGGCACTGCCGCCGGTCTTCATCGCCCGGTTCCGCAAGCCTTCGTGGGTGGCTGACGAGGCGACGCTTGCAGCTGTCGCTGCGTCGGAAGAGGAGGAGGAAGAAGAAGAAGAGTCGTGAGCACCGTTTCATTGCTCGCTCGGGCCGGTTGCTCGGCCCGGCGAGCAGAGGTTGACGAGCCGGCACCGCAGCTGCGGTGCCGGCTCAGCTGTCGTGGCGACCACAGGGCCACGGTCACCGGCATCGCTGATTCGATCTAAGGAGCACGAAATGGAGCACTACGACCGGTACCCGGTCCTCCTCGCCGAGCACGAGCTGGGCACCGGCTCGGCCATCGACCGGGCGACCGCCACGCTGGAGGCAGAGATGCGCCAGAGAGGCCTCGAGGTGATCACAGCCCGGACGCTCGCCGACGTCAACTTCGTCATCGCCTCGAATGCGTCTATCGGAGCCGTGCTGCTTGACTGGGACCTGTTCTCGAACGACCGCGAGCTGCTCGGTGTCGTCGAGCGGGTCCACTCGCTGCACGAGACGCTCCCCGTCGTGCTGCTCGCCGAGCGGTCCGACGTCGAGAGCATCCCGCTCGAGATCGCCGAGCAGACGCAGGGTTTCTTCTGGCTGCACGAGGACACGCCGAGCTTCGTGGCCGGCAGGGTGGAGCGGCTCGTCACCGACTACGCCGATCAGCTGCTCTCGCCGTTCTTCGGCGCCCTGAAGCGCTACGTCGACGACTACAACTGGGTGTGGTCCTGCCCTGGCCACAACGGCGGAGTGTTCTACCGCAAGACACCGCTCGGCCGGGTGTTCTTCGACTACGTGGGTGAGCCGTTCCTGCGGGGTGACCTCTGCAACGCCTCGCCCGAGCTCGGCTCCATCCTGCAGCACCAGGGGCCGGTGCTCGAGGCCGAGAAGAAGGCGGCCGAGATCTTCGGCGCCGAGCGGACCTACTTCGTGCTGAACGGCACGTCGACGTCCAACAAGATCGTCACGCTCAGCCTGCTCGCCCCCGGCGACCTCGTGCTGTTCGACCGCAACTGCCACAAGTCGATGCACCACGGGGCCCTCATGATGGCCGGCGCCATCCCCGTCTACCTGAACCCGTCGCGCGACGCCAACGGCATCATCGGACCGATCGACCACCGGCTGTTGGACGAGGACTACATCCGCCGCCAGATCCAGGCGAACCCGCTCGTGAGCGACCCCGACGCCGCCCAGCGTCAGCGCCCCTTCCGCCTCGCCATCTTGACCAACACGACCTACGACGGTGTCTGCTACAACGAGCGCGAGGTCCTCGACCGGATCGGCAAACTCTGCGACTACGTAATCTTCGACGAGGCGTGGATGGGCTATGCCAAGTTCCACCCGCTGTTCACCGACCGCTACGGCATGTCGCTCACCGACCTCGGCCCGGACGACCCGGGGATCTACACGACCCAGTCGACCCACAAGTGCCTGGCGGGGATGTCGCAGGCCTCCCAGATCCACGTCCGCGACCGGCACCTGGCGGGGCAGGAACGCAGGATCGGCCACGACCGCTTCAACGAGGTCTTCATGATGCACACCTCGACCTCGCCTCAGTACAACATGATCGCCTCGCTCGACGTCGGCGCCGAGATCATGCGGGGCCGCCAGGGCTTCTTCCTCATGGACGAGGCCGTGAGGGAGTCGATCGCCCTCCGCAAGCAGGTCGAGCGCTACCACGACGAGATCGCCCTGCGGGAACAGGACCCGGCGAAGCAGTGGTTCTTCGACATCTTCGGGCCTCACCGGGTGACACTGACCGTCGACCAGCTCGAGGCGGCCCTCAGGGCGCCCTACCTCAGCGTCAACACGCGCGGTTCGATCGCCAAGGCGATCGCGGACGGCGGAGTGGCTGACACCACCTGGCGGGAGCTGCCGGACGACCTGCTGGCGAGCGTCGCCGAGTGTTGGATGTTCCACGAAGGTGACGACTGGCACGACCTGGACGGGCTCGCCCCCGGCTACGTCATGCTCGATCCGACGAAGTGCTCGCTGGCGACGCCCGGCATCGTGAACGGCCGTGAGTTCGCCCCCCGGGGCGTCCCGGCCGCGATCCCGGCCGCTGTGCTCCGGGCCAAAGGGATCGTGAACGAGAAGACGAGCTTCTACACGATCCTCATGCTCGTCACCCCGGCGATCGAGCGGGGCAAGTCGGCCACGCTGCTCTCGGAGCTGTTGGACTTCAAGGCCCTGTACGACAGCGGCGCGCCCGTGGCCAAGGCCCTGCCAGCGCTCGTGGCGGCTCACCCCGACCGCTACGAGCACGTGAGCCTGCCGGAGCTGTGTGACGAGATGCACGAGCTGCTCCGCTCCAGGGGGGCCGACGCCCTGCAGCGGGCGGTGTACAACGCAGCCCATGAGCCCGAGATCGCCCTGTCGCCGGCCGAGGCGCACACGGCGCTCATCCGCAACCGGGTCGAGCTCGTGCCGCTCGCCGAGCTCGGCGGGCGGATCGCCGCCAGCCTCATCGTGGTGTACCCCCCGGGGATCGCCGTCATGGTCCCCGGCGAGCGGTTCGCGCCGGACTCGGCCGTGGTCGCCTACCTACGGTTGTTCGAGGAGAGTGACAACCTCTTCCCGGGTTTCGAGAACGAGATGCAGGGCATCTTCCCCAGGCAGGACGGGGACGGCCGGCTCCGGTACTACACCTATGTCGTGAAGGAACAGGAGTAGGCGTCATGGTCGACCGACGAGTCTCAGATAGCGAGGGGACCTTTGGCCCTAGCAGCTCGCGACGGATCAAGACATGCTGGGCGGAAGGTGTCGTCCGGCAACGAGAAGGAAGGGCCGCCATGCCGACATCGGTGACTGACCGTGTGCCGAAGCGCCAAGAGGTGGCGTCGGATCGGGACCTCGTCCAGCGCGTCGCGGCACGCTCGCTCACGATCGCGGTCGACCCCACGAGTCGGACAGGATCGGGCGTGCAAGAGCTGGCCCTTCTCGCGGGCCATGATCGCTCGGTGCTCGGCCGCGCTTGGCTCGTGCTCGTGGTGCCGGCCTTGCGATCCCCGACCGCTCCGGTCGTAGCGGCCGAGCGCCTCCTCTCGGCGGCACTCGAGTCTGAAGGGCTGGACGAGCGGGTTCACGTCGATCTGGCCAGTTGAGAGCGGAGACCTCGCCATGCCGGCTACGGCGAGCCGGGTACGGATCGTCGCAGGCGCGCAGAGGTGAGGAGATGAGTCAGTATCTGGGCATGTTGGTTGCTCTCACTATGGTCGTCACCCTGGCTGTCCTGACCAGTTGCGCCAAGCGGTGCACCGGCGTGCCCCCGCTGTTCGGCATTCCGTACATTCGTGAGGAGGTTTGACGTGTCCCGTCGCCGCTCTGGTCCCCATGTGCTCGCCGTTGCACGAGGTGACGTGCCGGCCGACCTGCTCCTCACGGGCGGCCGCGTCTTCCTGCCCGGAACCCGGGAATGGCTGGAGACGGACCTCGCCATCGCTGACGGTGTCATTGCCGGCTTCGGCCCGAGAGAGGCAAGCGAGACCGTCGACGTGAGTGGGACGTCGCTGACACCCGGTTTCGTCGACGCCCACATGCACCTCGAGTCGACGAAGCTCTGGGTGGACGAGTTCGTGCGGGCAGTGCTCCCGCGCGGGACCACGGCCGTGGCGGCCGACCCCCACGAGATCGCCAACGTCTTCGGCGTCCGCGGCGTCGCCGCGCTCGCCGAGGCAGCTCGCTCGCTGCCGTTCACGTTCGGCATCTGCGCATCGCCGTGCGTGCCTGCCTCGAGGTTCGAGAGCCCGGCGGCCGCGCTCGATCACTCCGATCTGGCCGCCCTCCTCGACGAGCACGGCGCCATCGGGGTGGCAGAGATGATGGACTTCCCCGGCGTGATCGCCGGTGATCCCGAGGTGCTCGCCAAGATCGCCGCCGCCGGCGACCGCCGCGTCGACGGTCACGCTCCCGGCGTGACCGGTCGCCAGCTCGACGCTTATCTCGCGGCCGGTGTCGAGTCGGAACACGAGTGCACAGAGCTCGACGAGATCGAGGAGAAACGCCGGAAGGGCATGTGGGTCTTCCCTCGCCAGGGCTCGGCTGCGCGCAACCTGAGCACCCTCCTGCCAACCGTGCTGCGGCACGGCACCGACCGAGTAGCCCTGTGTACCGACGACCGGGAGCCGGACACGCTGCTCACCGAGGGCCACATCAACGATTGCGTGCGGCTGGCGGTGGCTGGCGGTGTCCGCCTGGAGGACGCCCTCGTGCTCGCCACGAGCAACCCGGCCGACTACCACCACTTCGACCGCCTCGGCTGGCTCGCCCCCGGCTACCAGGCCGATGTCCTGTGCTTCGAGACCTTTGACCGCTTCGAGCCGGCCCGGGTCTGGCAAGCCGGGAAGTTGGTGGCGATGCACGGCTCCGTTGTGCCCGGTGCAGTGCCCACGGCACCGGCGCCGGAGTGGATGCGCGGTTCGGTCCACCTCGCCCACCGGCCGCGCGCCGAGGACTTCGACCGCCAGCCGCCGCCAGGCGGCCGCGCTCGGGTGATCGGCGTCGAAGAGCACTCGCTCACCACGCGCTCGCTCGTGCTCGACGTCGGCAAGGCGTCGGCCGAGGTTGCGAGGATCGCCGTTGTCGAGCGCCATCGCAGCACGGGCAGAATCGGGCTGGGCTACGTGCACGGTTTCGGCCTCAAGCGGGGCGCCATCGCCTCCACCGTGGCCCACGATGCCCACAACTGCATGGTCGTGGGGGCGATCGATGCCAGCGGTCCGGCGGACATGGCCGTCGCTGTCACTCGCTTAGCGGAGATCGGCGGCGGGCAGGTCGCCGTGCTCGGCGGCGAGGTTGTCGCCGAGGTGCCGCTCCCCATCGGCGGCCTGATGAGCTTCGAGACGGCTGCAGAGGTGGCGGCGCAGGTGGACCGGCTTGCTCAGACGTCCTCCAGTGCGCTCGGGCTCACGATCAACGCGCCGTTCATGCAGCTGAGCTTCCTCGGCCTCTCCGTCCTGCCAGAGCTGCGCCTCACCGATCTGGGTCTCGTCGACGTGACCACGTTCTCGCTCTGCGATGTGGCGGTGCCGTAGCCACCATGGGGGTCTTCCTGCCTCACTCGCTCGAGGAGGCCTGCGAGCTACTGGACCGCGTGCCTGACGCCGAGATCCTCGCTGGCGGTACCGATTTCATGGTCGAGGTCAACGCCGGCAGGCGGCGGCCGAAAGCCGTCGTATCCCTGCATGGCGTGCCCGAGCTCACCGGCTGGCGTCGCGACGGCAGTGACGTCGTGCTCGGGGCCGGCCTCACCTACACCGAGATGCTCGGGAGCGAGCTCGCCGACCTCGTCCCCTGCCTCGCCCAGGCTGCCCGTACAGTCGGCTCTCCCCAGATTCGCAATGCCGGGACGATCGGCGGCAACCTCGGCACCGCCTCTCCGGCCGGCGACACGCTCCCGGTGCTGGCAGCTCTGGGTGCGCACATCGCCGTCGGCCGCCTCGGCTCGACGAGGACCGTCACCCTCGACGAGCTCATCAGCGGCCCGAAACGCACGTCGCTCGAGCCGGGTGAGATCATCATCGACATCCGGCTGCCGGCTGGGGTCGGGACGCAGGAGTTCCTGAAGGTCGGCCCGCGTAATGCCATGATCATCGCCGTGGCCAATGTCGCCCTCGTCGTCGACTGGGCAGGGCGCCGGGTGCGGGCCGCGCTCGGCTCCGTCGGTCCGGTGATCATCCGGGCGGTGGAGGCGGAGACTTTCGCCACCTCGCGGATCGACTGGGAAGAGCACCGCCTCGTCGGTGGCGAGGACGCGCTCGAGGAGTTCGCCGGCTTGGTGCGGGCGGCGGCTCACCCGATCGACGATCACCGGTCGACTGCCGACTACCGTCGCCACGCTGTCGGCGTCTGTGCTCGCCGTGCGCTCGAGCGCGCCCTGCGACACGACGCGATCGGGACACCGGCCGACCCCTTCAAGGACGAGCCATGTGTGAGCTGAGCGCATCGGAGACGGAACTGTTGGGGTACCACCTCCGAGTGAACGGCCGGGACTACCAGGTGATCGACGCCCAGCTGTGCGAAAACCTGTTGTACGTGCTGAGAGAGCGACTCAGGCTGTACGGCGCGAAGAACGCCTGCCTCGAAGGGGAGTGCGGCTCGTGCTCGGTCCTCGTCGACGGCGTGCTCGAGTGCGCGTGCACGGTTCTGGCAGCCGCCGCAGCCGGGCGCGACGTCGTCACGGTCGAGGGCCTTACGCCCGCCGGCGGCGACCTGTCTGACATCCAGCAAGCCTTCGTGGAGCAAGGCGCCGTACAGTGCGGCTTCTGCACGCCCGGCCTCATCGTGAGCGTGCACCACCTCCTGTCGCACAACCCGGTGCCCACCGATCTCGAAGTCCGAGAGGCGATCAGCGGCAACCTCTGCCGCTGCACCGGCTACGGCCGGATCCTCGCCGCCGTCCACGCTGTGGCGGCTGCCCGGGCGAACGGCGAAGGAGCCGGGTCGTGACCACCCTCGTCACCTCTCCCCGTGCGGCCAACGGCCTCTTCTCGAGCGCACGCCGGCCGGACGGTATACCGAAGGTCCGCGGGGAGTTCGCCTTCTCGTCAGACCTCGAGGCCGAAGGGATGCTGTGGGGTCACTTGCTGCGCTCGCCCCATCCGTCGGCAGCGATCGTGCGTCTCGACGTGTCGCCGGCGTGGGAGATCGCCGGGGTTGAGGCGGTCATCACTGCCGACGACGTGCCCGGGTGGAAGACCTACGGGCTCGAGTACCCGGATCAGCCGGTGTTCGCCTCCGACGTCGTGCGTTACGAGGGCGAGCCGATCGCGGCGGTCGCAGCCGACCACCCGGACACCGCTCGGCGCGCCGCCGAGGCGATCGTTGTCGAGTACGAGCTGCGGGAGCCACTCGTCGATCCTGAGGTGGCCGAGGAGGCCGAACCGATCCACCCGCTGGGCAACCTCCTGCTCCGCCAGCGCGTCCTGCGTGGCGACCCGGAGGCGATGGGCCCCGTCGTCGTCGAGGGCACCTACGAGACGGGCATGCAGGACCAGGCGTTCATGGGGCCCGAGTCCGGTCTCGCCGTGCCAGCGCCCGACGGTGGTGTCGACCTGTACGTGGCGACGCAGTGGCTGCATGTCGACCAGGACCAGCTTGCCCGGTGCCTGGCGCTCCCGCTCGATCAGGTGCGTCTCCACCTCGCCGGGGTTGGTGGCGCCTTCGGAGCCCGCGAGGACATGAGCATGCAGGTGCAGATCTGCCTCCTGGCGCTGCGCACCGGCAAGCCCGTGAAGATCGTCTACACGCGTGAGGAGTCGTTCCGCGGCCACGTCCATCGCCACCCGGCGCACATGTGGTACCGGCACACGGCCGATCACGACGGGCGCCTCGTCAAAGTCGAGACGCGGCTCATCCTCGACGGCGGTGCTTACCATTCGTCCTCGACCGCGGTCATCTCGAATGCTGCCTGTTTCGCCACGGGGCCCTACAAGGTCCCGAACGCCATCGTGGACGCTTCGGCGGTGCGCACGAACAACCCGCCCTGTGGCGCGATGCGTGGTTTTGGCGCGGTCCAGGTGTGCTTCGGCTACGAGGCCCAGATGGACAAGCTCGCCGCCGCCCTCCACATGGATCCGGTCGAGCTGAGGCTGCTCAACGTGCTCGCCACCGGCGACGACCTCATCACCGGCCAGGTGATCACCGGAGCGGCGCCAGCCGCCGAGGTGATCCGGACCTGTGCGTCGGCCACGCTCCCGCCTGGCGGGCCCGACACCGAGCCCGAGCTCGCCCTCCCCGGCGGTGCCAGCCGGGCGGCCGAGCGCGGGCGAGTGAAAAGGGGAGTGGGGTTTGCCGTCGGCTTCAAGAACCTCTTGTTCTCTTCGGCTTTCGACGACTACTCCACCGCCCGCTGCCGGCTCGAGGGCGGCGAAGTGACGGTCACCTCGGCCGCGGTCGAGGTCGGCCAGGGGCTGGTCACGCTGATCCAGCAGATCGCCCGGGAGGTGCTGGGCGTCGAGGCGGTGGCGCTCGGGGAGGCTGAGACGGCAGGGATCGGCTCCGCCGGTTCGACCTCTGCCAGCCGCCAGACCTGGATGACGGGTGGCGCCGTCAATGCTGCCTGCCAGGCAGTTCGCGACCGGCTGCTGGCCGCAGTCGCCAACCGGGTCGGAGTGGACGCCGGAGCCCTGGCCCTGGAGTACGGCAGGGTGACCTCGAACACGTTCGGTATCGATCTCGACCTGACCGAGGCGGCCGCCGGCGAGATCTTCGAGGAGACCGTGATGTTCCGCCACGCGCCGACCGATGTGCTCGACGAGAACGGCCAGGGCGACGCCCACGTCTCGTTCGCCTTCGCCGCTCACCGGGCGGTTGTTGACGTCGATCTCGACCTCGGGCTCGTGAAGGTCGTGGAAGTGGCCACGTCGCAGGATGTCGGCCGGGTGATGAACCCGCTCCAGCTCGTGGGGCAGCTCGAGGGCGGCATCTCGCAAGGTGTGGGGTTCGCCGTCATGGAGGGGCTCGTGCTCGACGGCGGGCGGCTCCGCAACGCGTCGTTCACGGACTACATCATCCCGACCGCCCTGGATATGCCCGAAGTGACGATCCAGGCGTTGATCGAGGAGCCGGAGCCGGGCGCTCCCTTCGGCGCGAAAGGCGTCGGCGAGCCGCCGTCGATCTCCTCGACGGCGGCGGTCGTTGCGGCCATCCGGGATGCAACGGGGCTCGAACTGTCGAAAGCGCCCGTCCGTCCGCAGGACATCGCGCTAGCGCTTGCCGCCCGTCGGCTTGCGCCCGAGGAGGAGAGGACCTCATGACGACTCCCGTCGCTGTGTACCTTCAAGATGCCCACCCGATCCGGCAGGGCATGGAGATCGCCCGCTATGCCGAGCTGAAGGGGTTCCGCGCCGTCTGGCAGGCGGAGAGCCGGCTGGTGCGGGAAGCGACCGTGCCGATGGCGGCGTTTCTCTCGGTCACCGATCGCATCAAAGTCGGCTCGGGCGTCGTCAACAACTGGACGCGCAACCCAGCCTTGCTCGCTTCCACGTTCTCGACCCTCGACGATCTGGCGCCGGGGCGCGTCATCCTCGGGATCGGGGCATGGTGGGAGCCGCTGGCCTCCAAAGTGGGGGTGCAGCGCGTCAAGCCGCTCCGGGCGATGCGCGAGACGGTGGAGGCCGTGCGGGCGCTGCTCGCCGACGAGCAGGTCACCTACGACGGCGAGTTCGTCCAGCTCGACGGAGTCGAGCTGGACTACGTCTACCAGGAGCGGCGGCCGAAGGACGTCCCGATCTACATCGGAGCGACCGGTATGTCGATGATGGAGCTGGCTGGCGAGATCGCCGATGGCGTCGTGCTCAACTACCTCGTCTCACCGGCATACAACGATCGGGCGCTCGAGCACCTCGAAATCGGAGCCCGGAAGGCGGGGCGGTCTGCCGCCGACCTCGACCGCCCACAGCTCGTCGTGTGCTCGCTCGACGAGGACAGAGGCGCCGCCCTGGACGCCGCTCGGATGCTGGTGACGCAGTACCTGGGCCAGCAGCCGCACATCATGAAGGCGTCCGGCGTGCCCCAACCACTGCTGGACGAGATCGGGCAGGTGCTCACCTGGCCGGCGACGCACGAGCAAGTCGAGGCGGCATCGAAGCTCGTGCCGGACGACGTGGTCCAGATGCTGACGGCGTCCGGGACGGCAGACGAGTGCCGGGCCCAGGTCGCCGAGTACGTGAAGCGGGGCTGCACTTGCCCGGTGCTCTACCCGCTCGGGCGGGACGTCCACGCCATGATCGACGCCTTCGCCGACTGGACTGCCTGAGCTCGCCGGTCTCGCCCGGGCTCGGGCGTGAGGTCGCCAGGTGCTCGGGTTTCTTGCCGGGTGCGGCGCTGGCGCCGGCTTGCCCTGTGACTCGCGCCGCGTTTGTGTTGTAGGCACTTTCGCGGCCCGCGACCGACCGACCGCGAACGCCACCGCCACCGCCACCGCCGACCCGGAACTCAGAGCCGGGCGAAGAGGCGCTCGGCCTGTTCTCGGGCCTTCGCCCGGATCTCGTCCGGGTCCACCCGGGTCGGGCGGCCGCCGCTGAGCACCCTCTCGCCGTCCACGGTGACCTCGAGCGGGCTCACGCCGGGGCTGAAGGCGAGGTGCCAAGGCTCCATCGGTGAGTAACTCCAGACCACGGTGTCGCCGGCCACTTCGGGGACGAGCGCCTCGCCGCCCCCCAGCCAGGACCAGGCGTCGAGTGGCGTAGCTGTCACGTCGTCCTCCCGGTGGCGCACATAGGCGAGGCGGAACTCCTCGAGCATGTCGCCGCCGATCCCGTCGGTGCCGAGCACGACGGGGTTCTGCCAGCGGGCGGGCCGAGCGTAACCGACTGAGTTGTTCATGTTGGATCGGGGGTTGTGCGCGATGCAGCCGTTGAGCGGGCGATCGAGGTGTACGCAGTGGGCGAGCAGCCAGCGTTCGTTCGCCACCGTCTCCAGCCGGGCTCCGGCGCCGGCGTCGCAACGGTCCTCGGACACGTGAATGTGGACACCGGTTCCGAGGTCCTGAGCGAGGCCGGCGACTGCCTCCAGCGTGGCGTCGGAGAGCGTGAAGCACGCGTGCGCACCCACGAAACCGCGCCCGCCTCCGCGGAGGAACCGCTCGTTCTCGGCGAGCCCGGCCGCCATGCCCGCCCGCCCGTTGCGGTCGGTCACCTCATAGCAGCAGACCGATCGGATGCCGACCTCGGCGCACGCGTCGGCGATCACCGAGAGCGAGCCCTCGATGGCATTGGGGGAGGAGTGGTGGTCGACGATCGCCGTCGTGCCGCGCTCGAGCGCCTCGAGCGCTCCGAGCATGGCCGACCAGCGGATCATCTCCAAGTCGAGTGCACAGTCGAGGCGCCACCAGACGAGCTCGAGGATCTCGGTGAAGTTCGTCGGCGAGCGCGGGGGCGCCGGCATCCCGCGGGCGAGGGCGGAGTACAGATGATGGTGGCCGCACACGAGACCGTGAGTGACCAGCGTCCCGGCGCTGGTGCCGGCGGCTACCGCTTGAGCGACCACATCTGCCGCCGGGTCGACAGCTCCGGCTGGACCGACAGCTCCGGCTGGACCGACAGCTCCGGCTGGACCGCCGGCTCCGGCTGGACCGCCGGCTCCGGCTGGACCGCCGGCTCCCGCCGGACTTCCGGCTCCGGCCATCAGTCCGTCGAGGCGCCGGCTGCGGCCAGGGCCCGGCGCATCGGCAGCACGGAGCGCCACTCGCCGTCGAGGTCGTGCAGGGCGGCCGCGACGGCGCCAGCAGTCGGCACGAGGCCGATCTCGCCCATGCCCTTGATGCCGTAGGGCGCCCCGGGCTGCGGCACCTCGATGAGGACCGACTCAATGGGCGGCACGTCCTTCGCCCGGATGATCCCGAGGCTGCGAAGCGTCATGTGCTCAGGGCGGCCTTTCACGTCCACCGGGAACTCCTCCGAGAGGGCATAGCCCAGGCCCATGTGGACGGCGCCTTCGATCTGGCCCTCGCACAGCATCGGGTTCACCGCTCGGCCGACGTCGTGCACGGCCACCACGCGGTCGATGGCACCGGTCTCCCGGTCGATCGAGACCACCTGGGCGGCATAGGAGAAGGCGGCATGAATCGTCGGGTTCTCGAGACCCTCGTCGAGCGAGTTGGTCCAGTCGACCCGGTACTCGCCTTCGTAGTCGACGCCGGGCCGGCATCCGTCCGCTTTGGCCCGGCGGCAGGCATCGGCGATGGCTCCCGCTCCCATGAGCGTCCCGCGCGATCCGGTGGTCTGGCCCGAGCCGAGCTCGCGGGTCGTGTCGACGATGACCTTGACGTGTTCGGGGCCGACGCCGAGCTCTTCGACCGCGACCTGGAGCGCGACCGTGTGTACGCCTTGGCCCATCTCGGTCCAGCAGTGGCGGACCTCGACGTCACCGTCCTCGGAGAAACGGACGACGGCCGGAATCACCTCGACCAACCCGTTGCCGAGGCCGGAGTTCTTGAGGCCGAGCCCGAGCCCGACCGCCTTGCCAGCGGCGACGGCGGCGTCGTAGGCCGGGCGCGCAGTTTCGAGGCACGCCAATACGCCGGCTGCCCCGTCATCCATGATCTGGCCGGGCCCCCACACCATGCCGGGGCCGATGACGTTGCGGCGGCGGATCTCGTAGCCCGAGATGCCGACCGCGGCGGCCAGGCGGTCCATGACGCCTTCCATGGCGAACTGGGCCTGGTTGGCTCCGAAGCCGCGGAACGCTCCGCACACGGGGTTGTTCGTCCGCACGGCAACCGCCTGGACGTCGATCGTCGGCACGCTGTAGGGCCCTGAGGCGTGACCGGCCGCTCGTTCCAGCACCTCCCCGCCGACGGACGCGTACGGGCCGGAGTCACCGATGAGCCGGGCCCGGAGCGCTGTGAGCTTCCCGTCGGCGCCGCAGCCGGCCCAGTACTCGAGGCGGATCGGGTGACGCTTGGGGTGGATGAGGAGCGACTCTTCCCGCGAGAGCGTGCATTTCACCGGTCGCTGCAGGATGAACGCGGCCAGCGCGGTCTGTGCTTGATTCGCCATGTCCTCCTTACCACCGAAGGCACCACCGTTCGAGACCTGGTGGACGACGACCCGCTCGGTCGGGACGCCGAGGACCGAAGCGATCTGGTTGCGGTCGTCCCAGGTGCCTTGACCGCCCGAGTACACCGTCAGCGTGCCATCCGGTTCCGGCACGGCGAGCGTGGCCTCCGGCTCGAGGAACGCGTGCTCGACTCGCTGGGTCTGGAAGACCTCGTGCACCTGATGGGCAGAGGCGGCAAGCGCCGCGTCGACATCGCCGCGGCCGTAGACCGAACGAGACAGTACGTTGCCAGGGAGCTCCCAGACGGCGTCCTCGGCGTCCTCGATGGCCGCCTGCGGATCGGTGAGCGGGCGCAGTGGCTGGTACTCGACCTGGACGAGAGCAGCTGCTTGGCGGGCGGTCTCACGGTCGCCGGCGACGGCGACGGCGAGCACGTCGCCCAGATACGAAGTGCGCCCTCCCTCGGGGATGAGGATCGGCCAGTCGGTGTAGATGATGCCGACCCGGAGCGCGCCCGGGATATCGGCGGCGGTAAGCACCGCCTCGACGCCTGGCAGGGCGCGGGCAGCAGCGGTGTCGATGTGCACGACGTCAGCGCGGGCGGCGGCGGCAAGGTGGAAAGCGGCGTGCAGGGTGCCTGGCACACGGAGGTCGTCGACGTAGGCGCGGTCGCCGAGGGCGAGCTGGAGGCTCTCGTACTTGTGGCTGCGGGTCCCGATCCCGCCGGTGGGGATGAGATCCGGCTCCTTGCCACTCGCGAGCACTTCGACTGCGTCGAGGATCTTGGTGTAGCCGGTGCAACGGCACAGGTGGGCACCGAGATGGCGAGAGGCGTCCTCCCGCGTCAGCTCCGAGCCTTTCTTGTCGAGCAGCGCCTTCACGCGCACGACGATCCCGGGCGTGCAGAAGCCGCACTGCAACGCGCCGGTCGCTGCGAACGCCCGTGAGAAACGCCCACGCTCCTCCGGGTCGATGCCCTCGAGCGTCGTGACCGACTTGCCGGCGACGCGCGAAAGCTGGATGGCGCAGCTGATCGACGCCCTGCCGTCGATGAGCACCGTGCAGCACCCGCACTGGCCCG
>JBEKLQ010000098.1:0-18136 GCA_050010115.1 Acidimicrobiales bacterium | reverse complement strand
GGGTCGGAGCGTTTTCGACCGTGCCACGAGGGCTCGAGCCCCGGCAGCCTGGCGCACCTCGCCGCGCCGTGCGAGCCCTTCTGCTCGCACCGGAGAGGTCGTCGCTTTGGCGCCGACGTCGAAGCGCCAGAGCCGCCAACCGGCGACGACGACGAAGCCCGCAACGCCAAGCGCCACAGCCGTGCAGAACCAGTAGATCCCATCCGGGCCAACAGGCGCGTGCCAGGCCGCAGACGGGTCGTCAGCATGCGCCAAGGCAAGCAGCCCGGCAAGCGGCCCTCCGTGGGGAAGCCGGTAGCCGGCAATCGGGACATTGAGCACAAGGGGCGTCGAGGCGGCGGGCATCAGCAGGTAGCCGAGAGCGAGAAAACAGCTCACGTGCTCTTAGGCGATTCCAAGGCCCTCGACGATGAGCAGCTTTCCCCTGCTGACGTCCTCGCCAACCGCCTCGTTGGCATTCTCCACGGATGTCTCGTTCACGACACCCTCTACGACGAGTTCACCGCCTGGGGCCACCGCCAACGCGTCGCTGCTTGACACCTACGAGGCGTGGGATGTCTAGAAGTCGATGTGACCGCGATGCACTGCTTCAGTCCGCCGCTTGCTGCTCGATGAACCGCAGTATCTCGATGTGCTTGCCGGTATCGAGCACGAGCAGACGAACGACGAGGGCCCACAGCGTTGTGTCCTCCACGGGCCGCAATTCCTTTTGAAGCCTCTTCAGTTCCTTCAGGTCATCGCGCTCGGCGGCGAGGAATTCCTTAGTCGCCGCCAGCAGCTCGGGGCGGGGTCGCTGGGGCGACAACCACGGTATCGGGGGGTCGTTGGCTCCCTTCACCAGGCTGCGGAGCGCGTCGGAGAGCTGAGCGATCAGGCGATGGTGTCTGATCTCGTCTTCGAGGATGAGCTCGATGAGGAAGCGGACGTCGTGTTCGGGCGTCGAGTCCGCGATCGAGCGGTACTCGCTCTGAGCGTGTTCCTCGCTCTTGGCATGCTCCTGGAGGTGTTGATACAGCTCGGCCTCCCAGGCGCTGGCGCCGGCGAGGCTCGGTTCGGTCATAACTTCACTGCCGCGTCGCCAACAGAGCGAACGGCGAGCGCCTCCACCTCGAAGAGCAACGGCTCCTCGACGAGGCGGCTCACGATCGCGAGCGTGTTCGGCGGGTACTCGCTCGTCGGGTACAGATCAGAGAAGATCACAGCCCGAGCCTCCATGAACTCGGGCACGAGGTCGGCACTAACGAGGTACGTGTTCATTCTCAGGACGTCGTCAAAACCGCACCCAGCGGCTGCGAGGGCGACGCCGAGGTTCGCGTAAGCCTGTCGCGCCTGCGACGTGAGGTCGGGTCCAGCGAGCCGGCCTTCGGCGTCGAGTCCCACCTGTCCTGCCACCGCGACCAGCACACCCTGCCCGAGGCTGACGTGCGAGTACCTGCCAAGCGGCTCTCCGAGCCCCGCCGGTCGCCGAATGAGCTCAACGGTCATAACGAGTCTCCTCTTCCTTGAAACCTGCCGTGGAGGCTTTGGGTCCTTGACGAGAATCTAACATCCTGTAGGATACATCGTACAGGAGGCATCTTATGCGTTTGACTCGCTTTCGGGTCCCCGAAGTCGCTGGCGTGGCCGTTGCGGTATTGCGAGATGACGTGCTCTTCGAAGTCGCGGAGTCGTGGGTGGACGCTTTGCGGCAGTCCGTTGGGTTGTCGCCCGGCGGTCTCACGGAGACCGGTCGGTCCCGGCCGGTCGCCGACTGCGAGCTACTGGCGCCGCTGCCCGACGATGGTCGGGGCGTCATTTGCACGGGAATGAACTACTTGCAGCACGATGCGGAAGCACGAGGGCTGCTCCAGACCGCACCGAGCGACTATCCGGTGTTTTTCCTCAAGCTCGGTGCCTCGATGGCAGATCCGTTCGCCGATCTGCCCCTCGATCCGTCGATCTCCGCAGAGTTCGACTGGGAGATCGAACTCGGAGTCGTGATTGGCAAGGCGGGCCGCCACATCCATCGCGACGAGGTGAGCGACTACGTCGCCGGCTACACGATCGTCAATGACATCACGGCACGCGATCTTCAGCGGCAGCACGTTCAGTGGTTCATCGGCAAGAACGTGTCGGCCTCGTCGCCGATCGGACCTTGGGTGACGACGCTCGACGAGATCGGGTTCCCCCCTGACATCCAGCTGTCGCTGACGGTCAATGGCATCGAGAAGCAGAGCGCCAAGACCACCGACATGCTCTTCGACGTGCCGACGCTCATCAGCACAGCGTCGAGGACCGTCGCGCTACGACCAGGCGACGTCTTTGCCACCGGCACGCCGGCAGGGGTCGGGTTTGCACGACATCCAGCGGAGTTCCTGCGGCCCGGCGACGTCGTCGAAGCCCAGATCGAAGGCGTTGGAAGCATCCGGAGCACGGTGATTGCCGGGAACGACGGATCCGGCCCTGGTCGAGCCGGGAGGCCTGAATGGCCTTAGACCGGGAGGACCGCGAGATGTCGAGTACTCCCCTCGTCGTCTCGAGCGTTCACATGGCGGTGCTCGATCAGCTTCGCAGCGACATCCTGACAGGCCGGTTCCCGAGCGGGGCCCGGCTGCAGCAGTCTGAATTGGCCAAGCGGTACGGGGTGAGCATCACGCCGATCCGGGAAGCACTCCGCGACCTCGCCTCTGAGGGTCTCGTCGACTTCGGCGCATTCTCGGGTGCGATCGTGCACCGACCGACGACCATCGAACTTGGTCACATCTACGAAGTGCGAGCACAGCTGTACCCGCTCGCGATTCAGTCGGCCATCGCAAACAT
This sequence comes from Acidimicrobiales bacterium, assembly GCA_050010115.1. Taxonomy (GTDB): domain Bacteria; phylum Actinomycetota; class Acidimicrobiia; order Acidimicrobiales; family Bog-793; genus JAKACA01. Next base: position 15,337 of record JBEKLQ010000098.1, on the reverse strand, counting down.
CTCCGAGCGGTCGCTGCAGCAAGCCCAGCAGCTGGCGGAGCAGATGGCAGACCCTGAGACGCCCCCCGAGCTCTGGGTCGTCGAGAACCGTCGGCTCCATCGGATTCTCGACGGAGCGATCGAGAACACCTACCTCGCATCAGTGCTGACGCGGTTGGCGGACATCTCCGCACTTTACGTGTACGTCTCCGATCGTGATACCGGAAGACGTCCCGAGGCACACGAGGAGCATCTGGCGCTGATCGACGCCTACCGACGGCGAGACGTCGAAGCTGCGACGACGCTCGCTCTCCAACACATCAGACACACGCTGCAGTACGCAACGACGATGTTGCAGAGCGAAGCAGATACTCAAGAGGACCGCGAGGACTGAGTCGTCGACACCTTTGCTCCGGCTGTCGCAGGCGGCAGGTCGGACAGAGCCATCCGAGACGAGAGGAGTAACAGGACATGAGCGAGAGCATCATCGATATCGATACTCATGTGGACCCGTCAGCTGACGTTCTCCATCACTACGCCGAGGCGAAGCTGCGAGACCGATGGGGCGAGCTCGAGCCCTACATCATCGACCAGTACACCGATCGCCCCGGCGAGAGGCATGTCTTTCGCGTGAGGCCCATCGCCTTCAGGCGCCGTCCCGGCACGCACCTCGTGGAGGGCGGCCAGACGGCTTCCCGTCCGGCGTTTGGCGTCGGCGGAGTCGGGCAGGCCGCCAAGCAGGGAACGGGCGACATCGCCGTCAACGACGTCTCCGATCGGAACGCCGAGCTCCGCCTTAAGGATATGGACGCCGAGGGAGTCGAGCAGCACCTCATCATTCCCGGCGTTTGGGCCGCTGCCTGCACCGCGCTCAGTCCCGATCTTGCCCTCCTGCTGTACGAGTCGTACCACCGGTACATGGCGGACTACTGCTCTGCGGACACGGCGAGGTTGCGTGGAGTGATGATGGTGCCGGGGCAGGATCCGCAGGCTGGAGCCGAATGGATCCGCCGTCATGGGGGAGACGCCTGGTGCGGCGCGGCGCAGCTGTTACTGCCGGAGGGCCTGCCGGTGGACGACCCGGATCTCTTGCCGATCTGGGAGGCAATGGACGAGACGAATCTCCCCCTCGTGGTGCACCCGTTCACGTACGAGCCTCCCTATTTCCCTGGCTACCGCGACATCTGGGACAACATCGTGGTCGCTCGGACGGCGGCGCTTCCCTGGAACGCCCAGCGTCTGCTTGCCTATCTCATCCTCGGCGGCCACTTGGACCGGTGGCCAAACCTGCGTGTCGGGTTCATGGAGACCTCGGCCGGCTGGATTCCCTGGTGGTTGAAGCGGCTCAACATGAACATGCACTACCTATCCCACGCCGTCGACCTGCCCCAGCTCGAGCCGATCGACTACGTGCGTAGCGGGCGTGTCTTCTGCGGAGCGGAGCTGTACGAGGGAGCGGACACGATCAAGGGCCTCATCGAGCTGTGCGGGAGTGACTTCCTCATGTACTCGTCTGATTATCCACATGGGGAGTGCGAGTGGCCGAACTCTCCAGACGTCGTGAGGAGATGGACGCCGCTCATCGGCGACGAGGCCACAAGGAAGTTGTTCTTCGACAATCCACGTCGCTACCTGGCCCGCTAGACACGGCCGCCGCCGCCACAAAGCGACTTAGACGCAAGAGAAGGAGGAACGAGCATGGGAGATCTCCTATTCGTGGGAGTGACGCACTACCCGCCGCTGAATTTGCCGGACTCGGAGATGGCGGGACTGTTGCGGTTCGCGCTCGACGACCCATCGATCCCTGCACAGCACAAGGATCCGTCGTCGTGGCCGGAAAGCATGAGAGACGAGTGGGCGAACTACGACGCGAGCGCGGCACGCCATCGCGATCAGCTCGTCGACAACTTCCGCCACGTCCGACAGGCAATCGACGAGTTCGCTCCTGACGTCGTGCTCGTCTGGGGGGACGACCAGTATGAGAACTTCCAGGAAGACGTAGTTCCTCCGTTCTGCGTCCTCTGCTATCCCGACACGGTCACGCACCCTTGGCAGAAGAAGAGGGCGTTTGGGGCGCGTCCGCTCGACGAGGCCGAGGCCATCGTGAACGTTTGGGACGAGGGGCCTGACCATGGCATCAAAGTCAAGGGCGCGCCGGCGATCGGCCGCTACCTCACCAAAGAGCTGCTCGGTCGCGGGATAGACGTCTCCTACGCCTACAAGCCCCTTCACTACGACGGGCTGGCGCACGCCTTCCTAAACACGGTGATGTTCCTCGACTACGACCGGAGCGGGTTTCCCTACCCGGTCCTACCGGTGTCCGTGAACTGCTACGGAAGCAGAGTTATTGCCAATCACGGCGGCCCGATCCACTTCGGGCAGGAGGTGGGCGGTCCGGAAGCTCTCGACCCGCCCGCTCCGTCACCGAAGCGCTGTTTCGCGATGGGGGCGGCCAGCGCGGCAGCGCTCGCCGACAGCCCGTGGCGATGCGTCGTCGTGGCGTCGTCGAGTTGGTCCCACGCCTTCCTGACGGACGTGAACTGGCGCCTGCGGCCCGACACCGACAGCGACCTGCACCTGTACCGCGCCCTCCAGGAGCGCAGGTTCGAGGCGTTCGCCGACGCCACCCCGGATGCTCTCGACGCGGCAGGCCAGCAAGAAGTCCTGAATTGGTGCGCACTGGCGGGCGCTCTGCACGAGACCGACGCGACGATCGAATACCTGACGTTCGTCGAGTCGTTCATCTTCAACTCGAACAAGTGCTTCTTCATCGGACACCCGGGAGGTGCGAAGTGACAACAAAGCGAAACCGTCACAGCGTCGGCGGTTCCGTCGCCCTGCTCGCCCTACTCAGCGTGCTGCTGGTTGCTTGCAGCAGCAGTCCGAGTGGGAGCGGTGGCGCGGGCGCGACGCCGCTCGTCGTCGGGGACATCTGGCCGTACAGTGGAGCCCTCGCCGAGTACGGCATTCACTCACAGGCGGGGTGTCTCGCCGCCGCCTACGTGATCGAGCACGCCGGAGGCGCCCTCGGTCATCCGATCAGCTGCGCCGAAATTGACGACAAGGGCGACTCCGTCGACGCCGTCCCGGTGGTCCAGAAGTTTCTCGCCACGACCTCGAACCTGATCGGCGTCTCGGGTCCGGAGACTGATACTTCGCTCGCGCTCGCTCCGTTGCTGAACCAGGCGAAGATCCCCTGGATTAGTTACACCGGCTCGGCTTACTTCGACACAAACACCTCGCCATACTTCTACCGGATGGCCTTGGCCGACGCCGTGTACGGCGCCACCCTCGTCTACGCGGCACATATCGGTGGCTACAAGCGAGCCGTCATCCTGCTCGGCACGAACACGGGGGCGGCCGACCTGCACACCGGCATGCTGAAGGCGTTCGCGAAACTGCAGAGCCCGAAGCTCGTACTCGACCTGTCGGTCGCCATCGACCAACCCTCATACAGTACTGAGGTTGCTCGGCTGGCAGCGCTACATCCGGACGTGATTCTCGGGGAGATGGACCCGCAGACGGCGGTGACCTTCGTCTCGGACCTGAAGGCGCAATACCACCTCGTGCACTTCATCACCGACGCCACGGACCTCACCTCCCAGGTGTTCGATGCACTCGACAAGACCATCGGACCCAACAACGTTGCTGAGTATCTCCATGCAGCGTCATCACAGGTGTCCACGTCCGGTCCCGGCGAAGCGGCTTACGTGGCTGCTTTGCAGGCCATCAAGAAGACCTATCCAACGGCGATGCAATACGTGAACGATCCCCAGGCCCAGTACACCTACGACACGGTTCTCCTGCTCGCACTGGCGATCGAAGCCGCTCATAGCACCACACCGACGGTGTTCAACAAGGACATCGTCACGATTACGAGCGGGTCATCGGGAGCAGTAGACGTGAAGACGTTCGCCGCCGGAAAAGCGGCACTGGCCGCCGGCAAGGCGATCCGCTACATCGGATTGATCGGGCCTATCCATTTCGACGCCGCTCACACCTCCACGCCGCCACTCCAGCTCTTCAAATTCAAGCCCAGCGGCGCCTACCTTCCGGTACAGAACCTTCCCTCAGGCCTGATCCAAAAGCTCGTGAGTTGAGGATGGCCGGAGCAAATGCAGGGCGGCGACGGCAGGGATCCAGCGGGCGCGACCGCCATGGGCGCGTCCGCTGGCGACCCTCAGAGCCAGATAAGGAAGCATTGTGAACCTCTTTCTTAGCGCACTCGCCACGGCAATAGCCTTCTCCGCCTATACGGCCGTCGGCAGCTTGGGATTCAGCCTTCAGTACGCGACGACGAACGTTCTGAATCTCGCTTACGGCGATCTGATGATCATCGCCGGCTATATCACGTTCACCGTGCACAATCGTGGCGTCAACTTTTTCGTGGCGGCGGTGGCAGGAGTCCTCGCCACCTGCGTCGGCTCGTACCTGTTTAGTCGGTGGCTACTTATCCCGGCGGTCCGGCGCGGCATGTCGCAGGCGGCGATCATCCTGCTCACCCTTGGCGTCTCGATCTCCGTCGAGGCGTTCATCGACATGATCTGGGGTGCCAACGCCGCCAGCTTCGGCCTGCCGGCCAACGCTTTCCTACGGGCGGGAACCTTCACGTGGACGAGCGAGGACTTCGCCTCTGTGGTCAGCGCGGTCGTCCTCTTGGCAGGAACCTACGTGCTGCTCGAAAAGACGGCTCTCGGCCGGTCGATGCGGGCCATCGCCAGCAACAAGGAGCTCGCTATGACGTGCGGGATCGCCACCGACCGTGTGATGACGATCAGCTGGGTCGTCTCGGGGCTGCTGTGTGGAATTGCGGGCGTCCTCCTTTCGGCCGAGACGGTCAGCTTCAACGCCGTAACCGGCTTCACCTTCACGGTCGTCATCGTTGCGGCAGCCTTCGTGGGCGGGATCGGACAGATGGGAGGCGCCGTCCTCGGTGCCCTCGTAGTCGGCTTCGTCTCACAGTTCGCCGCCGCCTATTCCAATCCGGCCTATGTGGACGTCTTCGCTTTCGGGCTGCTCGCGCTCGTCCTCGTCGTACGACCAACTGGCATCATCTCGGACGTCGCCAGCCAGAGGGAACTCGTCGCGTGAGCTACTACGCCTCAATCCTGCTGACGTACTTCTTCATCGACGTCATCGCTGCGCTCGGTCTCGACATTCAGGTCGGACTGTCCGGCATCCTCAACTTCGGCTTCATCCTGTTTCAAGCTGCCGGTGCGTACACGGTGGCGCTGGTGACACTCGGCCCCCCGTCGAAGTGGCTCGGCACCCAGACCTACTTCGCAGGCTGGTCTCTGCCGTTTCCCCTCCCGCTGATCCTCGCCATCGTGGTCGGCGTGTTGCTCAGCTTCCTGGCGGGCCTCCTCGTGCTGCGCCGGCTTCGGTCGTCCTACCAAGCCATCGTTCTTCTGTCCCTCATGCTCGTCTGCTACGACGTCGTGATCAGCACCCGCAGCCTGTTCAACGGGACGACCGGGCTCGGCTCGATCCCGCCACCCCTCCAATCCAGCCTCGGGCTCGGCTTCACCGGATACCAGTGGGCGTTCACCGGCTTCTGCGGCGTCATCTGCATTGTCGTCTTCCTGCTCATGAAGAGGATCTATCGCTCTCCGTTCGGGCGGTTGCTGGCAGCGTCCCGGGAGGGCGAGGAGGCAGCCGGCTCGCTTGGAACGAACGTTTTCCGCCTGCGCATGGTGAGCATGATGCTCGGTGGGGGCCTTGGGGGACTGAGCGGCGGACTGCTCGTCGGTGCCGTGGCAGCCTGGTCGCCAAACAGCTGGTCATTCTTCGAGACGATCATCTACTTTGCTGCGATCACGCTCGGAGGTGTGGGCAACAGCTACGGGACCGTGCTCGGAGTCGCAGTGCTTCAGATCGGAATCATGGAGGGCGTGACCTATCTGCCCCAGTTCGGCCCACCCGGCTTCGTCGACTACCTGCAGCAGGCGATCATCGGGGTCGCACTGATCCTCGTGCTCTGGCTACGGCCGCAGGGCATCTTTCCGGAGCGACGCCCTCGGCTGTTGGGGTCGCCGAAGCGACAGCCTCGCCTGCCGAGCCGCTCGACGGCCCTGTCTTCGAGCACCGTCACGGGAGGTGTCTCCTAGGCATGGCTGACACAGGAGGAGCAAGCGGCCGTGCAGGACTAGAGGACACGGCCGGAGCCGACCCGGTCCTGCTCACGATTCGGGATGTCTCCCGATCGTTCGGCGGTGTGCTGGCGGTTAACCGGGCCTCTGCTGGCTTCGCCAAAGGCCAGATCACAGGAATCATCGGACCGAATGGCGCAGGGAAGTCCACTTTGCTGAACATCGTCACCGGCTCACTGCGCGCTGACTCCGGACAGATCCTCTTCGACGGACAGAGCATCGAGCGTTGGCCAACGTATCGCCGCGCCCGGCTGGGCATCGGCCGGACCTTCCAGCTGTCCTCCGAGTTCAAGCGGTTGACGCTTGTGGAGAACCTGCTCTGCGGCGTGCGGCTCACCCGCGGCGAGACGCTGCGCGGTGCGGTGCTCGGCCCACGATGGTGGGGAAAGGTCCAGGAGGGCGCCCTTTCGAGGGCTGCCGAAATCCTGGCTCGATTCGCCTTGGAGGAGAAGGGAAATGAACTCGCCGGCAGTCTGAGCGGCGGAGAGCGGAGGCTCGTCGAGATCGGGCGCGCCCTCATGTCCGAGCCGCGCCTGCTTCTCCTCGACGAGCCGCTTGCTGGTGTGCACCCCAGAAATGTCGGGCGCATCATTGAAGCCCTGCGGAGCCTGCGCGACGAGGGTGTCACCCTCGTGACCTGCCTTCACGAGCCGGATGCCGTCGAGAGAGCATGCGACAGCGTGGCAGTGATGGCGCAAGGGTCGGTCATCGCGGTCGGGTCGTTCGATGAAGTGAGAGCAAACAGCTCAGTGCTCGGAGCCTATCTTGGGTCCTGACGAAGGTCCGCTAGGAGTTGGCAGCCCGCTGCAGGAACCGGTTCTCGGCAAGCCGGTCACTCGGGGTACCGACCGCCCGGCGAGCCTCTTGGTGGTCGACTCGGTCGTCGCCGGCTACGGCGGAACGCCGGTCGTTCGCGGAGTCTCGCTCCAGGTGGGCGACGGGGAGGTCGTTGCTCTCGTCGGGCCGAACGGCTGTGGGAAGTCGACCCTGCTGAAGGCGCTGCTCGGTCTGATCGAGGTCACAAGCGGGACCGTTCAGCTGTCGGGCGACGTCATCACCAACGCCGAGACCCACCGGCTCGCTCGAAAGCAAATCGGCTACGTGCCTCAGAACCGTGAGGTGTTCGACAGCCTTACGGTCATGGAAAACCTGCAGATTGCGGGGCAGCGAATCGAGAAGCGGGAGTTCGGTGATCGATTGGCTCTGGCTCTCGAGTCATCACCTCAGCTAGTGGCGTTGAGGAACCGTCGTGCGGGCGTGCTGAGTGGAGGCGAGCGCCGGATACTCGCTATCGCCATGGTCCTGCTGGTGCCGCGCAAGCTCCTCATTCTCGACGAGCCGACCGCGGCTCTCGCCCCAGGCCTGGCGACGGAGTTCCTCAGCAGCCAGGTCCCCGCCATCGCGAGCAGAGGTGCCGCTGTGCTGATCGTCGAGCAGCGCGTACACGCGGCGTTCTCAGTGGCCGACTGGGCGTACTCGATGCTCGCCGGCGAGATTCAGATGAGCGGCCGAGCGGAGCATCTGCTCAGCAACGACGAGTTCGCTCAGTCGCTCGTCGGGTGAACGGACCTGCCGACGAAAGGAACGACGAAGTATGACGGCGACGTTTTGGAATGCGCTGATGCCGGCCGCTCCGCGTCTGTACCGAGTGGAGGTGGACGGCATAACGACCAGGGTGCTCGAAGCGGCACCAGCTCACGCGTCCGCCGATGACGAGACCACTGTGCTCATTCATGGGGCGAGCGGTCATCTCGAGTCGTTCATCTTCACGCTGCCCTACCTCGCTCAGACACGACGGACCGTGGCGTTCGACCTCCCCTGGCACGGTTACGCCGGGTATCCGGAGCGTCCGTTCGATGTCTTCGACCATGCGGGCTTCCTCGCCCGCCTGGTCGAGGTGCTCGAGCTCGGGAAGGTGGCGCTCGTCGGCCAATCACTCGGTGGAGCGATCGCGGCGCGAGCGACGGTGGAGCGGATGCTCGACGTCCAGCGTCTCGTGCTTATCGGCTCTTCAGGCTCGACCGACGGCACTCCGCGGGATGAGCGCAACAGCATGAGGGCGGCGCTCACCGGGCGCAGCTACGAGGTTGTCAAGGCGCGCCTCGAGCATGCGATGACTTCCCGAGGACCGGAGATGGACGAGCTCATTGAGTGTCGGTATCTCGCCTATCAGCTCGGCGACTGGGACCAGCGTGTTTCAGCGTTCACGTTCCACGAAACCCCAGAGGGGAGGCGACGGGCGACGCTGACCGATGCCGAGTGGCGCCGGCTGACCTGCCCCACCCTGCTCATCTGGGGAGACGAGGACCGGGTGGTGCCGGTGGCGGCCGGTCGGGCAATCGCCGAACTCGTCGCCGACTCACGGCTCGAAGTGGTGACGGGAGCGGGTCACAACCCGCAGTTTGAGCAGCACGAGTTGGTGAACCCGATCCTCTCGGGATTCTTGCACCAGAGCGACGTGGCCCCTCGGCTACAAGGAGGCGCCTCGGCATGACCGGCGCCGCCACGACAGGTGACGACGCAACTTTGTCGGGGGTCTCGAGCAACACCGATCCGAGCGTCGACATAGTGCGTGCGTGTCGCATCCTCGCGGCAGAGAGCCTCGTCGAGGCGTTCGGACACGTCAGTGCGCGGCTGTCGGGTTCGAGCTTCCTCATCACTCCGCGAAAGGGTCTCGCATCGGTCACTGCTACCGAGCTGCTCACAGTGAGGGTCGACGTGGGCCGCGACGGGCCGTTGATGGTTGTGGAGGGCGACCCTGCGGCGCTGCCGGTCGAGGCTGCGATCCACGCCGCAATTTACGAGGCGCGGCCAGACGTGGGCGGCATTGTCCGCGATCACGCCGAGGCGTCCTCTGTTCTCGGCATCTGCGGCGTGCCGATTCGACCTTTGCACGCACTGGGGGCGGTCGGGCCGGTGATCGTCCCGACGTCGGACGCTTCGGAGCTCGTCGCAGACTGGCCAGCCGGCCATGAGCTCGCCGCCGTCCTCGGTACGTCCTCCGCCGCGGTTCTCCGGGGCAACGGGCGGGTCGTAGTGGGTGTCTCCGTCGCCGAGGCGTGCACCCGGGCGAGTCTCGTCGAAGAGTCGGCCCGGCTCCTCCTGAAGGCCCTCTCCGCCGGATTGCGGCCGCAATTCCTGAGCCAGGACGAGATCGAGTCCGCCATCCGCGACATTGCCAGCCCTCGCCAGATCCTGAGGGTGTGGGAGCACTATCGGACCAAGCACCGCGTCGAGGAGAGTCTTGGTTGAGCCGCGGGGGCTCGTCGCCCGGAGAGGCCTCCCGCGACCAGCACGATCGGTCAGCCGTCGTCCCTCGTCATCGCGCCGAGCAGAAGGAATGCGGCTATGAGAATTGCCGTGCTCGTAAAGCAGGTGCCTCGGGTCGAGGAGATGGCGCTCGACGACAGCGGCCGACTCCGCCGGGACGGCGTCGATCTCGAGATGAACGCGTACTGTCGCCGGGCGGTCTCCAAGGGCGTCGAGATCGCCACCGCCTCCGGCGGGACGTGCGTCGTCTTCACCCTCGGCCCAACCTCGGCAGAGGACGTGCTGCGTGAGGCCGTGGCTTGGGGTGCCGATGCCGGAATTCTCGTGTCCGATCCCGCCTTTGCCGGGTCGGACACGCTGGCGACTGCCAGGGCGCTCGCCGCTGCACTGGCGGCTGACCGTCCCTGGGATCTCATTCTCCTAGGACGCAATTCCATCGATGCCGATACAGGTCAGGTGGGGCCCGAGTTGGCGGAGCTGCTGGATCTTCCCTTCGTCGCCGGGGTCCGGGAGCTGCACCTAGACGGGAGAGCAGGCCAGGCCCTGTGCGAGTACGACGACACGTGGCGCACCGTAACTTTCCGGTTGCCAGCAGTCGTCTCAGTGGCTGAGAGGCTGACGAATCCTTGCAAGGCGCCGCCCGAGGACCAGGCAAACGTTCCGCCCGAGCGCTTGCGGCTCTTGAGCGCCGCGCAGCTGGGTGCCGGGCCGTGGGGTACGGCGGCTAGTCGCACAGCCGTCGACTCCGTCGAGGTCATCGAAGTGCCTCGTCATCGGGTCGTCCTTGCCGGTTCGCCGGCTCAGCAGGTCAGGCAGGCAATCGATCTCCTGGGCGAATGGGGTCAGCTCGAGTCTGTCACGGGAGGCTTTCCGGAGAGGTCGTCGAGGGTTTCAGAAGGGATCGAGCCGACCCTGTCAACGAGGAGTGGTGGGCGCGGGGTCGTCGGGGACGTGCGGCGGTGGAGCGACGGCGATCCCGTCCTTGTCGTGCTGGCGGAGCCCGAGCACGCCCGTCTCACCAGAGAGCTCGTGGGCGAGGCTGAGCGCCTGGCGCGCGCGGTGGCCGGTTACGTCGTCGTTTCCGGCCCAAGCCTGCCCGAGGCAGGAGAACTGGCCGCGTGGGGCGCTGACGCCGCCATAGAGCTCGTGGGTGCCCGCGTCGAGGAGGACGTCGCATCGGCGATGGCGTCTTGGTGCGAGTCGCGGCGGCCGTGGATCGTCCTCGTGCCGGGGACGCTGTGGGGCCGAGAGGTGGCCGGCCGCCTCGCCGCCCGTCTAGATGCCGGACTGACGGGCGACGCCATCGGTCTCCGGGTCCGCAATGGCCGCCTCGTGTGCCGTAAGCCCGCCTTCGGCGGTCGCCTCGTGGCCTCCATCAGCAGCAGCTCCGACGTGCAGTTGGCCACCGTGCGACCTGGCGTACTTCCCCTGCGGGAGCCTCGACGAATCGAGGCGCCTGTACCGGTCGAGATCCTCACCGTGAGGCCTCGGCGACGGGTCGAAGTATCCTGCGCACGGCGCTACGACGACGTCGAGCCATTCTCGGCAGCCCAGGCAGTAGTGGCGGTCGGCATGGGCGTGGGTCCCGACGAGTACGGACAACTCGACTACCTCCGGGAGCTCCTCGGCGCCGAGATGGCCGCGACGCGCAGAGTAACCGACGCCGGCTGGCTGCAGCGGACCCGCCAGGTTGGCATCACCGGGCGTAGCATTGCTCCGCAGCTGTACCTGGCGATCGGCATCTCTGGCAAGATCAACCACATGATCGGGACGCTCGGCGCTCACACAGTGATTGCCGTCAATAATGATCCTGGCGCGCCGATTTTCGACTGGGCAGATATCGGCATCGTGGCCGACTGGCACGAGGTCGTGCCGGCTCTTGTTGAGGAAATCCGCCGAGGGATCGCTGAGTCGCGCGGCATCTGAGCACCGGTTCAGCCGTAGGTCGACTCTAAGCCTGAGCAGGCCCGATCATGACCGCGGGACGATCTGAGCAGCCGCAACGCCTTAGCCGAACTACGTGATTCTTCGCCGGGGCACCCTGGCTCTCAAATCTGGCTTCGCGTTGAACTGGGGAGCGGGTACTACTGATCGCCTGGCTGAACCAGCTGTTTGCCGCTGACTTCGAAGATCGACACCCCGTCTGGGCTGGCTACGTGGCGAAGCTGGATCTCGAGCCGTTCGGTCCCGCCGCGAGCGGGCATGGTCCTCACCACCTCGCAGAGGATGGCGCCGTCAACGGGATAGCTCGACGTCTTCGAGATGGGCTCTGAAGAGAACATCACAGGCTTGTCGTAGAAGGCCTTTCTCTCCCGTTGACGTCTGCGAGCCGCGCCTCGACCCAGCCCGGCTGAGGCTCGTCGTCTATCCACCGGACCAATTGGCACCTGACTGCTGGCACGAACGGATTCTCGCGCTCCAGGTTCCGTAACCGACCATCCACCACCGCGGACAGAGGCCCCGACATCGTGGCTGCTGCTTAAGTGAGTCGTCCGCTGTTTCGGTAGCTGCTGCGCACGGCGCCGTCGCTGCGTGATCGGCGACTCTCCTTGTCGGGTGAACGTGGCGCTCGTTGGTTGCGCGGACTGTCAAGCTCTGAGCCACAGTGAGATCACTGAGACCCACGACGCCTTCGACGTACGGCGCCACCGAGGCCGAGATACGCGGTGGTGACAAGGTCGTGAACGCAGGACGTCCGCCGGGCAGCCGGTAGCTCAGGAGAGTCACATGAAATGCGCGGTCGAGCGCCGAGGCCCAGCTCTAGAGATCGTTCGGAGGCGTCTCGACTCATGGCGCGCGACCCTGAGCGCGGTGCACGCCAGCGGCCCGCCCCCGTCTCACTCACGCGTACCAGCCGGTCGCCGCATCTCGAACTGGAGGTCTTGACAGTGGCAACGGCTGGATAGCCGACCACAGCCGGGAGCAGCTCGCCGAGGCGCGCCTCGCGATGAAGGTCGTCAGCGTTCGGACCGAGGGCCACTCGGATGACGGCGGACTCCGTCAGCCACACGGCGTTGACATGGCTCGGCGCACGGACGGCACTGGTGAGGTCCATGCCGAAGCGTTGGAGCACCCGGGCGGCGACTCGCTCGGCCCGCTCAGTAGCTCCCTCGGCGGCGCCCACCACCGCATTCTTGCTCGCAGCGCCGATGAACGTGACGTAACTCGATCCAGGTGTTGAGCGCCCGGAGACCGCCCCCGCCGTACGAGCAGCCGCCGTACCTCCACTGGGCGGACAACACCGTCTGGACCCGCTCCTCGGCTACCAAGGGATGAGCTATGGGATCGACGACCTTTTGCCAGCGAGCGACGTCAGAACTGGTCAATATGGACGGTAAGCGATCCCGCAAATCGACCTGGGAGCAGCGCAAATATTCGGCAATCGTGAGCATTCCCAGCGACGGCCGAGCTTGGATCGAGGGCGAGCAGAACGCTCGGTTGCCGAGCCAGGCGATCTTGGGTGCACGGTGGGAGCCTCTCCGCCGGGTGTAGACGGCACCACTAGACGCGTGTCACACTGCGCGAGATGACCTCGAACGGATACAAAGACTTTCGAGACGCGCTTTTCGCCCGTCACGAGAATGTTGTGACGAGCGGCCTGTCCATGGTCGGCGACGCGTTGATGGTTGCGGCGGTGCCTGTTGGTCTGGCCACGCGAAGGTTCAAGGTCTCGATCGGCGCACTTGGGGCTGGCTATCTGGTCGCAGTCATCGCGCATCTGTTTGAGCCGGGCACCGTTAGGGACGAGGTGATCGGCGTGGCTCGGCATCCGATCTGGGCCGTTCGAGCGGAAACCGAGCGGGTGAGCAAAGCGTTCCTTCAACGGTCGGCCTGACAAGCGGCGTTTGCCGCATCAGAACGCTCTGATCTGCCACCCGCTCAGAGTCGGCGTTCCCACGACTTGCTTCATTCGCGCGTTCTGTAGCGGTACCGTCAAGCGCCGCACCGTCGATCTGTCGCGAAAAGCCACTCGAACTGATCGATGTTCGGGGCGCGTTCTGTATCGGTGCCTACCCCGGACCACGGGCATTTTCTCGCCAAGGTGATGCTGAGTTGGATCCACGGTTCGTACCCGACGAAGTCTTCAGACCATCCTCAGTCTCAACGTCTCGGCCGCGCTCCGGTCGCTCCCGGGGATCGCGTGTGCGTAGACATTGAGTGTGGTCGACGCCCTCGCGTGGGCGAGACGCGCCGCGACGACCATGACAGGTACTCCGACGTCGAGCATCTGCGTTGCCATGAAGTGGCGGAGATCGTGCAGTCGAGAGTGCTTCTGGCCCTCGTCGTGCCGGTTTGGGCGCTATACACGTGTACATTGACCTAATCGGTCGTATAGTCCTGGAGGCGGCTTGCACATGTCGGACACGGCCGTACGCACGAAAGGCCTCACGAAGCACTTTGGCGACGTCGTGGCTCTCGATCACATGGACCTCGAAGTCGCTCAGGGCGAGGTGGTCGGCTATCTCGGGTCCAACGGGGCGGGCAAGACGACCACGATCCGCCTGCTGCTCGGGCTGAGTCGCCCGACCGAGGGGCGAGCAGAGATCTTCTGGCTCGACTGCCAGCGCGAGCCCGTGCAGACCCATCGTCGGCTGGCCTTCGTGGCCGGGGAGGCCAACCTGTGGCCGTCGCTGACCGGTGCCGAGACCCTCGCTCTGCTCGGCCGCGTCCATGGCCAAGTTGACGAGGCCTACCGGGACGAGCTGATCGAACGGTTCGATCTCGATCCGACCAAGAAGGTGCGCGCCTACTCGAAGGGGAACCACCAGCAGGTCATCCTGATCGCCGCCTTGATGGTCCGGCCCGACCTGCTCGTCCTCGACGAGCCGGCCAGCGGGCTCGATCCCTTGATGGAGCAGACGTTCCGCCACTGCGTGGGCGAGGCCCGGGATCGGGGTCAGACCGTCTTCCTCTCGTCACACATGATGAGCGAGGTGGAGGCTCTCTGTGACCGAGTGGGCATCTTGCGCGACGGAGGCTGGTCGAGATGGGCACGTTGGCCGAGATGCGACACCTGAGCGCGCTCACCGTCGAGGCGAGGTTCGACGGAACGATCCCAGATCTCTCGGTGGTACTCGGGGTCAGCGCGGTGGAGGCCGATGGTTCGATGGTGCGTTGCCAGGTCCGTGGATCCATCGAGCCGTTGGTGAAGGCCTTGGCGGCCGCTGGCGTGACCGAGCTGTTGAGCCACGAGCCCTCGCTCGAAGAGCTGTTCCGCGCCCAGTACGGAGAAGACGGCCATGCAGGCTGACCTCGGGATCCGGGCGCGCGTCATGGCTCCGGTGGCTGCTGGGGGATCGCCGGCCACCGTCATCACTGCCCTGAACGCGCGCAAGGCCGTCCGCTCGGGGATCTTGTGGGGCTACATCTTCGGCATCCTCATCGCCTCGTCGGAGATCACCTATGGGCGGATCTACAAGACGGCAGCGCAACGTGAAGCTCTGGCCGCCACCTATGGCACCAGCAAGGCGATGAGCGCCCTCTTCGGGCCAGCCCCCCGGCTCCAGACGGTGAGCGGCTTCACCGCCTTCAAGATCTCCATGACGCTCATGATCCTCGGTGCCGTGTGGGGGCTGTTCACGAGCACCAGGTTGCTCCGCGGTGAGGAGGACAGCGGGCGATGGGATCTCCTTCTCTGTGGCCAGACCACCCGACGGGGCGCGACGGCGCAGACGATCACCGGCCTGGGCGCCGGCCTCGTGACCCTCTGGACGGTCACCGCGATTATCACCGTCCTTTCCGGACACGAGTCGAGTGTCGGAATAGGCGCAGGTCCGTCGCTCTACTTCGCCTTGGCCATGGTGACCACTGCCGCCATGTTCCTCGCCGTCGGGGCCGTGACCAGTCAGCTGGCGGCCACCCGCCACCAGGCGGCCTCGTTCGGGGCGGTGTTCCTCGGGGTCAGCTACGGCCTACGGCTCATCGCCGACGCAGGGGTC
>JBEKLQ010000097.1:0-16157 GCA_050010115.1 Acidimicrobiales bacterium | reverse complement strand
ATTCCCCGCGACACTACGGACGTGAAGGAGGTGGGCACGGCGGCAGAGCTGGAGGCCGTCACCTAGAACAACCAAGAGTTGGTGCGGTGGTCGTCATACACCACTCGGCCGGACTTGACCGATGGACACCGTTTGTGGAGGGCAACTGGCTCTCAAGTGAGAGCCCATCGAACAGACACGGAACGACCGTTCACCAAAGGAGCCACCCATGACGACGACAAAGTCCCTCCCTCACCTCCTCACCATCGACGAGCTCGCCGATCACCTCGGTGTCACCGTCCGCCACATCCGCCGGCTCATCGCCGAGAAGCGCGTGCCCTATGTGAAGTGACGGCGCTTCATTCGTTTCGACCCCGACGAGATCGCACGCTGGCTGGACGACGCCCGTCACCCTCAACACCCCGACCATGGCCGGCCAGCCTGAATCGCGATTCGTTTTCGGACGCGCGCCGCGCACATTCGAGATCCCCTGTGCTGTGCTTCAGTGCGAGACGCGCGATGAGCATCGGCTGGGGTCGCCTGGCGCGAACAAGAAGGCGCCCAAAGAGCGACCAGCCCGGTCTGCGAGGCGTACCCGAGCTTGCCTCCCGCTAATGATGCATCGGCGAAATTGCGAGGGTACCTGGCGGCCCGACGCCACTCCGCCCTGCCGACTAGGGCGCGCCGCCCAAGCACCGTTCATACGTAGCACCCACCCTGATCAATCGATCGGGGCCACATTCATCTCCTGACTGTGCGCTGGCGAGCGTTGCACGGGCTGGCTCTTCGCGCCGTGACGCTCGGGAATGAGCGGTCAGGCCACCTCCAGCTCGTGGTCGAAGACGGAAGCCAGCCCTCCGAGCAGCCAGCGGTATTCTGACGGCGCTTCGACGTTGAGCGGCACTCGGAACGTCAGACCCTCGATCAGCTCCACCGCGTCGCCGCGCAATTCGACGTCGACGACATCGTCGGGACGGCGCTCACGTACCTCCGGCGTCGGCCCGACGTTGACGACGAATGACGCGTCTGGTGCGGTCGCCGCGACTCCGATCATCCCCTTCCTCGTCTCGCCGCTGGCGGCGAGGAAAGCAGGCCCGACGGCGGCCGCGTAGACGAGGCAGCCCCTGACCTCGTCGGGCTCGACCGGCTGCTTCAGGCCGAGAGGCAACAGGATGTCCCGCTCGTGCGTCCAGGAGTCCCACAGCGCATGAAGAGCGACCGCTTGCATCTCGATATGCCCTGGCGGCGCCTCGGCCGGCAGCGACCACTCGTCTCCAGTGATGCTGTTCACAACCTCGGCCAGCAGCCCGAGGCCGTCGGCGTACTGCCTCAGCACGTCCTCCGGCGATAGCTGCCGCCTCGGATCAACCAGGGCCTCCGGCGTGGCGACGGGATCGAACGTTGCAAGCATCTTGGTTGGCGAACCCTTCAGCCCTGCTGCCATCGAAGCGGTCCAGAACCCGTTCGTGTCGGACAGGTGGGCGACGACATCCTGCACCGACCACAGCTCACACCGGCTCGGCGCCGTCCATTGCGTCGGCTCCAGCGTCGCGAGCGTCTCGGCCAGCCGACGCCGCTGCCGGATCAGAGGTAGCGCCGGATCACCTATCACAACATGGATCGTCAGCGGCCCGGGCTGGCTGTACCTCGGAGTCAGGCGCACGGCGTGACAGTAGCCCGACCCCGTCTTTCGGCTCGATCCTCTCGCTCTCGGCGGTGCGCCATTGGGTTCCTTTAGACAAGCGGGTGCTCAGATCGATCCATCGGGCGAATACGATTCGGATCGCCCGCTGGTTCCGCCCGCTCCTATCAGACGGCTACGGGCGCGGTCGACCGATCAGTGCCGAGCGCCGACTACGCACTCCAGCCGGCGACCCCCTCGGCCGAAGCACAGTCAGCGCAGATCGCCTTGTTCGGCACGATCCGACACTGGCACCGCGGCGACGGCCCGTGCTTGCCGTTTGCAAGCAGTTGGCGTTGCAGCCCGACCATCTCGACGGAAAGGTCGGCGGCGCGGACCAATCGTTGCTGTCGCTGGGTGTGTCGCTGGGGCTGGTGGTATTCGACAGATCTTCTTTCCCCACCCGCGCTCGTTGAGGCTCAGCCAACGTCACCGTGACAAAGCTGCGGCGCGCACTATTCGTCGAGTCGGGCCAGGGTCGTGGTCATCGACTGGATCTGGCCGCCCGTTGGTCCCGTCGCAGCCCAAGCGGCTACCCGTTCCATTTCGGCGACGCACCACGATCACGGCCGATGCCGCGTGATGTGGTGCGGTGGTAGCATGACACCATGACGAAGAATCTGACGGTCAGGTTGCCCGATGCGATCGCCGCTGACACCGAGGTTCTGGCCCGTGTCGAGGGCAAGAGCCTGAACGAGACAGTCCAGCAAGCGCTCATCGAGGCAGTGGCGCGGCGCCGGAACGACCCCGAATTCAAAGCCCGTTTGACAAGGATCATCGAAGAGGATCGCGAGTTGCTCGAACGCCTCGCCAGGTGACGGTCCGCTACCCAGATCTCGGCGACTATCTCGCCATCGCCGCCGAGGTCACCGGCCTCGACGTCAAGGTGCTCGTCACGAGCACAAAGTTGAATCTTGCAGATTCAGCGCTCCATGCGCCATCCGCCAGCTTCGGTGGCGAGGAGTTCTATCCGACTTCTGGGACAAGGCCAGCGTGCTTCTGGTTCGACTGACCAAGAATCATCCGCTCCTCGATGGGAACAAGCGGGCGGCGTGGGTCACACTGCGCGTCTTTGTCGAGATGAACCTATGGATGTGGACGGATTACCCCTCAGTCGACGCGGCTGAGCGCGTCGTGCTCGCTGTTGCGTCTGGAGATATGGACGAAGCACAGGTGGCGTCGTGGTTACGTGATCGAATCGCGGCACCGCCTCAGGGACATTCTTGACTGTGGGTGGCCCGAGTCGAAGGCCGCCAGCTCGTGAGAGTCTCAAGGCGAAGAAGGCTCAGGTCCGGCCGCTCACTCCTACGAGATGGGCTTGGAGCGAAACAGTTCGACCAGCTCGGAAACCTCGTTCTCCGGCTCGTCGAGCGCCACGTAAAGTCCGTCAAACGCCTCGTTGGACAATGTGACGGTGCTGTGCGCTTTCAGGACACGTCGGGCACGCTCGATGGCGGTCTCGAGGAGAAACGAGGTCACCGTCTCGTGCTCGAGCTCTGCCGCCTGGCGGATCAGGGCCTCCTGCTCAGGAGTCACCCGGACTTCTAGACGGTGCCGCCGGCTCGGCTCTTGGGTTGTCTTGCCATGCCCCCACAATTAGCAATGTCCAGACCCGGTCCGGACATCGGGCGACCGTCCGTGAGAACCGCTGTGAGAACCATGGCCTCGCGAAAGCCTGTTGCAAGCGGTAACGACCGGTTGTCAGCGGTCATGTTGAGTTCGCTGAAGCCCCTGGTCACGGGCACTATTGGCCGTCATCGGTTGCGACGGGTGTACACCGAAAACGCCCCGGGCCGAGCTGGGGGTCAAGAGGTCCCGGGTTCAAATCCCGGCAGCCCGACCAGGTCAGAGGGTAGCGTTGGTGGTCCCGGTGGCGCCCAGTTGCGTCTGCTGCCACTTCTCGTGGTCGGCGAGAACCGCCTCCAGCTCCGGCGAAAGTGGCAACGCCGCGTAGGACGACTTCGACTTCAACCCGCCGACGACCGGCTTGCCGCACTCTTCGGTGACCGAGCGTTGGGCGTCAGACGTTCCGCCGCGATGGCACCGAGATGGGGTTTCACATGAGCCGCCGCCCACCTGTATTGCTCCAGAGTCTTGGCGGACGACTTGGCCTTGGAAACCCTTCGTTCGTACCTGTCGAGGAAGCCGTCCAGCGCGTCGGCGACGGTCCGACTTTCTCGTGCCGGGCTGCCGCCGAACTCGCGGAGGTATGCCTGCATCCGCGTCTCGGCGGCGCTCCAGGTGTCGGCTGTGAAGGCCCGTCGCACGCTCCTGCCGGAGTCGGGATCTTGGAAGTACGGCGTGCGTGCCTGGTACTTGCCGTTGGGCAGCTTCGAGACTGTGCCTTGCTGGTTGGTACGCCGTCCCGGTTTCCTCGGTGTGGCCATCGCGTCCTCCGGTTCTCGGGCTGGAGGCTATCGACCGCCACCGCTTGACGGACCGCCGCTTGACCCAGGCCGAGACGGGGCTGGGGTCAGTGGATGCCCCACCCTGGAAGATGCGGGCGTCCCACCGTCGTTCGGCCCAGACGGTTGCGTCCGGTTGTGTTCATGGCGCAGTTGGTTGCGTTCCGGTTGTGTTCGAGTTGTGTCCACCGGTGATCGCCACCACAGCCGAGCGTACGAAAAGAACGATCTTGGCTTCGCGCCGTCGGTGGTCTGGCTCTGGGGGCGTTCCCAGGTCGGTGACGGACCCGGTAACCCCGGACTACTGAAGCGGACAGACGATGAGGACTCCCGTCACGGTGCCACCGGCTCTCACCCGGACTTCGTTCCCGGCAACGCAGCGCCATGGCGGGTGATAATCCAGGTCCAGTCCCGACACTGCATAGGTTCCCGGCGACACCGCTACCGTCCACTCGCCTTTCGAGTTGGCCGTTGTCGTGAAGACGGTCCCCGTCGTGCTGGTCAAGGTCACGGGACCGTTCACCGGAGCCTTTATGCCACGCGCGATGGGACCCCCTTCGATGAAGAAACCTCCGCTGACTGTGCCCACCGGCCCTAGTCCGCCACGGTTCGTCCCAGCCAGCACGCCCACACCTATGCCGATGACCGCCAAGACCGCCACGACGAAGACGGCGATTGGATGCCTGAGCACGTCACGCCGCTCGGAGCGAGTACAGGATCGTCCGAGCGACCATCCCGTTCCCGGCCAGCCCGATGGAGACGGTCACCGGTCTCGTACGCCCCGGCACGGTCACCCTGAGCACGAGGATGGACTCGGCGGGAGTGGTCGCCGGACAGGCGGTCAGGCCGTGGAGGTCGAGGCAATGCTTGGAGAACGAAAGGGCGATGGGAAACCCGGTGACGTTGCCTGCATCTACCTCGATGCCGTCGATGGGCGGCTGGGGCTTCGTTGGCGGGAGAATCAGGCAGGCTGCCTCTGGGAACGGCCGCAGATCCGTGCTGAGAACGACTTCGGTGCTCGTGAAGGTCACTCCGACGTTTCCGCAGATCTCTCCGACATCGTTAAAAGTCACCGCTGTCGGCGTAACCGGCCACGACTGGGGAGCCTCGAACGACAATCCCTGGAACGTCACGGCGTGCCAGCCGGACGGGACGGACGGGGCCGAGCCAGCAGCGAGAGCCACGGAGCGGGGGGCGCGGGTCAGCGTGCGAAAGATATGCCCGGCCAGCGGGCCGCTGCCGATGATCTCCACGCCAAGTGCTGGCGAGTAGTACCCCACGACCTTGCCTGAGATGTGGTTGATCAGCGCGTAAGAGCCCAGCCCATTGATGACGATGGGCGGCTTGGCCTCCAGTTGAAAGGTCGAGTGACCTTGGAGAATTTGGGTCGTCGTGGCCTTGCGACTCGGCGGTGCCGCCCCGCAGCCAACTGCGCTGGCTGTCGCTGGGCCGAGTTCGAGCGTGCCTGGGAGCGACACGGCGCCGCACTCATTCCATCCGGGATATCGGACCGAGAAGGAGGCGGGCACAGAGATCTGTGCGTCCCCGTACGAGACCGGGACCCATCCGGCCGGAGTGGCCGACGTGACGACGGTGGGCAAGGGCTGACTGGACGGCGGGATACCGATCTGCGTCGTCGCCGGTGTCATCTGCCCGGTGCTGCACGCCGTCGCCATCAGGGCCAATGTGATGAGAGGGACGACCCGGCGAATTCGCACTGTCTTGATGATCCCACGAAGCCGCCAGGACCGGTCCTCGCACGTCCCACGCCGCCATGAGCACAACGACTCCCACGACACGCTACTCATCCGCGTTATCGACGGCGACGATTACGAGCACCGTGACCCCGGCCCGCACCTTCTTACCCTCGTTTACGCTTCCTCTGCATCATTCGCCTTTGGCACTGGAACCGCCTTCAGCCGCCCGTACGACGTCACTTCGCTCAGACTCACAATGCCTGGTGGTCATGTACCGCTCGTGCTCCCGGTCAGAATCGGTGCGAGTGCCAACCCTGGTACGCCGATACTCCCGAGGGTGACGGCGTTCGAGCTACTCATTCATCACTCGGTCGATCACCTGCTGGTCGGCTTGCAGGCGCTCGTGCTTCGCGGCCTTCTCCGCCTCTATCCGCTCGACCTCACGCCGGTGCTCGACAAGGAGCGAGGGATACGCCTCGTTGAACTCCCCGACAGCCCAGCGGATGGCTCGAACGGCTTCTTCGAGTTGATCACGAGGAACCTGCACATGCACGGCGTCCTCCGAACTGCCGATGGAATGAGCACCCACCGCTTTCACGATCAGCGAGGTCAGTTCGTGGTGCAGGCGCTGGAGGCGACGGTCCCGCCCTCGTGCGTCCGGAGCGTTGCGCAGCCTCACGTTGATGCTGATCACGCCGTCGTCAGATTCGCCGGTTGCGGTCATGCTCAGAATCTCGACTGGTGGCGGGGTGGCTTCGTCTCCGGTCATGACGTGGTACCTCTGGTGGGCTGGCGGTCTTGGAGGATTCAAGCACTTCCTGCGTCCCGCGCGAATCACCCACTGGGGAAGCCGGTCATCGAGAGGGCGCTCACGGACTTCATCGCGGCGTTGCAATCTGAGGACGATGTTATGCGGAGTACGAAGAAGTACGTGTCCACCGACTTGCTGATGCCCAGCACTGTGCCCGCAACCGGCTGGGAGAGGTCGACGATGCCCGAGCAGTCGGGGTTCCCGAAGTTCTGAAATGCACTGAGCACGACATGCGCCCCACCGCCACCGACCTTGATGCTGATGACGTGCGGACCGGTTGACGAGCCGCCCGAGACATAGCTGAGGCCGGCGTCGAGTTCCTGGATGGAGGACAGGGTCGAGGGTTCGGATTGGTCATCCCGAGGAACGCATGGCCGCTGGCGTAGTAGTAGGTCTTCGCTCCGGTAAGTGCCGTCTGGAGATTGGATTCAGGACCGTCATTCTGGGGATCTCGTATCGTGCCGGTGGAGGCGAACAAGAAGGTGCGACACGAGGTCGCACGTAGCGAGCGCGCTCGCGGATCGGAGGTCCGGCATATGCCGGTCGTGTAACACCAGGCTTGTGCTCGATGGCCTGGCCCCACCCTTGACGTGCGTTGCTGGTAACAGCGGGGTGCGAAGCTCAAGGGGAAGCCGAAGGACCCCTGTTCCATCCGGGGGTTACGGCAAGGGAGCGCCCTCCACCGGCGACGTCTCGAGATTCCAGACGCTCCTCACCGCGAGGACGAGGATGATCGAGACGATCTCGAGAACCCCCGACACCAGAAGGACCGTTCGGATCCCGATCGCGCCAGCAAGCGGTGCAGCGATGGCGAGGCCGATGGGGAAGGCCAGCAAGGATCCGAACCAGTCATAGGCCAGGACGCGGGAGAGAACCGCCTCGGGCACGAGCCGCTGCACGGCGGTCTCGAAGAGGCTGGAGAAGACGACGAGCCCGGCTCCACCGAGGCCTGCCGCCACGGCGACGGCGGCCACTGGCAGCCTGGCTCCAACGGCGAGTGGGGCGAGTGACATGAGGGTGACGAGGGGAAGGCCGACCCGCAGCGGATGGCGAGAGCGGATCCTCGTGCCGAGGAGGCCTCCGATCACCGAGCCTGCGCCGGCCGCTGTGGCGATGATCGCCCACGACTTGGCTCCCGAGTAGAAGCGGATGCTCGCCACCGGACCGAGCACGACGTAGACGGCGAACAACAAGTTGAAGACACCGGCTCCGACTACAGCCTTCCAGTACCAGTCCCGTGAACGGAACTCGTCCCATCCCTCGCGTAGATCCGCAACGAAGCGGCGCCTCTCGCCTCTCTCAAGGCGTGCCACCTTCAGCATCGCGAGGGTCGCCACGCTCACTCCGTAGGACGCCGCGTCGGCAGCGATCGCCCATCCCGGACCGACGCCGACGACGAGCACGCCGGCGATTGCAGGACCGACGATGCTCGCTGCCGACGAGGCGGTCTGCAGCAGCGAGTTGGCTGCCTGCAGCTGGGCATCTTTGACGAGGGCTGGGACGAGGCCCGACGAAGCCGGCATGAACAGGGCACTCGCCGCCCCCTGTATGAAGACAAGGACGAGAATGACGACGAGCCGCGGTCGCCCGGCAAGGAGAAACGTCGCCAGCGCCGCCTCGGCGGCGAAGCGCACCACATCGGAACCGAGTAGCGCCAGCCTCCGCGGAACCCGGTCGGCCACGACGCCGCCCGCCAAGAGGAAGATCAGCTGGGAGACGGCGTAGGCGGTGAGTACGAACCCGAGGTCGGCTGCCGAACCGGTGAGGCGAAGGATCGCGAAGGCGAGCGCCACGGGCACCATGGCGCTCCCGACTGCTGATGTGCTCTGCCCGACGAAGTAGAGCCGGAAGTTCCGCTCGCGCAACGCTCCCATCCGGCCATGGTGTCAGACGGCCCTTTGACGAACTGCTCCTGTCGTGGATCGTGTTCAAGTGCTTGTTGGGATCCCCGACGGCTCCCAGCATTCGAGTTCGTCGAAGACGGGAACGACGCGGTCGTTCAACTTGTGCTCGCTGTTCGCAGCTCCGTCGTGGAGCACGATGTCGTGCCAGCGCCGGCCGTTCTCCGGCGAAGGAACGTTTGTGAGCACGGCGCGGGAGGGGTCGATCCGGTCAGCCCAGACGACCTCCGGATGGACGTCGGGAGTGATCCGCACCGCTACGGACACGTACGGGAGGCGCAACTCCCCTTCGCCTTGTGGAATCTCGACCCAAAGGCCGACCATGCCCGCCAGGCCGTGTCCCATTGCCGAAGAGCGGCCTCGGCGTGCTCGTTCCTGTTAAGCAGCTCGCGGCCGAGGTCGTTCTGCCTCGTGGCTTCTCCCCAAGACTCTCGGCTCAACATGCGCGCAGGATGCCACGACCGCCGGAGCATGGGACACGACCTCCGCGACGAGGCAGTCCTCTCCACAGGAGCTTCCCGATGCGCGCTTTTCACCGCGGAGGAGCCGCGGAAGATTGCAGGGTGACTCTCGTCCGGCTGCCCGGGACGTGGCTCCGCGAGGGGTCGTGAACGGCCCGCCGACCAGACCTCGCATCGAGAGACACGGATCCGAGGCTTCGGCGTGCAAGCGGGCGTTGCGGGCCTGACACTACCCTGTGTCGTCACAGGCGCACCGGGTGAGCACCGAGCTCGGGGCGTGCACCGAGCGACACCGGCACAATGACCGGGTATCGCAGAACCGCCCGGGACCGGCGAGCCCGACGGGTTTCGCCCCCGGAGTGCGGAGAGGAGCGAGGTGGAGAGTTCGGACTTCTCGAATATCTTGGCGCTGACCAGGGACTTCGTTCGCCAGAGGGTCGTCCCCTTGGAGAACACCATCGACGAGCAGGACGAGGTGCCCGAGGAGATCCGCCAAGCCTGCAGGGAGATGGGCTTGTTCGGGTTCGCCATCCCCGAGCAGTACGGCGGTCTGGGGCTCTCGATGGAGGAGGAGTGCCAGCTCGTCTTCGAGCTCGGCTACACCGTTCCGGCCCTGCGGTCGATGTTCGGCACCAACAACGGCATCGCCGGTCACGTTCTGCTCGAGGGCGGCACCGAGGTGCAGAAGAAGGAATGGCTGCCCCGGTTGGCCAGTGGCGAGCTGACGTCGTCATTCGCCTTGACCGAGGCCGAGGCCGGTTCGGACCCCTCGGGGCTGGCCACCAGAGGGCAGCTCGACGGTGAGGAGTGGGTGCTCAACGGGTCCAAGCGCTACATCACCAATGCCCCCATCGCCGACCTCTTCATGGTGTTCGCCCGCACCGACCCCGATGCCAAGGCCACGCGAGGGATATCCACCTTCCTCGTCCCCCGTGACACCCCGGGGCTCAGGGTCGCCGACAGGGACCGCAAGATGGGCCAGTTCGGCGCCTGGACGGCCGACGTGTACCTCGACGACGTGCGGGTGCCCGGCTCGGCGCTGGTCGGCGGGGACGCGGGGCGCAACACCGGCTACGCCACGGCCATGCAGTGCCTGACGCACGGCCGGGTGCACATGGCAGCCATGTGCGTCGGTCTGGCCGGCCGGCTGGTGGACGAGTCCGTGGCCTACGCCCAGGCTCGCAAGCAGTCGGGGAGGGCCATCGCCAGCTTCCAGCTGGTGCAGGGCATGATCGCCGACTCGGTCACCGATCATTTGGCAGGGCGGAGCCTGGTGCTCGAGGTGGCGCGCGCCTTTGACGCTGGCACCGATCGCAAGGTCGGGCCCTCGAGCGCCAAGTACTTCTGCAGCGAGATGGTGAACCGGGTGGCCGACCGGGCGGTCCAGATCCACGGCGGAGCTGGCTACATGCGCGGCGTCGCTGTCGAGCGCTTCTACCGGGACGCGCGGCTGTTCCGCATCTTCGAGGGGACCAGCCAGATCCAGCAGATCATCATCGCCCGCCACGTGCTGGGCACGGCGGCCGACGCCTGAGCCGGTAGCGCCGTCGAGTTCCCGTGCCTGGCGGGCGGTCGAACGGACGTTCCGCGTGGCCGACCCGGGTCGCCGGGTCTGTGAGCGCTCCGCTGTGGGGCTACCCGGGCGTCTCCGTCGATCCAGAGCGCTGGAGGCGGCTTCGGTGTCCAAGGGGTTTCTGCCAAACGGGGGAGTCGGAGTGGCCGGCACCAGCGACACTGGCGTTGGCGTATCGGCTACAAGTACGTCCGGCGCTCGCGATGACACCGGTCGACGCTGTATTCGGTTCTCGACTGCCTGATCACGCCCACCCTCCCGATAAGCCGCTCCGCCTCGGCGAGGAGATCCGTCCCCTCGTCGGCCTGGTCCGCTACAGACATGCCCAGTGGCCCGTGCCCTGCTGCCCGACTTCGCGGCGCTCGGCCGCTTGGACGGGATCGAGGTCATCAGGCGCCGCTGTCGAGGGCGTCTCCCCGAGACAAGTGACCGCCGACCATCTCGACGCCGGGCGGGACAAGCTCTGGCACGCCGCCTGGCGTGAGGGACTAGGAAGGTCTAGGACGCAGGATTCACCATTCAGATCGACCCAGCCCCCACCGCCGCAGGCGGATGTCGTGCCGGTATGGGGCGAAGCCAGACGCCATCTTCCACCGCGCTGCTCGCCTTGTCGCGGGCGGAAGACCTCGCTACCGGTTGCCGACGAGCGCCGGGGTCGACTGGTCGCTCTCCGGCCGTGGACCCTCGCCGCGTCGGCGCAGCAGCACCGCGGTAACGAGCAAGACGAACCCGACGATCAGAGCCGACAGCGGCACCGTGGTTCCGGCCAGAGTCAAGGCGGACGAGTCATTCTTCGCCTCCAGAATCCTGGCCTGGAGCGTCCCCGGTGTGTCGGTGTAGACGAACTCGGACACTGTCGCGATGGGCACGGCGACTCCGAGCACGCTCGCTGGAAACTCGACCGCGCGCGTCTCGGTGGCCTGCAGGTCCACCACGACTCCGTCGCGTGGGGCCACCCAATACGTGAAGCGAGCGGAGTAGGTGTATGCGAGTGGCACTGTGCTCGGGAGCTTCGCGAACGCCGTCCCGAGCCCACCGATCTCACTGGCCGGGAGCTTCAGCCGCGCTACCAGCGCCGGGAGCTCGGCCTTGGGCAAGCTCCTCGGCAAGCTGGCAAGCTCCTGCGGATCGGTTATCTGTGTGGGCGGCGTTTTCTGCTCGAAGACGTAGGCCTGGAAGCCGAGCGCATGGCTCCCCGTGCCGGTTGGGGACGGGACGCTCGTAGCCGTGCCCGCGTACCGGAGCATCGTCGTGGTGCCGGTGTCTTGCATCCAGCCCGAGTAGTCCCGCGGCTGGGTGGGGATCGGGTAACTGATAGTGAGCCCGCGCACTGCGGTGAGTCCCGAGCCGGAGATCAACGTCGACGGAGCGAGCGTCGTGCGGTCCACGGCGTAGCGGTTGTTCATTCCGGGGAGCGACTTTCCGGCAGCGCTATCGGTCACCCGGTAGTCGACCACCGCCGCGGAACCGTTCGCCTTCAGCACTTGGACCGTCTCTTTGATCTGCAACGGAAGGTTGCTGAGGAGCAACGGTGCGGTCGAGCCTGGCGCCAGGGCAGCCTGGTTAAGCAGCACGCGGGCAGTGCCCGCATAGACGTTCGTGGTGTTCGTGTTCACGGGCAGCTTGGCGGCTTCGGGCAGCACGACGAACCGGACAACACCCGCCCCGGCCATAAGCAGGATCCCGAGGATCGCCAACGCGATGCGCGTGCGATGCAGGCGGTGCACCGCACGCCTCCTGTACTTGCGCCGGTGGCCACCTTGAGGGGCAGACTCCACCTCGTCAGCCAGTGCTGGGTGCTTTTGCGTCACCACGACAGTCATCGTCCTCACCTCCGACACCTCGATAATCAAACCTCAGTCTCAGTCTCAGTCTCGGCCTCGACGCGAGAAGTACCAGAGTCCTTGGTCCCTCTTTTGGGACTACCCGGGCTATCGTGGGTGCGTAGCCACACGTGTAGCCAAGGGATCGAACCGAGCTGAATGGCCCTGGGCCGCACCGGAGAGGCCAAGTTCGTAAGGGCCCTGTGAACTTCGCCGAACGACTCTGAACCAGCTGGAAGCCCCTGCGGGTCAAGAGGTCCCGGGTTCAAATCCCGGCAGCCTGACCACGAAGGTGCTGGTCAGAGCCCTGCCGCTTGGGCCAGCGCCGATTGCACCGCCGCTGGTTGCAACCGTCTTTGCAACCCTACGGTCCGTCGAGCGCCCCTGGCTGTGTCGTGGACACAGCATCAACGAAGGTACCGCCGAGACACGTCAACTGCTCACGCGGGAATGAGGGACGAGGCCTCTGTGCCGAACACCTCATCTGTGCGGCCGCGACGACAACGCCGCACAGCACGGACCGACGGCTGTTTCGCCAACATCCGCGGACTTACGTGGAGCGCCATAGCCTGAGTTAGTGGCTGACTGGAACGACGTTCGTCAATTCGCCCTCGCCCTACCCGAGACGAGCGAACGCGAGTCCCGCGGCAATGTCGAGTGGCGCGTGAAAGACAAGCTGTTCGTCTGGGAGCGACCGCTGCGCAAGGCTGACCTGGAAGAACTTCGTGACCAAGCGCCCGAAGGACCCATTCTCGGAGCGATGGTCGCGGACCTCGGTGACAAGGAAGCACTGCTGGCCGAGGACCCACGAGTCTTCTTCACGACCCCCCACTTCAACGGCTACGCCGCGGTCCTCGTCCGCCTCGAACGCATTCCTCCCGCCCAGCTGAAGCTTGTCGTCGTCGAGGCCTGGTTCGCGCGAGCGCCGACACGGCTCTCCAACGACCATCTGGGCCGCTTGTGACTGCTGAGCGCCGCTCCAGCGTCCGCGCACAGCGGACCATGTCCCAAGCGCGGGGCACAGAACACTGGACCGAATACCGAGCCGACTCGGGCCCTTAAGGCTCCCGCCGGCCTTGCCTTCTAGGGCGAACGGACCGTGTCCGGATCACCGGCGAGATCGAGAGACACCTCATATGACTCGACATCGAGCAGGGTGGCCCGTGCTTCGGCTTCGGCCTCGGTACACCCAGCCATGCCAGCACCCTAGGCGGGATGGCCTACCAAGATTGCCCCTGCCCGATGCTGCGCCGGGCCGCAAGGGTATATGTCTCCCTGCTTGTCACGATTCTTTGCCTGTGCCCGTCAACGGGACCCGAAGGTCACATGGAGGACATATGAGCCATTTCCGGGCGGGTGCGGAGTAAGAGCATCGCGGTACCCCGCCCAGACGAGCCGGAGCTGAGATCGAAGTCGACGGATTGGCCACGAGATGGGCCGCGGTTCGAGGCCGGGTGAAGATACCGGCACCTTGGCGGCTATGTGCCGTCAAGTCTTCTTGCGGCAAACGAGCTCGCCCTTGCCGATGGGGACGACGAGGGCGTCGACGCGCTCATCGACAAGAGCGGCGTCGAGCATCGGCTGCAGCGTCTCCCTGTGGTTGATCGCGTTGTCCGCGATCAACACACCACCGAGGACAAGGCGCGGCACAACGACGTTGTAACAGGCCTCGTATGCTTCCTTCTCGGCGTCGAGGAAGCAAAACCCCACCCGATCGAACCCGTCCGCATGATCGAGGAAGTCACCCTCGACGAGCTGGACCAAGTCGTTGACGCCGGCTCGCGAGAACGTCTCGCGAGCGAGGGCCACCTTCTGGGGCAGCACCTCGAAGGTCGTGAGCGTGCGCCCCGTTGCTCGGCAGGCGAGCGATAGCCAGAGCGCCGAATAGCCGGCGCTGGTCCCGATTTCGATCAATGTGCCCTCAGGGGCTGAAGCCGCCCACAGTGCGAGGAAGCGTCCGGTTTCTGGCGGGATCTGGCGGAGCCGATCGAGGCGGGAGGTGCCGTCGGTGCGGTCGGCCCCGTCACGGCGCTCAAGCTCATGCATGCGCTCGAGCATGTCGGTCGGGATGTCGTGGAACATCTTGACCTCCGGGTAGGGCGACGAGGTCCCGATCATGGCAGATCGCGCCCCACTTTCGGTGGCGCGCTCCTGTCGTCTCGTCACGGTGAGTCAAAGCGGAGTCTCTCAAGAACCGCCAGCGGAGGACGGCCGATCAGAACCGAGTCCTCACCGTGGCTCGACGTTCGAGAGCACGCGCTCGAAGCGCTCGAGTGCATCGTCGATCACTTCGTCGGTATCGGCCATCGACGTGTACATCCGCGAGCCGGCCAGGGTGACAAGGCCGTTTGCCATATAGGCCGCCCCCATCTCCTCCATCATCTTGGTGCGCGGCTTGAGCTCGCGAGCGAGGCGGATCGGCATTCTCAGGTCGAGCAGCATCGCTCCCGACGTCTCCAGGTGGACGATCGAACCCTGGTTGTACGCGACGAAGGGCAGTCCGTAGCGTTCGATGATGGCCTTGAGCCCTGCGGTCAAACGGTCGCCCGCCCGCCCGGCCAGAACCGGGGCGTTCGTTCGCTCCATCTCGAGGAGCGCGAAGTACCCTGCGGCACACGAGAGCGGGTTGGCCGACAACGTCCCGCCGACATAGGCCCGTTCCCCGGCGCCGCCGATCCCGGCGGCGAACGTGCGCACAAGGTCGGCCCTCCCGCCGACCCCACCGGCCATCGGATATCCGCCGGTGACGCACTTGCCGAACACAGTCAGGTCGGGTCTCACACCGAAGTACCCCTGGGCGCACCCCATGCCGAGCCGGAAGCCCGTGACGACCTCGTCGAAGATCAGCAGCGCGCCGAACTCGTCGCACAGCTCCCGTGCGCGCCGGTTGTAGTCGAACGCCACGGGGCGTGTACCGCTCTCCGGCCCGACCGGTTCGACGATTACGGCTGCCGTGCCGCCCCGGGCCCGGTTCTCGATCAGCTTGCGCCGCAGCGCCGGGATGGAGTTCGGGTACACCTCGCAGGTGTCGTGGGTTGCCCCACGCGGGATGCCCTTGGACTCGAAACGCCGAGTTCCCGGTACGTGCAACCCGTAGACCATCTGGTCGCTCCACCCGTGGTAGGCGCCCCCGCTCTTGATGACGTAGCGCTTCTTGGTGGCAGCTCGGGCCGCCCGGATGGCGGCCATCACAGACTCCGTGCCGGAGCCGAACATGCGGAACATCTCGACCGATGGGACGAGGCGGTTCAATAGCTCAGCGAGCCTCAGCTCGTACTCGTGGAACAGGCCGGTGACCGGTCCGGAGGTCTCCAGGAGCGCGATCACCTTCTGCTGCACCGGGCCGTAGTTGCTGCCGAGAACCGTGGGCCCTCCGGCTTGCAGGAGGTCGATGTACTGGTTGCCGTCCACGTCCCACATTGAGGCCCCTTCGGCGCGCTCGATCGCGATCGGGAACGGGTAGTTGAAGGCAAGGTTGTGCTGGACCCCGCCGGGTATGTACTCCTTGGCCTGGTCGGAAAGCTCCTTGGAGCGGTGGCACTTCGTGTCGAAATAGTCGAGGTAGTCGGCCATGACGTCGCTTCTCACCGGTCGGAGCGGCTGGCGGACCAGGGCGTGAAGTTGCTCGTAGACGGCGTCGACGTCGGGGTAGGTGCTGATGGCGAAGTGCTGGTCCTCGGGTGCGGGAGGGGTCGGGGCGAGTCCGGCCACGACGCCGAGCAGGCGGTCGGGATCAGCCACCGACACCTCGATAAATTCGCTCTCCGTCTCTCCGGTAACCCCCTGCTCCTGCGGCTTGGGCGAGGGCGCGAGGGGTTGCGCCTCG
>JBEKLQ010000096.1:0-31650 GCA_050010115.1 Acidimicrobiales bacterium | reverse complement strand
GATGATCGCCGAGGTCAATGCCGGGTGGGCGATCACGAACGCGATAGCCATGTGGGTCAGCGACACACCCGCTTCCGCCGCGACGGCTTCCAGGTCCTCGATACGATCGAGCTTGGCCTGGTTCTCCGGACGCGAGAGGTCGAAACGAGCCGGTATCCGCGACGCACGCCCGGTCGTCATGTCGATCTCCTTGCCCCGCCGGTAGCGACCGGTCAGCCAACCACCGCCGAGTGGGCTCCATGCGATCACACCCATGCCGTAGCGCTCGCAGGCGGGCAGCACACCAGCCTCGATGCTGCGGGTGAACAGCGAGTACGGGGGCTGCTCGCAGCGGAAGCGCTCGTAACCCCAGCGTTCGGACGCCCACTGCGCCTCGACGATGAGATCGGCCGGGAACGTCGAGGATCCGATGGCGCGCACCTTGCCGGCGTGGACGAGGTCGGTCAGAGCCGACAGCGTCTCGGAGATGTCGGTACGGGGATCCGGCCGATGGATCTGATAGAGGTCGAGGTGGTCCGTGCCGAGGCGCCGGAGCGACTGCTCCACCTCGTGGATGATCCAGCGGCGCGAGTTGCCCTGCTGGTTGGGGTCATTCGGGTCGTCGTTCATCTGGCCGTGGACCTTCGTGGCGAGCACGACCGAGTCCCGCCGTCCCTTGAGCGCCTTGCCGACGATCTCCTCGGAGTCGCCTCGTGAGTACACGTCGGCGGTGTCCACGAAGTTGATGCCGGCGTCGAGCGCCCGATGGATGATCCGCACGCAGTCGTCCTGGTCGGCGTTGGCCCAGCCCCCGAACATCATGGCCCCGAGACAGTAAGGGCTGACCTGGATTCCGGTGCTTCCGAGCGTCCGATAGCGCATGAGCGCCACCTTAGGGGTAACCCGGATCAGCCCAGCCCGAAGATGTAGATCGATCCCTCAGGCCCGAGGGCGTCCGCTTCGCAGCGACCGGCCGAGGGACAAGCAAGCGCTACCCACTCTCCCAATGTCCCGAGGCGACCCGGGTTCGTCTGAGTCGTCCAGGATGTTCCCGTGTCGGTGGTCGTGAGGCTTACCGCCGCGCCGCTACCTTCTGCACCCAGCAACTCGCATGACGAGGCGCCACCGCAGGCGAGGGCGGTCGGCACAAAACTGGACGAGAGCCCGCCCCCGGCGACGAAGGTCTTGCCGGTGTTCGTCGAGACAAGCGTCTCCACCGAGTCGCTCAGGAGAGCCAAGGTGACGCACGTAGTAGCGGAGCCGCAGGACAGTGGACCGAGCGCCTCGATGCCGCCGGGCATCAGGGCGGTGGTCCAGTGGGCACCGCTGTCGGTCGTCGTCTCGATCCCACCGTTCAACTCGGCAAGGACGCACTCGGTAGTCGACGGGCAGCTGATCTCGGCACCCGTGTCCTGCCCGGTGCCGTGCGGCACGGTGATCGATCTCCAGGTGCCCGTGGCACCCCCGGTTGTAGTTGCCTCCAGCAAGGTCTGACCGCCCGGAGAAGTGAGGACGAAGTAGCAATCTTTGGCTGCCGGGCAGTCCAGCGAGTCCGGCGAGTTCGTGGTGCCGAACGAGTTGCCGGCCTTCCAGTTCGCGCCGCCGTCGGCCGACTCCACGAACACCGCCGCGCCGGAGGAGTTGGCGGCGATCCCGTAGCAGTCGGTCGTCGCCGCCGGACAGCTCACGTACACCAGTCCGACCAAACCGGCCACGGCATGCTCCTCCCACGTAGAACCGTCGGAAGTCGTCTCCGCGGCGGCCCCGACGTTCGATTCGCCCACGGCGGCACACTGCCGTCCAGACGAGCAGGAGATGTCGAACAGCAATTCGCCGGGCGGCTCGACAGCCGTGCTCCAGGTGGAGCCGCCATTGCTCGTGGTGAGGAGCCGGTCGGTCAACCCGAGCGAAGCGCCGGACGTCGCGCACGCCGACCTTGTCGGGCAGACGACCCTGCTCATCTCTCCGGCAACCGGAAGCGCGACTGAACGCCAACTGTGGCCACCGTCGCCCGACACCAGCGCTGAGGCTCCGCCGCCAAAGACGAGCAGAGAGGTGGAGTCATCACTGACCCCGATGCACTCGGACGTGGTTGGGCAGGCGACGCCGTTCACCGGCCCGTGCCCGCTCGGGAACGTCACCGGGCTCCACTTCGCGCCTGCGTCATAGGTCGCGAACCCGAGCGCGACGACACTTGACCCACTCGTGTGGCCGCCGACCGCAACACACTCAGCCGTCGAAGGACAGGCGATGCTGACGAGGGCGCCCGTGGTAGCCGGCAACGAAGCCGAGTGCCACTCTGAGCCGCCGTCGCTGGAGGTCGCTATGAGCGCGTCCCCGGAGCTGTTGTACCCCACGGCGTCGCAGTCGTTGGCGGACGGACAAGTGACGTCCTCGAAGAGGGACTTCGCGGGTCCGTTGTGCGATGTCCAAGTGGTTCCGCCATTCGTCGTCACGAGCGCCAGGGCGCCCGTTTGAGTGATGCCGACTGCGATGCAGTCCTCGGTCGACCGGCACTCGATGTCAGCGAACGCCACGCTCGACGGGATCTTCTGCTGCACCCACGACGCACCGCCGTTGTGGGTCACGAAGATCTCCTGACTATCGCTGAGCGAGACGGAACCGACGAAGCACGTGCCCGTTGCGGGGCAGGCGATCGCGTCGAGGCCGAGCTGCCCGGCCGGCGGAGTCCCAAGGGACCATGCCTTGCCGCCGTCGGTGGAGACCAGGAACGTTGCGCCGGCGTGCCCGAGGGAGCTGGCCGTGGCGTAGCAATCCGTCGCCGATGCACAGGAGATCGTGCTGGTCCCGTACAGGATTGTCCCCGCGTCCACCTGGTATTCCCACGGAGTCGGGGCCGCGGGCGGCAGCGCCTCGGGTGCAAGTGACCCGAGCGACTCGTCTCCGGCCACGATCTTGGACATCGCCGACCAGCTCAGGCCCGGCTGCCACGAACGGGCGCTCGCTGATCCGAACGCGCCCGCCCCGGAGCGCATGAGGCTCCAGAACGGCGAAGCGTGACTCCACCGGGTCGATGACTTTCCCGCAAGCGCAGCAGCGGACGGCTTCGACGCGGCGTTCGCCACGCCTGTCGTCGCAGCGCTGGCACCAAGTCCAGTTGCCAAGGCCAGGCCGCAGCCGACCATGGTCGTCCACACGCGCGACCGCGATCCACGGAACCCACGAGTCTTCCTCACAACGCCTCCCTCGCTCTACGTTGTCCGCAGCCCGGTGCGCCCTGCACACGCCGGCACCCGAAGCAGGGATCGTACTGGCTCGAGCGGGGAAGGTCGGAGCTGCATCTCTTGGCAAGGGGCCTGCCGCCAACATCGAAGCGGCAGCCCACCGGGGACCTTTCGAGTCCAGAGAAGTCAGCGTGCCGGCTTCGGTTCCTTCGGCAAGCCCAGTACCCGCTCGCCCACAATGTTGCGCTGGATCTGAGCCGTCCCACCCCAGATCGTCTCGGAGCGCGAGAAGAAGAAACTCTCCTGCATCAGGCTCACCGGGTATCCCGGCCGCGGATGCCGGGTGCCGATCCCCGGCATGAACTCCGTGTCGCCCTCGCCCTCGCCCTCGCCCTCGCCCTCGCCCTCGCCCTCGGTGTCCGGGCTGGCGGCCCAGCCACCGGTCAGGATCTGGCCCTCCATACCGAGGATGTCCAAAGCGAGCTCCATCGCGTCTCGGTGGTACTCGGACCAGTACATCTTGTTCGTGGCGCTGAGGGCGATCGTCGAATGATCGTTGTTGAGCGCGGAGGTCAATGTGCGAAGGCCGTTGATCTGCATGATCTTCACCTTGGACCACGCGTGAGCAAGGCGCTGGCGGACGAGGGGGTCGTTCGAGCGTCCGTTGCGCTGAGCCGCCGCGATGATCGAGTCGAGTTCCTTCTGGAACCGGCGGTGCCCGGTCGTCGCCGACGTCCCCCGCTCGAAACCGAGCGTGTCCATGGCCACAGCCCAGCCGTTGTTGACCCCGCCGACCACGTTGTCCTTGGGGCAGCGGGCGTTGGTGAAGAAGACCTCGTTGAACTCTGCCGACCCGTCGACCTGGGCGATCGGCCGCACTTCGATGCCCTCCTGGCGCATGGGCACGAGCAGGTACGAGATCCCCTTGTGGCGGGGGGCGTCAGGGTCGGTGCGGGCGAGCAGGAAGACGTAGTCGGCGTACTGGGCCTGGGTGGTCCAGATCTTCTGGCCGTTCAAGACCCACTCATCCCCGTCGAGCTCGGCTCGAGTCTTCAATGACGCCAAGTCGCTCCCGGAGTCCGGCTCCGAGAAACCCTGGCACCACACGATCTCCCCCGACAGAATCTTCGGCAGGAAGTACCTTTTCTGCACCTCGCTTCCCCATTTGAGGATCGTCGGCCCGACGAGCGTGTCCCCGAAGAAGTCCGCCCGCATCGGCGCGTTCAGGCGGGCGAATTCCTCGTTCAGTACGACGCTTTCCATGAGGGAGAGGCCCCGGCCACCGTAATCTGCCGGCCAGGAAGCACAGATCCAGCCGCCTTCAGCCAGTTTCTTCGTCCACTCGGCCGCGAAACAGGCTCGCTCGTCAGCGGTCATCGAGTGACCGGGCGTCCCCCAGCCGGGAGGAAGGTTCTCCTCCAGCCACGCTCGAACCTCGATCCGAAACGCTTCAGCCTCGGGTGGGTAAGTCAGGTCCATGCGGAGAGGCTACCGTCGCCTCCGCGTTCGTGGCAGTGCCGGCATGTTGTCGAGCGGTCAGGCACGACTACCGGGAACTCAGCCGAGCGCTGTGCTCGCGCCGGCGGTCTGTGCGAGGGTGGGCGCATGCAACAGCACTCGTATGAGCGGACACCACCCAATGTCCCCGACCTCGATGACCCTCACGGTACTTCGCCAGGCGGCGAGCACCCGCCGATCACCCCGGGCTCGGTCCTTCGCCTGCCTGAGGACGAGGCCACGGTCCGGCGTAACGACCGGGCACATGTCTTCCACTCCTGGTCGGCGCAGGCCCTCATCGACCCGCTCCCGATCGCGCGGGCCGCCGGGTCCTACTTCGAGGACTACGAGGGCAAGCGGTACCTCGACTTCTCGTCCCAGCTCGTGAATGTCAACATCGGTTACCAGCACCCGAAGCTGGTCGAGGCGATCGTCGAGCAAGCTCGGCGGCTCTGCACCATCCAGCCGGCCTTCGCGAA
Source organism: Acidimicrobiales bacterium (assembly GCA_050010115.1). Lineage (GTDB taxonomy): Bacteria > Actinomycetota > Acidimicrobiia > Acidimicrobiales > Bog-793 > JAKACA01. The sequence continues at coordinate 26,510 of JBEKLQ010000096.1, read as the reverse complement.
CGATGCCCGGAGCGAGGCCGCCCGGCTGATCGCCGAGGTGTCGCCTGGCGACCTCGACCGCGTGTTCTTCACCAGCGGCGGGGCCGAAGCGAACGAGAACGCCATCCGGATGGCGCGTCTCCACACCGGCCGGCTCAAGGTGCTGGCCGCGTACCGCAGTTACCACGGTGCCACGGCCGGTGCCCTCGCGCTCACGGGCGATCCCCGCCGCTGGCCGTCCGAGCCGGGCATCCCCGGCGTCGTCCGGTACTGGGGGCCCTACCCCTACCGCTCTGCTTTCCACGCCGCCGATGCCGCCGAGGAGTGCGCCCGCGCCCTCGAGCACCTGCGCGACGTCGTCACCTTCGAGGACCCGAACGCCGTGGCGGCGATCATCCTCGAGACCGTGGTCGGCACGAACGGGATCCTCGTGCCCCCCGACGGCTACCTCGACGGGGTCCGCTCGATCTGCGACGAATTCGGCATCGTGATGATCGCTGACGAGGTCATGGCGGGTTTCGGGCGTTGCGGTGAGTGGTTTGCCGTCGACCACTTCGGCGTCGTCCCCGACCTGATCACCTTCGCCAAGGGCGTGAACTCGGGTTACGTGCCGCTCGGCGGCGTGATCATCTCCCCCTCCATCGCCGGCAGCTTCGACGAGCGACCCTTCCCCGGCGGCCTCACCTACTCCGGCCACCCTCTCGCCTGCGCGTCTGCCGTCGCGTCGATCAACATCTACAAGGAGGAGGGGATCGTCGAGCACGCCCGGCGGATCGGGGCCGAAGTTATCGGCCCGGGGCTCGAGGAGCTCGCAGGCCGTCACCCTTCGATCGGCGACGTCCGGGGACTCGGTGTCTTCTGGGCGCTCGAGCTCGTCCGCGACCGGGGGACTCGCGAACCGCTCGTCCCCTACAACGCCAGCGGCGCCGCGGCCGCACCCATGACCGAGCTGGCGGCGGCGTGCAAGCAGCGGGGACTCTGGCCGTTCACACACTTCAACCGCCTGCACGTCGTGCCGCCGTGCACGGTCTCGGACGAGGAGGCTCGAGAGGGCATCGCCATCCTGGACGAGGCGCTTTCCGTCACCGACGGGTACCTCTGAGTACCTCTGAGCTTCGCTCCCGCTGCCGACCGTTTCCCGCCCGTGGGTGACTCAACCCACGATGGGGAGGACCTCCTACGGCTGAGTCACCAGGTCTCGGACGGTAGGATGAACGAGCCTCGGAGAGCGCCAGGGCGTCGCCCGGGGTGGGACGAATTGGCCGAGCACGAGAGGAGGTGGGGTCGATGTCACCGGACCAACCCCCGAGTACCGTCCTGACCCCGCCCTCATGTGCATGCCAGGTGCGGAACGGCTGATCACCAGGTCGTCGGCTGCCGCTGAGCGGTAGCCGGATCACGAACTGAGCTGCCCCGCTGGGCCACACCCGCAGGTGTGGTCGCGGCGAGAGCCGGTTGCGATCGCCGCAGTGGCGCATCGTGTTACTTCACCCACGCAATTGGCTGCGCCCTCACGGCGCTCGATCCTGCCGAAGGAGGTCCGATGGCACGCCGTCCTCAGCACGAGAGCACTCAGCTTCGTTCTCGCCTCGATCAGCGCCATCGCCGGCTCACGACGACGCGCGCGGTCCGGGAGGCCATCGTGTCGTTGGCCGGGCTGATCAACCAGCCCGTCCGCCACCAGGGGGGCGAGGAGATAGGGAGGCTGATCGACGTCGTGGCGCGTTTTGCCGGGGACCAGGCGTACCCGCCGATCACCGGACTCGTCGTCCGCGTCGGCCGGCGGAAGGTGTTCCTCGACGCCAGCCTCGTCGCCAGCCTCACGAACACCGAGATCGTGTTGCGCTCGGCCCGGATCGACCTCCGCGACTTCGAGCGGCGCGACGGTGAGCTGCTCTTGGCGCGTGACGTGCTGGACCACCAGCTCGTCGACGTGGACGGAGTACAGGTCATCCGAGCTGCCGACCTCTACCTGGCACCGGCGCAGGGGCGAATCCGGCTCGTCGGCGTCGACGTGAGCGCACAGACCTTGCTGCGCCGGCTGGGGCCGGCCCGAGTGCGGTCGCGGCCGACGCCGGAGCGCGTGATCGACTGGGGCGCCATCCAGCCCTTCGGGACGCCCGGGGTGTCGGTGCGCCTCCGCACGTCGCACGAGGGTCTCCACCGCCTTCGCCCCGGCGAGCTGGCGGACCTCCTGGAGGACCTCGACCGCGGGGAGCAGCTCGAGCTGCTGGAGGCCCTCGAGCCCCATCAGGCGGCCGACGCGCTGGAGGAGATGGATCCAGAGGAGCTCGAGTCACTGCTGCGGGGTGTCGAGCCCCACCGGGCGGCATCCCTGCTCGAATCAATGGAGACCGACGAAGCGGTCGAGGCCCTTCGCGACCTCGACGACGACGAGCGGGACGAAGTTCTCGAGCACATGTCGACTAGCCGCGCATCGGAGCTCGTCGGTCTGCTCGCCTACGAGGAGGACTCTGCCGGCGGGATCATGACCACGGCCCTGGCCATCGCCAGGTTGGACGAGACCGTGGATGCCATCCGAGCCCGGTTGCGCGATCTGGTCGAGCACCGTGGCGAGATCGACGGTGTGGTGGTCGTAGACGCCGAAGGCTCGCTTGTGGACGACCTACCGCTGTTCGACATCGCCGTGGCGGATCCGACGAACACGATCGTCGATCTCGTCAGGGACGAGCGCCCGCTCACCGTCCGCCCGGAGGAGTCGATCCGTGAGGTCGCGGCCCAGCTGACCGAAGCTCGGCGGTCGTCGGTCCTCGTCGTGGCTGACGGCCACCCCATCGGCCGCATCCTCGCCGACGACGTCGTCGACGCCCTCCTGCCCGAGCGCGGGCGGCTGCACTTCCCGAGGTTCCTGCAGTGACGGGGGAAGGCGAGCTATGGCGCTCCGCGACCGCGGAGACTCCGTAGGAACCAAGGCCGGCCGCCCGGCAGCGACGAAGGTCTCCGGTTCCGCGGCGCCTCGCCCAGTCGCGCCGCGACGCCGGGGTCTGCGGAGGCGTATCCTCGTCGTGGCCACCATCGCCGGGCCCGGCGTGATCGCCGCGGCCGCGGGCAACGACGCCGGCGGGATCGTCACCTACTCCTCGGCGGGCTCGCAGTACCGGTACCGGACCCTGTTCCTGATGCTGCTCATCGGCGTCGGGCTGGCCCTCGTGCAGGAGATGTCCGCTCGCCTGGGGGCGATCTCGGGCAAGGGGTTGGCTGCCCTCATCCGGGAGGAATTCTCGATCCGCCTCACGTCGCTGGCCCTCATCGCGCTGGTGATCGCGAACGTCGGCATCGTCGTCTCGGAGTTCGCCGGCATCGCCACCGCATTCGAGCTGTTCGGCGTCTCCCGGTACATCACGGTCCCGCTGTCGGCGGTGGCGATCTGGATGCTCGTCCTGCTTGGCAGCTACCGCTACGCGGAGCGGGTGTTCCTGCTGCTCACCGTCGCGTTCTTCGCCTACCCCATCGCGGCCGTGCTGTCGCACCCGAAGTGGTCCACCGTCGCGAGCTCGGTCGTGATACCCCACCTCGTCGGCAGCCGTGGCTTCATCCTGCTGGCGGTCGCACTCATCGGTACGACGATCTCCCCCTACATGCAGCTCTACAACGCCTCGGCAGTGGTCGATCGCGGCATCGGGCCGGAGGAGTACCGGCTGGAGCGGATCGACGCAGTGGCAGGGGCGGGCTTTGCGACGTTCATCTCGTGGTCCATCATCATTGCCGCCGGTGCCGCCATCGGGGGCAGCGGCGTGCTGCAGTCGGCAGCCCAAGCGGCTCACGCCCTGCGCCCGGTGGCCGGCCCCGCCGCCGAGCTGCTGTTCGGCCTCGGCCTGCTCGGCGCGTCCGCGCTTGCGGGAGCCGTCGTACCGCTGTCGACGTCCTACGCCCTCGCCGAGGCGGTCGGCGTCGAGCGGTCGGTGTCCCGCCGGTTCTCGCAGGCGCCGCTCTTCCTCGGCCTCTTCACGGGCCAGATCATCATCGGCGTGGTGGTCACCTTGACGCCCGTCAATTTGATCAGCCTGTTGATCGGGACCCAGGTCGTCCAAGGCCTCGTGACGCCGATCACGCTGGCGTTCATCGTCGTCCTCGCCAACCGCCGCAGCGTGCTCGGCGAGTGGGCCAACGGGCCCGTCCTCAAGACCGTGTCAGGGATCGTGACCGCCGTTGTGAGCGCCACGGCGCTCCTGCTCGTCGTCGTCACCGTCCGCAGCTGGTTCGGGTGAGCGGGGCCAAGTTGCGCGCCGGGACCCGAGCGCGGAAGGCTTGACGGATCATGCACGCTGATGCGGAGCGGCTGCGCGTCGCGTACCTCGTATACCGTGGCAATCCACGCTGTGGCGGCCAGGGTGTCTACACCCGACACTTGACGAACGAACTGACCAAGCTCGGCCACGAAGTCACGGTCTTCTCTGGCCCGCCCTACCCCGAGCTAGAAGACGGTGTCGAGTTCGTGCCGGTGCCGAGCCTCGATCTCTACCGGGAGCCGGATCCGTTCCGTGTGCCTCGGCTCAAGGAGTTCAAGTCCTCGATCGACGCGCTCGAGTTCGCCATCATGTGCACCGCCGGCTTCCCCGAACCGAGGACCTTCACGCTGCGCGCCCGGCGGCTGCTCGCTCAGCGCAAGGGCGACTTCGACCTCGTTCACGACAACCAGTCGCTCGGAAGTGGCCTCCTCGGGATCATGCGCGACGGCTGGCCGCTTCTCGGGACCATCCACCACCCGATCACCGTCGACCGGGAGCTGGACCTATCGCACGCTGACACGATCCGGCGCCGGCTGACGCTGCGGCGCTGGTACGGGTTCATCGGGATGCAGAGCCGGGTGGCCCGGCAGATACCGAGGGTCGTCACGGTCTCGGAGTCCTCCTGCCGTGACATCGCCGAGCAACTCGGTGTCGAGCCCGCACGGATGTCGGTCGTGCCTGTCGGCGTCGACGAGTCCGTCTTCCGGCCTCGTCCCGAGATCGCCCGCATCCCGGGCCGTCTCGTGACGACGGCGAGCGCGGACGTCCCGATGAAGGGGCTGATCCCGTTGCTCGAGGCGCTCGCCAAGGTCCGCACCGAGCGCGAAGACGCCCACCTGGTCGTAGTCGGCCGTCTCCGGGACGGCAGCCACGTCCCCGGCGTCCTGGACCGGCTCGGCTTGGAGGGCGCGGTTCGTTTCGTGTCGGGCATCTCCGACGACGAGTTGTCAGAGCTGTACGGCTCGGCGGAGGTGGCGGCCGTGCCGTCGCTGTACGAGGGTTTCTCTCTGCCGGCGATCGAGGCCATGGCAAGTGGTGTGACCCTCGTTGCCACGACCGGGGGCGCTTTGCCGGAGGTTGCCGGTACGAATGGGGTCACGGCGTTGCTCGTCCCCCCGAACGATCCCGGGGCGCTGGCGGCCGAGCTGCTCCGTGCGCTGGGCGATACCGAGCTGAGGGCCCGGATCGGTACGGCCGGCCGGCGGCGCACGCTCGAGCGCTTCACGTGGCCGGTGACCGCCCGCCTCACCGCTGAGCAGTACCGCGTCCTGCTCGGAGAGCGCGAGCGGGCGAGTCGAGACGGCACTCTTACCCCCGCCCTGGGCGGTCTCACGACACCTGAAGAAGTGCCGTGCTGACGGTCGACTTCGACCGTCTCGGGCTCCAAGCCGGTGAGCGTGTGCTCGATCTCGGCTGCGGAGGGGGCCGGCACGCCTTCGAGTGCCTGCGTCGCGGGGCCTCCGTCGTGGCTCTCGACGCTGACTTCGTCGAATTGAAGGGCGTGTCCGTGCTCATTACAGCCATGGCCGAGGCAGGGGAGGTGCCGGCGGGCGCTGCCAGCATGGAAGTGCAGGGCGACGCGTTCCGCCTGCCGTTTCCTGAGGCGAGCTTCGACCGGGTCATCGCGGCGGAGGTGCTCGAGCATCTGCCGGACGACCGAGCGGCGATGTCCGAGCTGGCCCGCGTCCTCAAGCCGAGCGGGCGCATGGCGGTCACCGTGCCTCGATATGGTCCGGAGCTCGTGAACTGGGTGCTGTCGGACGAATACCACAACGTCCCCGGTGGCCACATCCGCATCTACCGGCGCAGCCAGTTGATCGGGCGGCTGCGGGGGGCCGGCTTGCGCGTGCTGGGCTCGCATCACGCCCACGCGCTCCACAGTCCCTACTGGTGGCTCAAGTGCCTCGTGGGCACGCATAACGACACGAACCCTGCGGTCCGCGCCTACCACCGGCTGCTCGTGTGGGACATCGTGCGGAGGCCCGCCGTGACTCGCGTGTTGGAGCGGACGTTGAATCCGGTGATGGGGAAGAGTTTCGTCGTGTACACCGAGCACGCCCGATGAGCGCCCCCGCCAGCCTCCCGGCCCGGCCTGGCAATGGGCCGCTCCTGACGCCGGACGAGATCCAGGCCACGGCGGACTCGATCGAGTTCTGCCAACTGCCCAACGGGATGATCCAATGGTTCGCCGGCGGTCACGCCGACCCGTGGAACCACGTGGAGGCAGCGATGGCGCTCGCGGTCGCGGGGCGCCTGCAGGCGGCTGAGCGGGCCTACGAATGGCTGCGCGTCACGCAGTTGGCCGACGGCGCCTGGCACAACTACTACTGGCCGGACGGATCGATCGAGGACTCCAAGCGCGACACCAACGTCTGCGCCTACCTCGCGACGGCCATCTGGCAACACTTCCTCGTCACCGGCGACGACGCCGTGATCGAGTCCTTCTGGCCTGTCGTCGAGGCGGCGATCGACTTCGTGTTGTCCTGGCAGCAGCCGGGTGGGGAGCTCACGTGGTCGGTCGATGCCGACGACGTCCCAGGCGACTACGCGCTACTCACCGGATCGTCATCCGCGTACTTCAGCCTGCGTTGCGCGGTGGCATGCGCGGAGCAGATCGGGCTGGAACGGCCGGACTGGGAGCTGGCGGCCGGGCGCCTGCGCCACGCGATCGCCTACCGGCCAGACCGGTTCGAGCCCAAGGAGCGGTTCGCGATGGACTGGTACTACCCGGTGCTCTCGGGCGCTTTGGAGCCCGCCCTCGGTGGCGACCGCATCGACCAGCGCTGGTCGGAGCTGGTCATCGAAGGCCGGGGTGTCCGGTGTGTCGCCGATCGGTCCTGGGTCACCGCAGCCGAGACGGCGGAGTGCGCCATCACGCTCCTCACCCTCGGTCGTGAGGCCGACGCCACCGCGCTGCTCGAATGGGTGCAGGACCAGCGGTGCCCGGACGGGTCCTACATGACGGGGCTCGTGTACCCGCAACGGTCCAGCTTCCCTACTGACGAGACGACGACCTATTCCGCTGCCGCCATGATCCTTGCCGTCGACGCACTCGAGGCGACGAGCCCGGCGTCGGGGCTGTTCTTCGGGCGCTCTCTCCCCGCCGGGGCGGTTCTCGACCTCGACTCCGAAGCGCTCGAGCTCGAAGAGCCGGCCTGAGCCGGCCTGACGACGGCAGCGAGCAACGAGCCGTCCGGCCCAGCCCCACCTGTCGGGGACCCAGCGTGCCGCGGCTCCCGCTGGCCGGCGAGGGCCTGTCAGTGCGCTGGCGGCTGCACGGTGCAGCCGTAACAGGGAGGCTTTCCCTTGAAGTAGGCCGGGAGCGTCGGGGAGTCCGACGGCGGGTTGGTCGGCAGCAGTACCGGGGGCCGCGGAGTCTGGTTGAAGTTGAAGTCGTTGACGAGGTTGCCGAGTTGCGGCACGTCCTCGCGGACGTCCGGGCGCGGGTCCGGCCGACCGTCGCTCTTCGGGTTGAGGCGAGCGCCTCCGAGGAAGTCGTCCTCGATGAACTTGAGATAGGCATCGGAGCTCAGGGTCTCGTGGTCGATGTAGCCCTTTTTGGCGTACGGGCTGATGACGATGGAAGGCACCCGGAGGCCGTAGCCCTGGGCGTCGATCACGGGAGGCACCACATTGTCGTAGAAGCCGCCCCAGTCATCCCAGGACAAGAAGATGGCCGTCGAGCTCCAATCCGGGCTCTTCATGATGGCGTTGATGAGCGAGGTGACGTACGCCTGCCCCTGGTGGACGCTGGACGGTGGGTGCTCACTGTCGGGGCCCGAAGGGGTGATCCATGACACCGACGGCAACGTGCCTTTCTTGCATTCGATGAGGAAGTTGTCGAGAGGTTGGACGTTGTTCAGCTGACGGTCCTCGTGCACGTCGGTGAACAGGGGCAGCGGGTTCCAGATCCCCGTGGACCTGTAGCTCTGTGGCACCGCCTTGCACGTCTCGTCGTTGTCGACGCTGCAGTCGGGCTGGTAGCCCGTCTGCACGAAGTACCCCCAGCTCACGTGATCCATGTGCAGCAGCCACGTCTCGTCGGTCCAGGCGAGGTCGATGTTGGTGCTCTCGCCCGCCATCTCCTGGGCGACGGCGGCGTTGAACGCCGCTCCGCCGTATGGACTGCCGATATCGGTCTTGCAGCTCATCGGGTTGTCGCTCGTGCAATGGGCGGCCCAGCCGGACACCAGGTACATATGGTCGACCTCTGACCAGGACTTGACCGGCTCGAACATGTGGTCGTCGAGCACGAAGTCCTTCGCGTACGTCCAGTAGTTCGGGATCTCGGCGGCGGTGTGATACCCCATGACGTCAGGCTCACCAGAGCGCCCGTCGCTCTCCACGAACACGCATGCGGGATCTTGCGGGTTGTTGCAGGTCTGCTTGGCATGCACGACCGCCGCGATGAAGCCTTGCATCTTCACCTTTCCCTTGCCGACATCGCCGATCGCGACCGATTCTCCGTGCGGACCGCCGCCGTTGATGTCGTAGACGTCGTGAAAGGGTTTGTCGCAGACGTGGGTGAGGGGGTTCGGTACGCAGACTGTAGGAACGCCATCTTTCATCGGGATGCCGTCGGCCCCGGGGAACGTGCCGAAGTACGTGTCGAAGGACCGGTTCTCCTGCATGATGACGATCACGTGCTTGATCTTGTGGATGCCAGCCGGGACGACGTAGCAGCCCTTCGGGCCACCGGCCACCTCGCCGACCGGGCAGCCTGGCGCCGGGGCGATGCCGATGGGGGCAGAACTACTGGTGGAAGAAGCACTGTGGCCGGAGGTGCACGCCGCTGCGAGTCCTGCCACGAGAGCTAAGGCGGCGATTGAGGGCGCCCCTTTACCCGTGGCCGCTTTCCCGGTGCGTTGCCGTGCGGGCGACTCCGGCGGATCGTCATCCGGCATTGTTCTCCGCTGTGGTGTCTTTCGTGTGGGGTGGCTTGGAGCCTGGCGGCCCTGTGCCTGTCGTCCCGGGCGGAAGTACCGTGCAGCCGTCACAGGCCGGCTGTCCAGTGAAGGAGGACGGCAGGTCTGGGGAGTCCGACGGCGGGTTGGTCGGCAGCAGCATCGGAGGACGCGGTGACTGGCTGAAGTCAAAGGCGTTGGCGATGTTGCCGAGCTGCTTCGCATCCTCGCGGACGTCCGGGCGCGGGTCCGGCCGGCCGTCGGTCTTCGGGTTGAGGCGGGCGCCGCCGAGGAAGTCGTCCTCGATGAACTTCAGATAGGCGTCGGAGCTGAGGGTCTGGTCATCGATCCACCCCGACTTCGCGTACGGGCTGATGATGATCGCGGGCACGCGCATGCCGTAGCCGTTCTCGTCGATCACCGGGGGATTGACGCCGTCATAGAAACCTCCCCAGTCGTCCCACGACAGGAAGATGGCGCTCGAGTCCCAGTCGGGGCTCTTCATGATGGAGTTGATCAACGCCGTCACGTAGGCCTGGCCGTTGTGGACGCTCGAAGGTGGGTGCTCGCTGTCCAACTGGGAGGGCACGATCCACGATACTGAAGGCAAGGTTCCCGCCTTGGCCTGCGTCAGGAAGCTCCCGAGGGGTTGGACGTTCTTCAGCTGGTGATCTTGCTGGACGTCGGTGAACAACGGGAGCGGGTTCCAGATCCCGGGCGTCCTCCAGTTCTGCGGCACCGGCGGACAGGTCAAGGCGGCGTCGTTCGCGCAGTCGGGCTGGGTGCCGTTCTGGACGTAGTAGCCCCAGCTCACGTTGGCGTGGTAGAGCAGCCACGTCTCGTCGGTCCAGGCAAGATCGATATCCGTGGTCCCTGTCGCCAGCTCTTGGGCGACTGCTTTGTCGAATACCCCGTTCTTGTACGGCTCGATGCTGTTCTGGCAACTCATCGGGTTCGTAGTGGCGCAGTGCGCCGACCAGGCGGACACCATGTAGAGGTGGTCGGGCAACGACCACGATTTGACGGGCTCGAACATGTGGTCCGCCATTACGAAGTCCTTCGCGTACGTCCAGTAGTTCGGGATCTCCGCAGCGGTGTGATACCCCATGACGTCAGGCACGCCCGAGCTCCCGTGGGCCTTGTCGTACACGCAGGCCGGATCCTGGGGGTTCTTGCAGGTCCCCTTCGCCTTGAGGAGCTGGGAGATGAACCCGTCCATCTTGCCGCCGTCGGCGTCGGCGATCGCATTCGCGGCGGCGTGAGGGCCGCCGCCGTTGACGTCGTAGATGTCGTGAAACGGCTTGAGGCAGACGTGGGTCGTCGGGTCCGGAACGCACACCGTGGGAACGCCGTGGCGCATCGGGATGCCGTCGGCGCCCGGGTACGTGCCAAAGTAATTATCGTAGGACCGGTTCTCCTGCATGATGATGATCACGTGCTTGATCTTGTCGATGCCGGGCGGGACCAGGTAGCAACCCGTCGGACCCCCGGGGACGTCGCCCGCCGGGCAGTTCCCGACCTTGATCACGCTGCTGCTCGTGGTATTGGCCGAAGAGGAGGAGCTGCATGCTGTGGCGATCGCCGCCACAAGGATCAGGCAACCGATGATCCATCTCTGCTTCATGAGCTTCCCTTCTGATCAACGCCAGTGTCTCGGGCGCAGGGCCACGCGGACCGCTTGGGACGAGCCAATCCAGTTGTGGTCCAGTGAGCGCACGGCGAGGGCTGCTGGGGCCAGAACACTATCCGTTCGCGATCGGTGAATTGCCGCGGTCGAACCACCGGCCCGTGACTGGTAATTACCTTGGAGCGGACTGTGGAAGCGTTCAGTAGCCAGACGTGGAAGCGTTCAGTAGCCAGACGCCTGGCGCCTGAGGACCCGCAGGCTGCCACAGCCGAGAGACGCCTCCTCGGTGAAGGCGCCAGACTCGACGGCCCGGCAATACAGCTCGTAAGGGGGTCTCCCGCCGTCGGCCGGGTCCGGGAAGACGTCATGGATCGCCAGCCAGCCACCGGGGGCGACGCGAGGGGCCCAGCCGCGGTAGTCGGCCCACGCCGGCTCGGCGCCGTGACCGCCGTCGATGAACACCAGACCCGCCGGTGCTGTCCAGCGGGCTGCGATCGTGGGGGAGTCTCCGACCATGGCGACCACTTCGTTCTCGACGCCGGCACCCTCGACGGCGGCGCGCCACCGCCCGAGTGTGTCCAGACGGCCCGTGCCGGGATCTACGAGCGCCGGGTCGTGGTGCTCCCATCCCGCTTGATTCTCCTCCGAGCCGTGGTGGTGGTCCACGCTGAACACGATCGTGCGCGATGCCGGGCGGGTCGCCTGGTGCCTCCCGGAGGCGGCGGCGAGGATGCCGTGGGTGAGGTACAGCGTGGATCGGCCGCAGTACGCCCCGACCTCGATGATCACGTCACCTCCTTCGCCGGCCGGCAGGTTGCCGACGAGACCGGCCACGCGACTCAGAGCCAAGCCCTCGTCGTCGGGCATGAAGCCGGTAGCCGCACGCGCGGCCTCCAGCACGCGTTCGGCCGTCGGTGTCGGCGGCGGGGGCGTGCTCAACGGACCAGGCTCACGATCGTCCAGATGCCGAAGCCGAGCAGGGCAACGCCCGAGATACGCCGGACCACACCCAAGGGAACGTACCGGGTGATCGACTTGCCGGCGAGTACCCCCAGGGCCGACACCAACCAGAAACCCACAGTCGCCCCCAGGAACACCCCCACCGGATCCCGGTAGCGGGCCGTGAGGTTGGCGATGAGCACTTGGGTGATGTCCCCGAATTCAGCCAGGGCGATGATGGAGAACGTCGTCAGCATCACGCGCCAGTTCGAGATCACGGGGATCACGTGCTCGCCGAGGCGCTCACCCTTGGCTTGCTCGGCCTTCTCAGGTACGAAGATGAGGTACAGCGCGCCCCCGATGAACAGCGCCGCCACCACGATCCGCACGGCGGTGTGTGGGAGCAACGCCAGCAGGCCGCCGGCGACGACGGCGATCAGTGCCTGAACCGTGAGCGCCAGACCCGCGCCGATGTAGACGGGCAGGGCACGGTTGCGCGAAGCCAGCACGACGCACGAGATGAACGTCTTGTCCGGTAGCTCGGCAGGGATGACGAGCGCTCCCGTGGCGACCGCAACGGCGAGGTTCATCGGGCGCCGTGCTCCGCGACCCGACGGTGTCCCGGCCTGCGGCCGGTCAGGACTTGCCGAGCAGCTCGCCGAGCGTCGGCCGCTGCTCCTGCACGAAACCCACATTGACTGCCAAGCGCTCAAGAGCCTGTTCGACGGTCCGCTGGTGCCCACCGAGCGGGTGGTCGGCGAGGAACGCACGCACGGCGCCGGCAAGGACCGGTTTCCCGTCGGCGTCGATGTCCGCAAGCCGGGAGATCCCACCCAGCATCGACGGTATCGAGTGGGTCGGGAAGCGCTCCCGCAACTCGTCCCAGTGCTCGGTCACGAACTTCCAGGTAGACGCTCCGGCGGCTGTGTTCGCCAACAGCGCGCGCAACACCGAGGGCGCGTCCTGGCTACGGATCTCGCTCCGTGCCATCTCCTGCAACTCGGCAATCAGCTCGGGGACGCGGATGCACGACATCGCCCCTAGGTGCCGGATCTGATCGATCGGGTCGATCGGGTGCTCGAATCGGTCACGCAGGGCGTCGAATTCCGCCCGGCCTCCTGAATACGAGACCACCTGAAGGATCGACTCCGCAGTGTCAGAGGGCAGCGCTGTGGTGGTCGCGCTCGCTTGGGCGAAGGCGTCACGCGCCCGGGCGCGCACGGTCTCGTCGGCGCCCACGGTGCCGAGGACCGAGATGAACGCGGCGCGAGCACGCGAGATCTCCTGGGTGTCGTCGACCTGCCGGTCAAAGCCCAATCGCTCGATCTCCGGTCCGAACAGATCCCGGATCACCTGCTGGAGCGCGGGCCGATCGTCGGTGCCGACCACGATGTCGAGCATCACCATGGCGCTGATCACCACACCCCAGACGTTGGGATCCGACTCGCCGCGGAGGCTCCGAGCAAGTGAGAGGAAGTCGTCGAGCGGTGAGACTCTCGCGAGTGTCGCGGCCCACATGTCCGAGACGAGGTTGAAGCGCTCGAGCGCCGTCAGGCTGGTGAGGTTCGCCCTGATCTCCTCCAGCAACTGGCCGTGGTAGCGCAGACGGTAAGCACCCGAGCCACCGGCATTGACGACCGGGAGACCGCCGCCGATCCGGACTCGCAGCACCTCCGAGGCGTTCGGTGCAGGACCGAGCAGCACCGCTTGAACCGGTTCCACCTCTCCGGCGGCTCCGGGGATCGTGCCTGGGGTGCGCTCGGCGATCCGGATCGGGATGATCCAGTCGTGGCCGATCGCGGACGATTCGCCGGTGGACTGGTCGAGCTCGCCCAATGGCAGCCACGAGAAGGGCTGTTGTGTCAGCTCCAGCTCGTCGCCGCGGCGCCGAGCTGTGACGAGCGGCGAGCCACCTTGGAGGATCCAGCTGTCCATGAGCGCTCGTACCGGTTGGTCAGTGGCAACCGACTCGATGGCATCCCACAGGTCCGTCGTCTCGGTGTTCCCGAACTGGTGCGTCTCGAGGTACCGCCGCACGCCGTCCCGGAACCGGTCCCCACCGAGGTACTGCTGGAGCATCCGCACGACGCTGCCGCCCTTCAGGTAGGTGAGCGCGTCGAACATCGCCTCGGCCTCTTCGGGCTCGCGCACGCCGAATTCGATCGGGCGCGTCGAGTGGAGGGCGTCGATCGCGAGCGCGTGGTCCTTCTCCCGACCGAAGGTCACCCACCGCTGCCACTCGGGACGGAAGTCGTCGAGGCACAGGATGCTCATGAACGTGGCGAACGCCTCGTTCAGCCAGATCCCGTTCCACCACTTCATCGTGACGAGGTCGCCGAACCACATGTGAGCGATCTCGTGCTCGATCACTTCGGCGATACGGCTGAGCTCCGGGATCGATGATGTCTCCGGGTCACAGAGGAGGTCCGTCTCGCGGAACGTGACACAACCAAGGTTCTCCATGGCCCCTTGGGCGAAGTCGGGCACGTCGACGAGGTCGAGCTTGGAGGCGGGGTAGGGGAGGCTGAAGTACTCCGTGTACCACTTGAGGGCGTGCACGGCCACCTCGAGCGCGAACGGTGTGAGGTGCAGTCTGCCGATGGGTGTGATCACCCGGATCGGTGTGTTGCCGACATGCACGGGATTGCTTGCCTCGAGCGGCCCGATCACGAAGCACACCAGGTACGTGGACATGATGATCGTGTCCTCGTAGGCGATCCGCTTGCGGCCCTCACCACTCGGAGTTGCGGAGATCTCCGCCCCGTTCGACACTGCGAACAGGCTGTCGTCGATATCGAGGGCGATCGAGAAGACCGCCTTCATGTCCGGTTCGTCGAAGCACGGGAACGCTCGGCGCGCGTCGGTGGACTCGAAATGAGTCGTGGCGAGCGTGTGCTCGATGCCGTCAGGATCCGTGAACCGACTCCGGTAGAAGCCCCGCAGCTTGTCGTTCAGCACACCGGAGAACGCGCACTCGAGCACGTACGAGCCCGGTTCGACCGTGTCGGGGAGGGTGAACACAGCGCGCTCGAGTGTCTCGTCGAGGCTCACGCCCAGCGGCTGCCTCTCTGCGCTCCCGATCTTGTGGAGCGTGACGTCTGACACCTCGAGCTCGGCGGCATTGAGAACGATCTGGCCGATGGGCTCGGTAAGGTCGATCTCGATGGCGACGTGGCCGCGGAAGCTGGCCGAGCCGAGGTCGGGAGCGAGTTCGAGCGAGTAACGCCGGGGGATGGCGTTGCGTGGGAGCCGGTAGTCGGCGTCGTCGCCGTCTTCGGTCGTCATGAGGTCGCAGGCTAACTGCCGTGTGTGAGGCCCCGGTCCCGGGGAGCAGCTACCGTCTCGGCCCGTGCCCGATCCACCATGGCCCTTTCGTGCTGACAACTGGAACGACCGACCCATCGACGTGCTGTGCCTCGGCCACGCGCTCGTGGACCGCCTTGCGCATGCGACGTTGGACGATGTTGTCTCGGCTCGGTTGGAACTGGGAGCGATGACGCTGGTCGATGGTGAGCGCGCCGCCGAGATCGAGCGAGCCTTCAGCGGGTGGCACGAGGTCGCGGGCGGATCGGCCGCCAACACGGCGGCCGGCATCGCATCGCTCGGTGGTTCGCCGGGCTTCGCCGGGGCAGTCGGGGACGACAAGGCTGGGTCATGGTACGCATCGGACCTTCAGCAGTTGGGCGTGGCAGCCAGTGTGACGACCGTCTCGAGCGGGCTGCCGACCGGTGTGTGCCACGTCCTCGTCGCCACCAGGGGAGAGCGTTCGATGGCGACGAGCCTTGGTGCGGCCAGCGAGCTGGCAGCCGAGACGGTCGAGCAGGCAGGCGTCGACCGAGCCCGGGTCGTCTATGTCGAGGGCTATCTCCTCGATGCCCCGGCGGCGGCGGCGGCACTGGACCGGGCTATGGAGCTCGCCGAGGGCGCCTCGACGCTGGTGGCCCTCTCTCTGTCAGACCCGTTCGTCGTGTCTCGGCACCGGGATCGCATCTTAGAGATGGTGTTCGGTGGGGCCGTCGACGTACTGCTCGGCAACGCTGACGAGGCGCTCGGCTTGACCGGAGCCGACTCTGTCGCCGGTGCGGCCGCCGCCTTGAGGCGTGACGGATCTGTCGCGGTCGTGACGCTCGGGGCATCGGGGGCGTTCGTGGTGACACCTGATGGCGAGGCGGCCGTCAGGGCCGACGAGGTCGCCCACGTCGTGGACACGACCGGCGCGGGTGACTTGTTCGCTGCGGGGTTCCTGTACGGGCTCACCCACGGCGCCGGCCCGGAGGGCGCACTCCGTATTGGGAGCTTCGCAGCTGCTGAGGTCATCGGGCACCTCGGGGCGCGCCCCGCGATCCGGCTGCAGGATGCGATACCCGAGGGCCTGTTCAGCGGCTGAGCACCCAGCGCGGCGCGTCGAAGGCTCAGCCCGGCAGGGTGTCCTCTTCGGGTGGTCGGAACGCCAGTTGCAGGTCCGCCAGGCGCACGAGCGCGCTGGCCACCCAGCGGGCGAGCGTGGCGATCTCCTCGTCCAGCTTCGACGGGTCCTCGAGCACGCTGTCGTCGAGGCGCAGGCTTCCCTGGTAGGCGACCTCGAACGCGCAGGTGGGCTCGGGCGCACCATCGAAGCACTGCTCCAAGGTCGGGGCCGCTCGCTCCAGATGCTCGGAACCGATTTGCGGGCCCTCAGGGTCGAGCACGGTGAGGATCTTGGCGTGGTCCGGTGCGCCCACGAGATTCTGCAGCCGGAACGCCAGTTCCAGGATCAGCTCTGGCGGCTCCGCCGCGCTCTCCCCGATCGACCAGGACCGGTAGGAGCTCTGGCTCCAAGTCGGCCAGTCGAGCGTGAGATCGGCGCGCACCCGAGCCGGGTTACCCTCGCCGGGCAAGCTGTACGAGGTCTCGAACGACACGTCGCCGAGGAATACGTCGACCTGGAAGCGCTCCTCGACGGCCTGTTGCTCGAGGAGCGCACCCTCGAACGCTTCACGGATCGCCCCGATGACGTCGAGGAGGATGTGGTCGATCATGGCGCTGCCGACGATAGTTCCCGCAGCGACAGAGCAGAGACCTGGTAGACACGAGGCGTGCCGGAAAACCCCTGGCTTGGCCGTCGTGTGATCTGCTTCGCCCACCAGGGCGGTGCCCGCGAGGCCCCTTCAAGCACGCTGTACGCCATCCGGCGGGCGATCGAGGGGGGAGCGACGGCGATCGAGCTCGACGTCCACGCCACGGCGGATGGCCACCTCGTCGTCTGTCACGATCCGACGCTCGACCGCACGACGAACGTGGCCGGTCAGATTGCCTCGTACTCGCTCGCCGAGCTCCTGGAGCTCGACAACTCCTACTGGTTCGTTCCGGGCGAGGACGTGCAGAGCGACTGTGAGCCGTCCGCCTACAGCTTCAGGGGCCGTGCCCCCGCAGACCATTCGTTCGGGATCGCGACCCTTACCGAGGTCCTCGACTGCACGCCTGGCATCCCGCTGAACCTCGACATCAAGCGCACGGCGCCTGATGTCGTTGCCTACGAACGCCTGCTTGCCGACTTGATCCGCGAGCACGGACGCACGGACGACGTGATCGTGGCGTCGTTCATCGACGGAGCCACCGCTGCCTTCTCCGAGTACGCACCGGAGATCGCCACGTCAGCGGGCACACTCGCGGTGGGGACGTTCTTCCGGGCGGTCCGCGCCGGAGAAGCACCGCCTCCAGAAGTGAGTCGCCACGTAGCGTTGCAGGTGCCGGCGACCTTCCATGACCTCGTCGTCGTGGACGAGGAGTTCGTCGAGTCAGCCCATTCAGCTGGGCTGGCAGTGCACGTGTGGACGATCAACGACCGCGACGAGATGGAGCAGTTGTGCGATATCGGCGTCGACGGGATCATCAGCGACGAGCCGAGCGTGCTCGTGGAAGTGCTGAACACCCGGGGCATCGCCTGGCGACCCTAACGCCGGCGATCAGTGACTCCTGAAGGCGTCAGCCCCTGCCGCAGTTGGGCTTCTTGCCGTGGTTGGCCTTCTTCTTCTTGCGGAGCTTCCGCTTCGTGGTTCTCTTCGACACAGTGGCGCAGAGTGTAGCGGGCCTCTCGCGTGACAGAATCCGGTTCTGATGGCGTGGTTGCTCCGTGACGGAGACGTGCTCGCGAGTGCCGATGTGGCGCAGTCGTTCCTGGCGCGCAACCGTGGCCTGCTCGGGCGGTCCGGGCTCTCCGGAGCCTTGGTGCTCCCGCATACGAAAGGTGTGCATTCGGTGGGGATGCGTTTTGTGATCGACGTCGCGTGGCTCGATCGCGATCTCGTCGTCATCGACATGACGACGCTCCGGCCGCACCGTGTCACCTACCCTCGGTTGCGGGCCCGCTCAATAGTCGAGGCGGAGGCTGGCGCGTTCGATCGGTGGGGTCTCAAGATCGGTGATCGCTTGGAGATCAAGGAGTGAGCCAGCCGCCGGACGGCGGCGAAGGACACTCGGCCGCCGGCGGGGAGTTGGTGCTCGTCTCCACGCCGATCGGCAATCTCGGTGATTTGTCCCCTCGCGCCGCGGCGGCGCTCGGCACCGCCGATGTCGTCTGCTGCGAGGATACGCGTCACACCGGCGCGATGCTGAAGCGCCTCGACATCGCCGCTCG
Organism: Acidimicrobiales bacterium; assembly: GCA_050010115.1. Lineage (GTDB taxonomy): Bacteria > Actinomycetota > Acidimicrobiia > Acidimicrobiales > Bog-793 > JAKACA01. The sequence goes on along the minus strand of JBEKLQ010000096.1, from coordinate 8,195 downwards.
ACAACTCAAGTCCCTGCACGCTCACAACGAGGCCGAGCGAGTGCCTTGGCTGTTGTCGGAGCTCGCTTCCGGGCGCACGGTCGCCCTCGTCAGCGACGCCGGCACACCGGCGGTGTCGGACCCGGGTGAGCGCCTCGTCGCGGCTGCCGCTGAAGCGGGTTTTCGCATCACGGTCGTGCCGGGGCCCTCGGCGGTGCTCGCGGCCCTCGTAGTCTCGGGGATGCGCCTCGATCGCTGGAGGTTTGAGGGGTTCCTTCCCCGCAGCGGGGCGGCACGCCGAGCTCGGCTGGCTGACGTGGCATCGTCCCCCTGTCCGAGCGTGTGCTTCGAGGCACCGCACCGGATCGCGGCGACGCTCGCCGATCTGGCGACCGTCTGCGGTGCGCATCGCCCCGTGGCCGTCTGCCGGGAGATGACCAAGCTGCACGAGGAGGTGTTGCGGACGACACTGGGCGGTGCAGCGGCGCGTGTTGCCGAGGTCGCTCCCCGTGGCGAATTCGTCTTGGTGGTCGGCGGCACGCCGGCTGAGGGTGCCGAGCTGCCGAGCGCCGGCGAGCTGGCAGCCGAGGTGGAGTCGTTGGTCGGTGCCGGGCTATCCCGGCGGGACGCCGTGCGGGAGGTGTCGGCCAGGCGAGGAGTCGGGCGAAGTGCCGTCTACGACGCAGCAGTCAAGGCTGTTCCGCAGCAAGGGGGCGCGCCACGCGATCGGTAGGCTGCGCCGTGTGACCGGCCGCTTTTACGTGACCACCCCGATCTTCTACGTGAACGACGTTCCCCACCTCGGGAACGGCTACGCCACGATCGTCGCCGATGCGTTGGCCGCTTGGCACCGCCTCGAGGGCGAGGAGGTCTGGTCCCTTACCGGGACGGACGAGCACGGGCTGAAAGTGTTGCGGGTTGCAGAGGACCACGGTGTCACTCCGCACGAGTGGACGGACCGGATGAGCGAGCGATTCCGTGAAGCCTGGAAGGCGCTGCAGATCTCGAACGACGACTTCATCCGCACGACCGAGCCACGGCACCACAGCAGCGTCCAGCACTTCATGCAGGCGATCTACGACAACGGCTACCTTCGCAAGGGCACCTACGAGGGCTGGTACTGCGTGTCGTGCGAGGCGTACTACAACGAGGCCGAGCTCCTGGAGGGGCAGAATTGTCCGGTTCACGAACGGCCGGTCGAGTGGTTTACCGAGGAGAATTGGTTCTTCGAGCTGAGCCGTTTCTCGGAGCGGCTGGTGGAGTGGTACGAGGCGCACCCGAGCGCGATCTTCCCCGAGACCCGGCGGAACGAAGCGCTCGGCATCATCCGCGGGGGTTTGCAGGACATCTCCATCACGCGCACGTCGATCGACTGGGGCATCCCGGTTCCCTGGGACGAGGACCATGTGTTCTACGTCTGGTACGACGCGCTCGTGAACTACATCTCGGCCATCGGCTACGGCAGCGACCCCGATCGATTCTCCAAGTGGTGGCCGTCCGTCTGCCATTTGATCGGTAAGGACATCATCCGCTTCCACTGCGTGTGGTGGCCGGCCATGTGCATGGCAGCCGGGATCGATCCACCGGCGTCGTACGTGGTGACTGGGTTTCTTCTCGTGCGCGGCAAGAAGATGGGCAAGAGCGCGTTCAACCAGATCTCGCCGGTCGACCTCGCATCTGACGTGGGGAACGATGCTCTGCGTTACTACCTGCTCCGTGAGGTTGGGCTCGGGGCCGACGGGGAGTTCTCCTACGAGGGCTTGGTCGCCCGCTACAACTCCGATCTCGCCAACAACCTCGGGAACTTGCTGTCACGCGTGGCCACCGTCGTCGGGTCGAAGTGTGGTGGCACCGGGCCGGCGCCACGCGCCGCTTCTGAGTCCCCACTGGCAGAACTGACAGCCGTGCTCACGCCGGAGGTCATCCGGCATTGGCGGTCGTTCGCGCCGCAAGACGCCCTGGAGGTCACCTGGCGCCTCATCCACGCTGCCAATGCCGAACTGGAGGCGGTCGCGCCGTGGAAGCTCGATCCGGGCCCCGTGGTCGACGGTGTGCTCGGCGACGCCTTGGAGGTGCTGCGCATCGTCGCAGTTCTCATCTCCCCGGTGCTCGGAGACGCGGCCGCTGAGATCTGGCGGCGCTTGGGCCTGTCCGCGTCACCCGCTGCCGCCGGCAACGTGGGGCCCGACGGGGTGCTCGGGTGGGGTGGGTACCCCGGCGGGCTCGCTGTCGAGAAAGGGTTGCCGTTGTTCCCGAGGCGGGCGGTCGAAGCCGAATGAGCGGCTTCGGGCGTATCTTCGGTCGTGGCCGGCGTGATCAGGCAGAGCACGAGGCTCCGGCTGCCAAACAGCGCCAGTCCGAGGAGCATCGTCCACGGGACGATCATGCGGAGCTGTCGACTGCCGAGCGCATCGATCGGTTGGCGGCGCTGCCGCTGTGGACCGACAGCCACTGCCACCTGCAGACGGCGAAGGACCTTCATGCGGTGCTCGACCGGGCACAGGAGCAGGGCACCCGCCGGCTGGTGGTAGTCGGGACTGACGAAGAAAGCTCGCGGCATGCGGTCGCGATCGCCGGCGAGACAAGTGGCTACGGGTCACCGCCGGTCGAACTGTGGGCGACAGTCGGCCTACACCCGCATGACGCCAGCACCGGCCTCGGAGGCGTGCGGTCGTACCTGGACGAGCTCTCCGTCTTCGGCTTGTCGAGGGCCAAGGTGACGGCGGTGGGCGAGTGCGGGCTCGACTATCACTACGACCATTCGCCTCGGGCTGTGCAGCGGAAGGTCTTTGCTGAGCAGGTTGGGTTTGCGCACCGCCACGGCCTGGCGCTGGTGATCCACACCCGAGAGGCGTGGGAGGACACGTTTGCCGTGCTGGACGCCGAGGGCGCGCCGAGCCGGATGGTCTTCCACTGCTTCACCGGTGGGCCGGACGAGGCTCGGGCTTGCCTCGATAGGGGCGCGTACCTGTCGTTCAGCGGCATCGTCACCTTCACGAGCGCGAACGACCTCCGGGAAGCGGCCACGATCTGCCCGATGGACCGGATGCTGGTCGAGACTGACAGCCCGTTCCTGACGCCGGTTCCCCATCGTGGCAAAGCGAACGAGCCGGCCTACGTGCCGCTCGTGGGTGCGGCGATCGCCTCGTTGAAGGGCCTCGACGACGCCTCGGTGGCGCAGGCCACGACGGCAAATGCCAACGTCGTGTTCAACCTCCACGGTTGAGGCTCCGAGGGTGATCGCGGGCCTGCGGTGACCCGCCGCCCGTAGTGACGAGACGACCTCCCGGCCGGGCCGAGATCGCCGCCACGTTGCGGGCCCATGGCATCTCGCCGTCGCGGGCTTTGGGCCAAAACTTCGTCGTCGACCCGAATGTCGTCGAGCGCGTCGCCCGGCTGGCTGGCGTAGGCCCGGGCGACCGGGTTGTCGAGATCGGTGCAGGACTCGGCTCGCTCACCGTCGCGCTGGCCGCGACCAAGGCGCACGTGCTCGCAGTGGAGATCGACCGATACCTCGAGCCCTTGCTGCGTGAGCTCGTGGAGCCGCTCGGAGTGACCGTGCTGCGGGCTGACGCGATGGCCTGCGATTGGGCCGAGCTGCTCGGCGCTGAAGCAGGGGCTGCCGGCGAGGCCGTGCCCGAACCAGGCTGGGTGCTCGTGGCGAACCTCCCGTACAACATCGCCACTCCGCTCGTCCTCGACCTCCTCGTGGAGGTGCCGGCGATCTCGAGGATGCTCGTCATGGTCCAACGGGAAGCGGGCGAGCGCTTGGCGGCCGGTCCCGGCTCGAGTGCCTATGGCGCCGTCTCGGTCCGGGTCTCGTACTTCGCCGATGCGCGGGTCGTGGCGAGGGTGCCCGCCGATGTCTTCCTGCCCCGCCCCAAGGTCGAGTCGGTCCTCGTCGAGATCATCCGCCGGGCTGAGCCCGCCGTTCCGGTATCGACCGCCGGGTTCGAGGAGATCGATCGGTTGGTGAGGGCGGGTTTCGCCGGGAGGCGGAAGATGCTGCGGCGTTCGCTCGCCGGGATGGTCACCGAGGAGGCGTTTTGCGCTGCGGGAGTCGAGCCGACGCGCCGTCCCGAGGAGATCGGGATCGAGACTTGGGGCAAGCTGGCGGCGTGCGCGCGGGCGATGCCGACGAAGCCGGTGGTGGGGGAGTCACCAGGAACCGAGATCCCGCCGTCCTGACAGCACCCGCCAAACTGACCAGCCAGCTGCGGATCACCGGTCGCCGGGATCACGGTTATCACCTACTTCAAGCCGAGATGGTGACGGTCGACCTCTGTGACGGGCTCGAGATCATCGGCGGAGTTCCGACGTCGGTCGAGGTCGTCGATGACGTGGACTGGGTCGGGGGGGTTGTGGGGGCGGGCCAGCCCGGCGCCGGGCAGGCCGGACCGAACCTCGTCGAAGTGGCGTTGGCCGCTGCCGGGCGGACGGCCAGGGTGCGCCTGACGAAACGCATCCCCGCCGGCGCCGGCCTCGGAGGAGGATCGTCGGACGCCGCCGCAGTCCTGCGTTGGGCTGGGTGCCGGGATCTCGGCGTGGCGGCGCGGATCGGAGCCGACGTGCCCTTCTGCGTCAGTGGCGGCCGGGCGAACGTCGGCGGCATCGGCGAGGTGGTGGAGCCGCTCGACCACGAGGAGGCGGAGTACCTCCTCGTGGTACCGAAGCTGCACGTCTCGACACCAGCCGTGTACTCGGCCTGGGACACTCTGGGTGGCCCGAGGGGCGAGCATGGCAACGACCTCGAGCCTGCTGCTCTGGTCGCCGAGCCGCGCCTCGCGTGGTGGCGAGACCTGATCGCTGACGTCGCCGGGGAACGTCCGTCGTTGGCAGGCAGCGGGGGAACGTGGTGGCTCGAGAGCGAGCACAACCGACTGTCGGAGGTCGAGCGCCACCTCGTGGCGGCGATCGTGGCCGAAGGTGAATCAGCCCTGGTCAAGCTCGTACGGGCTGTACCTGCTTACTGAGCAGCCCGGCTTGCGTCGAGAGGCGGCGGCGCTGAAGCGGTCTGCCGGGCTACTTGCCGGCGGCGCGACGCTGCCAGCGGGTGCGCTTCAACATCTTCTTGTGCTTCTTCTTGCGCATGCGCTTGCGGCGCTTTTTGATCAGGGAACCCATGGCGTGGGTGAGGATAGTCGCTCCTGGGCCATCTCTCGTCCAAACCGTGCGTCCGGCCCTCTCGGCAGGCCGGGCGGTCGGCGCTCCGGCTGGCGCGCTCCGGCTGGCACCGAGGCCGTGGAAACTCGGCGTGGCCTGGAGGATTCAATGAGCCGCCTGCGTCCGAGGCACCTCGGGTAGCGTCGAAGTCGTGCTGGAAGAACTGAGCCCGGAGAGCTTGCACGTCCTCGACATCGCCGGCCAGGAGGCAACAAGCCTCGGTCATGACTTCACCGGTACGGAGCACGTCTTGTTGGGGTTGCTGCTCGGCGGCGATCTGATCGTCGCCCCAATCCTCGCTCAGCACGGAATCGTCGCCACCGAGGTCCGGGCCCAAGTGGGTGGTGCCGGGCGCGTCGGAAGCGCCTCTCAGCAGGTCGTGCCGTCGCTCACTGCTCGTGCCAAGCAGGTACTGATGCTTGCCGGCCAGGAGAGCGACGCCCTGGAGGACGATGTGGTGAGACCGGAGCACCTGTTGCTCGGGATCATCCAGCAGGCAACTAGTGTCGCCGCACTCGTCCTGCGCAACATGGGCCTCCAGCTCGATGAGCTCCGCTCGGACATTCTGCAGGCGCGAGAGGCGCATGTGCGCGACCTCGTCGCCGCCGGCGTAATCGGCGCCGACGCCGCTCAGGGTTTCCGCCAAAGCCCGGACGGAGCCGGCGCCCGAGGTTCGGCGGGTGACATGGACGGACAGGCGTCGGACGAGTCCGGCGCCTCTCAGCAGCAAGAGCTTGCCCCACCGCTGTGCCCGGGCTGCGGTCAGCTGTTGAGCGAGGTGCTCGCCGTCACCACGATCACGCCATCCGGTGGCACGGCGACCGGGAGGCGGCGGTCCTTCGGCAGCGTGACGGTCATCTTCTGTGGGGCCTGCGGCCACACGCTGTCGGCAACTCGCTGAACCGACGCCGCTGAGTCCCGGGGTGCATTGGCGATCGTCTGGCTCGAACCACGCCGCGTAGTCAGACGGCCTGCCTGCGTGTGTCAGGCTGGTGTGGTCGTCTGCGCGCTCGGGACGCCTGAAGCGTGCGACTGTGGCGGGTAGTTCAACCGGCAGAACGCCTGACTTTGGATCAGGAGGTTGGAGGTTCGAGCCCTCCCCCGCCAGCTCAATAAGTCCAGGTAGACTGGATAAGTTGGCTCGAAAGGTCGTCTCGAGCTCGGTGAGCGAAGGCCACCGCTCGCTTCGTCGAGACTCCAGGCGGGATCGCAGGCTCGCCTTTGTCGATTCCGGGATCGCCACACGGTGAATCTACGCGGCCTGTTCTCCCGGGGCGTCCTCGTGAGTGTGCAGCTTGTCCAAGAACGCCTCGAGATCGGCGCGGGTGAAGTTCCAACCGAAGGGCTGAGCCTTCGCGTTGAAGCGGCGCTCGAAGCAGGCGATCCGCTCGGCCAGCGCCTCGAGGTCGACCAGATCGTTCGGGGAGAGAACCTTGCGCTGCAAGATGGAGAAGACGATCTCGATTGAGCCAGCTGGCGTGCACCGGGACGTGCACGAGGATGACGTTTGGCCACTTCTCCCGCGTCCGGTCGACCGAGGCCTGCCCACGGTGGCTGCTGCCTGAGTCGCAGACCACAAACACCGTGCGGGCCGACGCGTAGGGCTCTCGTGCCATCACGTCTGTGAGAAGGCGCGCGAAGGCCACGATGCCGGTCTTCTCCTCGCAGCGCCCGATCAGAAGCCCGCTATGGACGTCGAGGGCGGCGAGGTAGTTGAGCGCCCCTTTGCGCTCGTACTCGTGCTCGACGCGCATGAGGCGGGCCCTCCCCGGCGGAAGGCTCGGATGGCAGCGACAGCGCGCCTGGATGGAGGTCTTCTCATCGCTCGAGATGACGAACTCGTCGTCGAGGAGCTCCCGCCCGCCATAGACCCGCTCGTAGAGGTCGAGGACGACGCCGGCCTTCTCCGCGAACTTCGGGTCGCGGGGGAAGATCCAGGACCGGTGCCGCCAGGGACGGATCACGGCGTCGTGAAGGATGCGTCGCACAGACGAGGCGCTGAGCGCGTTGGTGACCCCCGAAGCGATGACCTCCGCCGCGATCTCCGCTGAGGAGAAGCGGCTGAAGGGGAGGTTCCTCGTCGCCGGCAGCTCGCAGGCGATCGCTGTCACCTCAGCGACGACCGCCGCACCTATCACCTTTGGCCGACCGGATCGCTTCCGATCCGACAGCCCTGCGATCCCCTCGCAGGCGAATCGCTTGCGCCACTTCGAAGTCGTGTTCACGGCGATGTCGAGCCATGCCGCGATCGTGGTGTTGTCCGCACCATCGCCAGCAAGCAGCACGATCTGGGTCCGCACGACATCTCGATGCTGACTGCGGCCGCTGCGGACTCGCCGTTCAAGCTCGCGGCGAACCTCGTCGCTCAGGACGACGACGAACGGGCTCGGCCTGCCCATCGACAGCTCCGATCATCCGCACCCACCGCCAGTTACACCCATGTATTTACGGGCCGGACCACTTAGAGGCGTTGACTGGGCCAAACACCCGGTGTTACTGTTCGGTAAGCAGGTGCGTCTCTATTTGGCAAGCCAAGGCGTGGCACCGGCATGGAGGGCTCAAGACAGGAGATGCCGGGGCCACGGGGGGATTGGACGCGGGGAATGAACAGTCAGTGGATGGCGATCGTTAACCACGGCCGAGGCGGCCGAGGCGGGACACCGCCGCCGGCTGCTTTTGAGGCCTGTCCATCTCATGCACTCACGGCGGTACGCGTCGTCCGTCTAAGGGTAATTGGCACCGTCGATACCCGGGTTGGACGAACACAAGACAAGAAACTCGGGCGGGATAGTCCCGACGGAATCACAAACAAAAACAGCCAAGGAGGAGTGACCCCGAGGGAATAACAGACAAATCCGAGGGAATAACAGACAAAACAAACAAGGGGGAGTGATGAGACTATCCAATCGCCAGCACCGCCGTGCCCTGTGGACGGGCGGGGTGGCCGCGATCGCGACAACGATGATCGTTGGCGCAGTGACATCGTCGGTATCGGCACAGTCGACCTCGACCACCAGTACCAAGGCCAAAGGGCCCGGTTACCCGCCGCCAAA